>JAWLED010000018.1:0-7795 GCA_041686235.1 Spirochaetia bacterium | reverse complement strand
AGCCCGCGGGGCGGGCTCACGTCTTTTGAAAGAACCTGCGGGCGCCGAGGAGGGCCCCGACGAGGGCCCGGTCGAGAGCGCCGAGGAGGGCCCCCGACAAGGGCGCCCTCGCCCGGCTGAACCCGCAGGTTACACGCATGAGAACGGTCTTGCTATTCTTCGTCGTCCTCGGGCCAGCTCTCGTCAATGTTCTCGAGAACGGTGTCCAAGTCGCTTCCGCCGATCCAGTTCGTCATTTCGTTCCAGAATGCGCCTGTTCCGACCTCTCCCGGCATCATGTCCGAGCCGTCGAAGCGGAAGGTGTCCGCGTCGTGGAGAATCTCGGCGTAGCGGCGGTTTGCCTCAGTCGGATACCAGTCGAGCTCGGCATCCTTGTGGGGCGCGACAACTCCGCCGGCCTCTACCCACTGCTTGATCGATTGACCCGTCGCGAGATAGCGCATAACCGCGCGCACCTCGGGGCGGTCGTTGAATGCAGCCATAATGTCCCCGGCGCCGAGCACGGGCTTGCCCTGTTCCTCATCAATTGGCGGGAGATAAAAGAAGTTTACGTCTTCGCCTACCGTCGCGTCGTCGGGAAAGAAGTCGGTTATGAAACTCGCTTGCCGGTGCAGCCACGCGTCGGGCGGATCTCTGAACAAGGGATCGGTGGCATCGCCGAATGGCACCGTCAGAATGGACTGCGTTCCGCCGAGCACGTAATCCTCGTCGAACCAGATTTCTCCCATGATCTCTGCTGCCCGGCGAACCTCGTCGGAGGTGAACGGAAGGTCTCCGTTGACCCAGTCATCGTACTTTTCCGGAGAGACCGTGCGCAGCATGATATCTTCCATCCAGTCGGTGGCCACCCAGCCGGTAGCCCCCGAGCTTTCTATCCCGATGGACCAGGGGGTTTCTCCGTCCTCCACCATTTGATCGGAGAGCTCGATCATCTCGTCCCATGTTTCGGGAGCCTCGTAGCCTGCCTCACTAAACTCAGGCGCGGGATGCCACACGAGGCTTTTGATGTTTGCCCGGTACCATACTCCGGCCATGATGTCGTCCATGGTCGCAATCTCGAGCCAACTATCGTCATAATGCTCCTCGAGAAACGAACGATCGAACCAGTCATTCAGATCCTCGATGTGCCCCCGGCGCACCATGTCTTCGAGAAGTCCGGGCTGCGCAAATGACGCAATGTCGGGCTCATCACCGCCTTCTACGCGAACGCTGATGAGCGACTCGAAATCTCCGGAGCCGGTATATTCGACTTCGATCCCGGTCTCTTCCTCGAAATCCGACATGCTCTCTATGAAATAATCCGAGCCCGGTTCGACGAATGCGCCGAAAATGGCTACCTCCGTGCCGGAGAGGTCCTCGCCGTCGGTCCACGGATTATCGGTATAGGAAGCCTTCGTCTCTTCCTCGGAGCCGGTATCCTCTTCTCCTTCTGCCTGATCCTGCTCACCTGAGCCACACCCAACGGTGAACAGGAGCACCATAACCGCCAACATGGCCGTTAACCGTTTCATGAACTGCCTCCTCAATATGTTTTTCAGTAACAAGCACGGAACACCGCCTTGCTATTCAATCAGCTGCGCCTGCCGGCGCCGTAGCGCGGCACACGAGCCATGGTTTGAGCGTTTCTTGGTACGGGGGCGTCGGCTCCTCCCCGTGAAGCATCTCGACGAGCCGCTTGCAGGCGTGTCGCACCAAATCTTCTTGTGGTTGATGCACCGTGGTGAGGCTCGGATGTATGATTGTCGCCATGCGGATGTCGTCGTAGCCCACCACGAGCATGTCCTCGGGCACCCTTACCCCGAGCTCGCGGAAGGCGGATAGAACTCCAAAGGCCGTTACGTCGGCCTGCGCAAAGACGGCATCAATTTCGTCCAAGTACTGCGGGTTCTCCATGATCGTCCGATATCCGTCCTCGAAACTTGCATCGCGCGAATGAATCATGTGTTCGTAAAGCGGCAGCGCCCGTTCTTTATGCGCGAGCCGATAGCCCTCGGTTCGCTCCCTGAACTGGCGCTCGCGCTCGGTAATGCACAATATCTTCCGTGCCCCGTGCGCTATGAGGTGCTCGGTAGCGAGCTTTCCTCCCAGCACGTGGTCCACGTACACATAATTGACCTCGTGCACCGGCAATGCTTCAGGGAGGAAATGCAACAACACATACGGCACACCGGAGCTGCGGATTGCCTCGAAATCTCCCGGCTCGAAGTGGGGCTGAACCAACAACAGCCCGTCCACCTTTCCCTGCCGAAGAAGCCTCTGAATGTTGCTTTCGCCGGTATAGTCGTTTCGACTGAAAGAAATGAGGGTGTCCAGCTCGACTTCTTCGAGAACCGCGCGCACGTTCCGCAACAGCATTCCCGCAAAAGAAAAATTGTCGGGATTGTCGAGCGATTCGGGAAATATGAGCCCGACCGTGCTGTTCTTCTTCGTGGCGAGGCTCTTTGCGCTCATATTGAAGTCGAACCCGTATCGCTGGGCGAGGTCTTTGATATGCTCGCGCGTTTGCCGGGATATGGCCGGATGGTCGTTGAGACTTCGGGACACCGTAGACAAGCTGGTACCCGCCATTCGGGCGAGGTCTTTCATTGTGATTCGCTCAGCCATAGATTACTACCGTCGCGGCGCCCTGATGTGTGCAAGCGCTTGCTTAAAGTTGTACCGGTGCTCATAAAGATTTTTCGCTTGCCCCCGTGCAACCTATATTGTAACTGCAAGCTGCTTTTATATAACACTTTATGTACCCAACTGCCCGGCTTTCCCCGAGAACCCGAACAGAACATCGCATGCTCACGCGCATGCATGCGCTTGCATAATTGCATGCTACACCCGCCCGGGATCTCCGTCAAGGGTGAAATTCGAGCTCGATCGCCGCAGCTCTCTGTAGCGGGCAGTTCACACGGGCCGGTAAATTTTGATATTGTACGGTCTGCCGACAGTGGTCGAGCCAAAAGAGGAGCATCTCGTGACAGCCGAGTTCAAACGGGCTTTGCAGGTTCCCCAGGGAACCGAAACGTTCTATCTCGAAGAAGCATATCGCCACCGCCGTCTTGCCGCGTCCATCGAGGAAACGCTGCTGAGGTGGGGCTATCTCCCCGTACAAACGCCGTCTTTCGACTTCTACGACGTATACACCCCCTTGCTTCGGGAAGAGGATGCGCGCAGCATCTACCGCCTCATAGACCGTGACGGCGACCTGTTGATGCTACGCTCCGACATCACCTTATTTCTTGCCAAACAGATGGGGCTTATCTTGCGCGAGGAAGATCTCCCGGCGCGGGTGTTCTATTCGGATACAATCCTGCGCCATCAGGATCCCGAAGACATCTCCAAGAACGAGTTTTTCCAGACCGGAGCCGAGCTCATCGGAAAACGGGGGATCGAGGCCGACGCAGAGGTTCTCCTCATGCTGCTCGACGCACTTGCCGCCGTTTCCGCTCCTCCGTTTTTCGTGCATCTCGGTTGCAGAGGACTTTTTGACGCGGCCTTTTCCAATCTACCCGAGGCAACGCGGCGCACCGCGCGTCGCGCCGTTGGCCACCGCGAGTGGCACACGGTACGCAGCGTCCTCGAGGAGACGAGGCGCACGAGTGGAGAAATCGACGCGCTCGTTGAGCTCTATTCGTTCATCGGAACATCCGGTGAGCTCACCGAGCTGTGGAACCGGATCTCAGGCGCGTTGACCGACGCAGAGACGCACTCGGTCTCCGAGGTCAGCGCTCTGTATCGGCTCCTCGACGAGCTCGATGCGACACAACGGATACGTTTCGACTTCTCCGAGATCGGGAACCAGCCCTACCACAGCGGCATTGCGTTCGAGGTCTACATGGACGGGCTCGACAGCGCGGTGGCCGCCGGTGGGCGCTACGACGGTCTGCTCTCCGTGTTCGGGCTCGACGCGCCGTCGGTCGGGTTTTCCATCTTGCTTCGCAAGATTCAGGATCGCCTGGAGCTCGACCGCGAGAAGCCCGATGTGCCGAGCGCCGAGAAAGCACCGGGCACCTCTTTCGTGGAGCGCGCGCGTGCCGCCCGCGCCATGAGACAAGAGGGAAGGACGACCATTCTATGAGCGAAACACCCGAGACGCCGCTCACCCTCGCCCTCCCCAAAGGGAGATTACTCGAACAGACACAAGAGCATCTCTCGCAGCGTGGCATCCGGTTTACCGTGGAGAAGCGGAAGCTCGTTGCTTACGACGAAGACCATAAGCTTAAAATAATCCTCGTCAAAAACAGTGACCTGCCCGTTTACGTCAATCACGGTATTGCGGGGCTGGGGATCTGCGGGGCCGACGTTCTGTATGAGTCCGGCCAATCGTTTTTTAAGCTACACGAGTTCGACTTCGGCTCGACGACCATGTGCCTCGCCACCAGAAAGGATCACGTTGCTCAAAAAGTTCCCGGCCATATGACGGTAGCTACGAAATTCACGCGCTATGCACGAGACTATTTCCACCGGCGCGGAATACCGGTAGAGGTGATCAAGCTCAACGGCTCGGTCGAGCTTGCCCCCGTGCTCGGGCTTGCGCCGTACATCGTCGACCTCGTAGAGACCGGCTCCACACTCAAAGCAAATGATCTTGTCGTAACCCAAGAGCTCGAACGAATCGGAGTGTTCCTTATCGCGAACCCCGCCTATTACAAGTTTCACTACCGACGGGTCAACGAGTTTCTCAAGCACATACGCAAGGCACCCGAGGAGTAAACTATGGCAACACGCCACGCAACGGTGAGCCGCGAGACCAAAGAAACCCGCATTTCCGTCTCTTTGCAGCTTGATACCCGCGAGGATATCCGGATAAACACTTCGGTCCCGTTTTTCGACCATATGCTGCACGCCATGTCTTTTCATGGGGGCTTTCGATTGGAGGTCGACGCCACCGGTGACGTCGAAGTGGATCCACATCACACCGTCGAGGACGTCGGCCTGGTCATCGGCGACGCCTTCTGCGAGGTCCTGAGCGACTCCGACAACCTCGTCCGCTTCGGTCACTCGGTAGTGCCGATGGACGATGCGCTCAGCGAGGCGGTGGTTGACGCAGGCGGCCGACCGTACCTCGTGTATGAAGCGGATTTTCCCCAGGATTACGTCGGGAATCTTCAAACAGCGCTGTTTGGTGAGTTCTTCTGGGCTCTTTCGATCCGCTCGAGGTGCAATTTGCACCTGCTGTGCCGCTACGGCACCAACAGTCACCACATGATCGAGGCGCTTTTCAAAGCATTGGGCCGTGCCCTCGGTGAAAGCTTTGCAATCCGCGGGGGTAGCGCCGGCATGTCGACGAAAGGCGTGGTTTGATCTCGGGGGGCCAATGCGCTATACTACGGTGATTGATCGATGGCGAATGTAAATTCGAAGCTACCGCCGGCCCCCGGCTTCATAAAGGTCAGCAGCGACAGCCTTCCCGAACTGTCGGCCCAACAGAGAGCAGCCCTCATCAGGAAGGGGAACGAGCTCTACAACCAGGGAAAACTCGGGGAGGCGCAGCGTGTTTTCCTAACCGCGCGCTACGGTGACGGGTTGGTCCGGCTCGGCGAACACTACCAAAAGCAGAAAAAGCCCCTGGAGGCATTCCGTATGTTCTGGCAGGCCGGCGATACCGCACGCTCAGAAGCGATGATCGAAAAGATGGCCGGTGTCGTCAGGCATTGGCTCGAAGAATCCGACGAAGGTCAACGCGACAGATGACCGACCCGAACTCGCAGTCCAACGAAAAACCACAGCACGAGCCGGGCGAAGAGACGCGCCGACACATTGCCGTGCTTTCTCAACAGGCATATCAACTCCTGCGGGAGAACTTTGTCGAAGAGGCAAACGAGAAGTTTCGCGAAATCCTCGAATACGACGACACGAACAATTATGCGCTCGTCGGCCTCGGGGACGCGGCACGTAAGAAAGGGCAATGCCCGCGTGCCCTCGAATACTATAAACGCTGCCTCGAGCATCATCCGACCAACAACTATGCCCTCTTCGGTCTTGCCGAGTGTTACAAAAACATGAAGCAATACCACCGCGCCATTGACGCGTGGGAGAAATATCTCCATCACGATAACCAAAACGTTACCGTTCTCACACGAGTCGCGGATGCTCACCGAAAAGTCAAAAACTTCGACAGGTCGAAGGAGCTCTACGACCGGGTTCTCGAGCTCGAAGAAAACAACGCATACGCCATCATCGGCCTTGCCCATCTTTACTACGGCTTCAGAGATTATCAGAACGCCCTCGCGTATTGGCAACGTATGCTCGAGCTCAGCGGGTCCAACGTAGACATCCGCGTTCTCACTTCGTTGGGGAACTGCCACCGCAAGCTGAAACAATTTCAAGATGCGATCCGGTATTTCGAACGAGCCCTCGAGCGCGAGCCGAACAACTTTTATGCCCTTTTCGGCTTGGGCGACGCGTATCGCGGAATCGGCCGCCCCGAAGACGCCCTTGCCTATTGGAACCAAATCCTCTCGCGGGACGAGAAGAACCGAATCATACTCACCCGCGCGGGCGACGCGTATCGAGCCGTCGGCAATCCTGAACAGGCCGAAGAGTACTACCGTAAGGCGCTGAATATCGAGTTCGACCCCTATGCGGTGCTTGGCCTTGCACTGTTGAGTATGGATGAAGGCCGCTACGAGGAGGCCGCCACCTCGTTAGAGGGACTCATCCCGAACACCCCGGGAAATTCCCGCGTCTATCAGAAGTTGGCCGACTGTTATATCAAACTCGGACAGAAAGCGAAGGCTATATCGCTACTAGAGTCGTTTCCGCGCCGAGGAAAGCGAAACCGAAAAATCGACGATACTCTGGAACGAATCCGGCGCGGGCACTGAGTGGGGCCGAGGACGACGGTTTTGCACGATGCGTCGAGTAGCACACCAACGACCACCATGTATCAGGGTCCGACCGAGACGAGTGCGACCGCGTTGCTTCCCGAGGAGATCGCCGCCTACCCGGAGGTATCCGGTCGCGTCCATGCAAGCGTCATATTCCGAGCCGCTCACGGCCGCCTTTCTCCCCATCTGCAGCACGAGTTTCGCTATGTTCTATCCCGACACCGCGCTTTTCTCGAGCGGCGCACCACCACGGTCGCAAATACGTTTTCCGATCGCGACGGCAATGTGAAGCTCAAGATGCGGCTTGCCGACGGCGCCGCCGTGGAGACCGTCGTCCTCGTAGACCGAAAGCCGGGCGTCCACGGCGCCGAGGACGTGCGAAAGACTCTTTGCGTCTCCTCTCAAGTGGGCTGTGCGATCGGCTGTACGTTTTGCAAAACGGGACGGCTCGGGTTTCACAGGAACCTGACGACCGAGGAAATCGTCGAACAGCTGGTCGCCGCCCGCGAACGTTTCGGTGCGATCACAAACATCGTCTTTATGGGTATGGGCGAGCCGCTTTTGAACACCGACAATGTGCTTGCGGCGGTGCGCATCTTTGCACATCCTCACGGTCCTGCGGTCGCACCCAAGCGCATTACCGTGTCAACATGCGGGATCCCCTCAGCGATAGATCGCCTTGCAAGCGAGCCTGCCCTCGAAAGCCGCCCGACCGCACCTCCGCGATTGGCCGTCTCGCTCGTGAGTGCCCAACCGGAGCTTCGTGCAGAGCTCATGCCCGGAGCAACGCAAGCGGCGGCCGGTCGAGCGATCAGCGGGTCCGTGGGCGCGCACGCCACCGCGGGGACGGCCGGTCAGGCGGCGGGGCGCTCAGTTGCCTCTCGGGGCTTCGAGGCGCTCGAAGCCGCCCTGGGCCGGTACCTCGAATACACCGGACGTCACCTAACCCTCGAGTTTCCCCTGTTTAGCGGTGTGAA
>JAWLED010000091.1:0-10784 GCA_041686235.1 Spirochaetia bacterium | reverse complement strand
TCCCGGCGGCGCCTCTCGACCTGCGGCCCCACCGTCAGTGCCCGGCGAGGTACGCACGGGGAACACCTCCGAAAGCGGCGCCGTCCATCGCGCCTCGAGCGTCGCAAGGTCCAACTCCCACTGAGCGGTGCGTATCGTGCTCCCGCCGGTCGTGCCGATCCACCGGACGCTCGGTGACTCTCCCTGCTCGCCGAGTATCCGCTGCGCCCCCTCCGGTTCCACCTCCACGTAGAAGCTTCCGTAGCGCGGCGCACCGGGGTCACCCAATTGCTCGGTATCGAGATCGATGCCTATTCGATTACCGAGGCACGCGCGGGTCAACGCCGCAACGAGCCCACCTCGACGGATCGTTCCTGCTGCGCGCAAAACGCCCTCTGCGCGCATGTCGGCAATACGGGCACTGTGCGCGAGCAGGACCTCCATGTGCGGAAGCCCGAGCCCGTCGAGCGGCGTATCGAGAAGCAGCACGGCGCTCCCGCTGCGGGAGAAGGCAGCGCCGGTTACATGGTCGCCGGGAATCGCGGAGACCGCAAAGGAAACCAGCGTCGGCGGCACGTCATACGCGTTGAACGATCCCGACATGCTGTCTTTTCCGCCGACAGCAGGGACTCCGAGGTCGAGTTGGGCGCCGAGCGCTCCTAAGAGGGCGGCAGCGGGAAGCCCCCAGCGTTTCGCATCATCGCCGGGACGGGGAAAATACTCCTGCAAGCTGAGCCGTATCGCCTCCGGGCGAGCACCAACGGCAACAAGTCGGCACACCGACTCTACAACGGCGAGGTAGGCACCATGGTAGGGCGACCACGCCGAGAGCACGGGGTCAAAGCCGTAGCTCAATGTGCTCACCGTCTCGCCGGACTGCGGCCGGCCAAAGGCGGCAGTAGGCAACTCGCACACCGCCGCCTCCTCCGGTGTAGCTCCAAACGCGCCGCCCAAGGGCGCCATTGCCGTACCGGCGCCGACGGTTGAGTCGAACATTTCGGTCAATCCCCGACGGCTACAGACATCGAGACGGCCGACTCGCTCGAGCCACGTTTCACGCGTGAGGCCGTGCTCGCCAATGGGGTCGGACTGCGCCTCCGACTCAGTGCTCTGCCGCGCCGGAGGCGCAATATAGGCGGTTGCGCGCCGCGGTGCCCCGTGGCTCTCGAGGAAGCTCCGCTCTATGTCGGCTACAAGGGAGCCTTCGCTATACATGCGCAGTCGGGACCTGTCGGTCACCGTAGCAACGACCGTCGCCTCGAGGTTTTCAGCATCTGCGTAGGAGAGAAATGCTTGGACATCCGATGGGGCAAGAACGACTGCCATACGCTCCTGGCTCTCGCTTATTGCAAGCTCCCTCGGCGTGAGCCCTCGATATTTGACCGGGATCACATCGAGGTCGACGTCGACCCCCTCGGCCAATTCGCCTATCGCCACCGACACCCCACCGGCGCCGAAATCGTTGCAGCGTTTGATCAATGCCGCAGCCTCCGGGCGACGGAACAACCGCTGTAACGCGCGCTCCACAGGCGGATTACCTTTCTGGACCTCGGCGCCGGCCTGTTCGATGGAGGCCTCGTCGTGCGCCTTGCTCGACCCCGTTGCGCCTCCGCACCCGTCGCGGCCCGTGCGTCCACCAACAAGGACAATCCGGTCGCCCACCTCCGGAGGAGAGCGATGCACGTGCAGCTGTGGAGCTGCTCCGCAGACCGCGCCGATTTCGAGGCGTTTCGCCACGTAGCCGGGATGGTAGACCTCCTCGACCATCCCCGTGGTAAGACCGATCTGGTTCCCGTACGAGGAAAAACCCTGAGCCGCTTCGGTGGTAATGGTACGCTGAGGCAGCTTGCCCGGCCATGTCTCCGAGACCGGCGTACGGGGATCTCCACTGCCGGTCACCCGTGCCGCCTGAAATACGTAGCTGCGTTCCGAAAGCGGGTCGCGGATTGCACCGCCGAGACAGGTAGCAGCGCCGCCGTAGGGCTCGATCTCGGTGGGATGGTTGTGGGTTTCATTCTTCACCATCAAAAGCCAGGGTTCACCCCCGGGGCCGGAAACGCGCAGCGAGGCGGCGTTTATCTCATCGGTAACCTCGAGGTCGGCAAGTCGTCCCTTCGCCCGCGCGTGTTTGCCCCCGATCGTGGCGATATCCATGAGCGACTCGCCGGCGCTCACACCGAGCTCCTCGCGTAGTTGCCGGTACCGCCGGTAGTCGGATCGCGCGCGCGCTAAGAGCGGGTCGTCTGCAATGGTGATATTCTGCAATTCGGTAAGAAAGGTCGTATGACGGCAGTGGTCGGACCAATACGTGTCGATGATCGAAAGCTCGGTCACCGAAGGCGGACGGTGCTCGGAGTCAAAGAAGAACTCGCATACGACCTCGAGGTCCCGATTACGCATTGCAAGGCCGAGCTCGCCGGCCACAAGAGCTCGGTTCGCCGGATCACGCAGCTGCTCGAGGCTGCGCTCTCCGTCCTCCAACGACGCAGTATCCGCGGTGCTTTGGGCTTTGCCCCCCTGCGACGCGATGTGCGCTGAAGCCGCAGCCGATTCTCGCGCGACAGGCCTATCGACGGGGACGATCTGCGAATCGACCGGGTTCACGAGGTAGCGTTGTATGCGCTCGAGCTCCGCTGCTGAAACGGCTCCGGAAAGCACGACCACGGAAGCGCAAGAGACCGAGGCGAAGCCCGAAGCTCCTCGGCCGAGAAGGTTGAGTGCCTGCGCGGCGGAATCGGCACGCTGGTCGAATTGCCCCGGATGATAGGCGTAGGCAAAGGCGTGCTCGTCACCGGATAGGGCGAGCTCGTAGCTTACCGTGTCGCTGACCGGGTCGGCAAACACCGTGTGCAGCGCCCGCCGCAACACATCATCGCGCAGGTTATCGAGATCGTAGCGCTGAAGAAGGCGAACGCCGGAAACCGCACTGATACCGAGGACTTCACTGATTTCGCGCTGCATTGCAACAGCTTTGGTGCGGAATCCGGGCTTCTTCTCAACGAATAGGCGTGTCATCTGCCCTCGATACCGAGCTCAGAGAGGAGTGCCTCGAAGCGATCAAACACCTCTCGAGCCGTTTGGTCTGCTCGCCCCGTGTAGCGTTCCGGGCCGGAAAAGAACTCGTCGGCATTCGCACCGATCGTTCGGGCGAGACGTTCCGATATTCCCTGCCAGGCCTCGGTGTCGGCGGAGAGCGCTTCCTTGAGGCTTATTCCCTCCTGATCGCTTCGCACGGTTGCCTTCCGTACTGTTTCATGCGCATCGGCTCTCCCCGAGAGTGCAAGCAGAATGTAGGCCGGCTCTGCGAGTACGCTGTCACCGTTCATTTCGAGGTTCCCCCGCATACGCGACTCGTCCACCACGAGTCGCCCGATGACACCGCGCATGCGGGCACAGGCGGCAACGAACCCGGCAAGATAGTCGGCGATAAACCGACTCGAGGCGGAGTTTGACAGATCGCGCTGATGCTCGGAGATTTGGTCCATGTAGGCCGTCATGATGCGCGGGGAGAATGCCTTCCAGAGGCTCTTCACGTGCTCACTGTTCCAGGGGTTTCTCTTTTGGGGCATGGTCGAGGAGCCGACCTGGTGTTCTCCGAATGCTTCGGCCACCTCGGCTATCTCACTGCGCTGCAAATGCCGCACGTCGTCGGCGATGTTTGCGATGATGCCGAAGGCAACGTTAATGTCCTGGAGTACTCGCAGCACCGCTTCCGGTGGGACAATCTGGGTGGACACCGCCGCCGGCTCGAGGCCGAGCGTAGCGAGCACCCGTCGCTCGAGGTCTCGCGGATCCTCGGCAAGCACCGAAGTAGCGTTGTATGCGCCGACCGCACCCGAGAGCTTGCCGCGCAGTTGGTGTGTATGTCTGTGAAGCTCGGCAATTGCCTCACCGAGACGAGCAACATACGAGGATATCGCGAACCCAAAGGTGATCGGAACTGCATGCTGTCCGTGCGTTCGCCCCACCTGCGGGGTTTCCAATTCCCGACGGCCGAGTCCGATGAGCTCGCGCTGGAGGCCGACAAGCACCGGGAGCACGACATCGCAAACCGCCTCTCGGTAGCGCAGCGCGTTTGCCGTGTCGAGGATATCCATAGAGGTGGCCCCCAAGTGAACGAAGGGACGCAGCTTTTCGGGAATATGGCTTTGGATTACGTTGACCACCGCACGGATGTTGTGTTCCGTGCGTGCTTCTTCCTCATACACCGCCTCCGGTGTGACCACGTTCGTGAGCTCGGTCGTCGCCCGGCGGAGCTGCGGATCCCCGTCGAAAAATGAGGCTACATGGGCATCGAGTAGCGCCGCCTCCACGCGAACCGCGTAGGTGATGGCGGCGTCTTCGCTCATGTAGCGCGCAAGCGCATCGAAGAGCTCACGGTTCGCCAGATAGTATCGATGATCGAGGGGCGAGAGATTTTGAAAAATACTTTTGTGCACACCGAACGATGGCCCGAAGCACCGTACGCTGTCAACGGATTCGTCGAAATCCTTTTGCCTTTAGCTCGCCGTCGAGCCAGTCGATGAACTCGCCCGCCGAATCCGGAGGGCGCGTAAAGAGGCTCACTGCGACGAAAAGAATCGTGGTGAGCGCACCGCCCCACACCGACGGCCACCATCCAAACGGATAGATGTCTCCGATATACATGATCGCGGTGACCACACCGCCGACTGCCATGGAAAGGATTGCGCCCGCGGCGGTAGCACGGCGCCAGAAAAATGCGCCGATGATTGCCGGAGCCATAACTAACAGCCCACCTGAGGCCATGCTCGAGATGACGGTAATCAGTCCGGGGCGGAACCACGCAAACACGACACACGCGACGAGGAGGGCCGCCATTGCCAAGCGGCCGAGCCATCTCTCCATACCCTCGGATATATCGGGGTTTACGTGCTTCACGATGTCCCGCACAAACAGAGAGCTCAGCGTGAGTATGATCGATCCCAGAGTGGACGTGGCTGCCGCGAAAATCCCGATGAACAGGATGAGGCCTAATGCCGGGGGAATGCGCGTGAGGAGCGTGGGCATTGCCGCATCGGGGTTGTCCAGCCCCGGAAGCAATGCCGCCGCCTGATATCCGAACAGCGTGCTGATGATGGTATAGAGAAACCCGAACGCCGCAAAATAGAGAATCATCCGTTTGAGGCTTTCAGCTCGGTCGGGGATGTACATGCGCTGCGATACCTGCGGGTTAGTGAGCGCGAAAAACGCCCAGGGTAGGGTAAGCCCGATGAAAAGCTTCGGCTCCCAGGTAAAGCGCAATAGGTCGGGATTGTTTTCACCGACCGAGCTAAGAAACGCCGCAGGTGATCCGAAGAACTGAAACGCCACGAACAAGAGCGCCATAATGGCGGTTATCATCATCGTGACGGCCTGAAACGCATCGGTCCACGCGACACTGCGCATACCGGCCCACCACGCACTGAACCCCGAAAGCGCCGCCATGACCAGCACTCCCGCCATGAAGGGGATCTCGCCGTTGGAAAGTCCATGTACCAAAAACCCCGCTCCCATGAGCTGCACGGAGGAGTAGGGGATCAGCATGAAAAACGAAATCGCCGCCGCAACGACGGCGACCGACCGATTTGCGTAGCGGTGTGCCAAAAGCTCGGGCGGGGTGATGTGCTCGAAACGATTCCCCACCAGCCAAAACCGCGGCCCAAACACGACTAGAAAGAGCACGGTGAAAATCAGGTAGGTCATCTCGAAGCCCAGGGCACCTACACCGGAGTTATAGGTGAGGCCGACCAGGCCCACCAACATGAACGCGCTGTAGGTCGTTGCCGCATAGGTCATGCCGGAAACGAACCCCTGCATTCGGCGCCCGCCAATGAAAAACTCGGTTGCGCCTTTACCCATGCGTCGACGGGCAACGGTGGCAATCCATGCGGCCACAGCGGTCCAAAAAATCATTGCCGCCCATACGTAGCCGGCGTTCATCGTCGCCCCCACCTTCGCGTATATACGGCCGCCCAGGCAATAACCGCCGCGGTCAACACCGACCAAAACGTAAAGCTTGCGCCGAAACGAGGGGTGTCCGCCAAAAGCAGGTACGGAATGACTAGGTCTATCGCGGTAAGAAAAAGCGCAATGAGAAGAAACGAACGGCCTTTCATGGGTCCCACACCTCCCTACTGCTCGAGTGTATCAAACTTTACCGCATCGTCCAAACCGGGCAGGGGCGGCAGCAGCGTGTGCGTCTCGGCCCCACGAGGCACCGACCTCGCGCCGCCCGTATTCTCGCATGGAGATACCTGTGCTACGCTGGCCGTACATGCTGCGAACCCTTGCCTTTTTTATGTATCTCGTGATTTTGATGATGCTCACCATTCCGTTGTTCCTGCCGCTGGCCCTGGTATCTGTGTTCGGGGGACGCGCGGCGTCACAGGACTTCTCGCGCATTCTCACCGGGGCGTGGGCACGTCACCTGTTGTGGGTCGGCGGGGTTCGCGTCGATGTCGAATGGAAAGCACGGGACCGTCTCGAGGAGGTGCTGTGCGTGGTAAGCAACCATCAGGGCGATGCCGATATTCTGTTGGCGGTGGGCTACGTTCCCCGCCTTGTGGGCTTCATCGCCAAGAAAGAGCTAAAAAAACTTCCAATAATTAGCTGGTGGATGACGGCCATGCACTGTGTGTTTCTCGAACGCACAAACGCTCGCCAGGCGATCTCGGCGCTGACACACGCCGCCTCGAGAATGCGCCTCGGCCAGGCAATGATCATTTTCCCCGAAGGCACGCGCAGTCGTAGCCGGCGCATGCGGCCGTTTCGCCCCGGAGCGATGAAGCTGCCCCAGGACGCCGGGGCAGCGATCCTTCCGGTAACCATGGACGGAACCTACCGATTGTTCGAAGAAACCGGGCGCATCACCCCTCGTCCCGTGCGCATCGTATTGCATCCGGTTGTTCCCGCTGAAACCGTGCGCCGACTTACACGCAGAGAGCTCGCCGAAATGCTCGAGGAACGGATAGCATCTCCTTTGCGCGACGATGACTCATCGCCACACTCTTGATTTTCGCACTCTGCAACACTACTCTGTCGTCATGACGATAGCCGAGATAGCTGTGTCGGCCGAGGCCACGATAGTCGTTGGGGATAGAGAGCAACACGAGGTAGCGTATGGGTTTGCGTCTGATCTGATGAGCGATGTTTTGACGGTCATGCAGGACAATGTGCTGCTCATTACCGGGCTCGCCAACGTACAAACCATCCGCACCGCTATCATGGCCGACATTAGCGCAATACTGATTGTTCGCAACAAGCGTGCGACCCAAGATATGAGGCACGCGGCACACGAGGGTGGGATCGTGTTGTTGGAAACCGAGTTTTCAATGTTTCGCGCGAGTGGAATTCTCTACGATGCCGGTTTGTTGGCGGTGTTCTAAACGAAATCGGGAGGGGTGCATATGGAAGACTATGACGAAGGCAAATCCTCCGAAATCGAACAGCGCATCAAGAAGCTGCAAGGCAAACTCAAGAGCAGCCAAAACGTGTTTAACCGCAAGTCAATCGTCGAGGAGCTGAGTAAACTCGAGCAGGAGCGATTGTCCTCCGGGAATCTTTTTAGCGATACCGATCAAAGCGAACGGGCCGCGGACTCCCCCACCGAGGAGTTCCCGGTCCTCGCGCAGCTTCGCGAGCACTACGCTCGGTTGCTCTCTCAGGTAAAAGCCCAGGAGAAAGACGTTCAGGCCGTATTTCTCTACACGCAGTATTTCGACGACGAGTTTCTTGGTATGCTCACCGAGCGCAAGCTCAAGTTGGATGTAAAGTTCTCTCTCGAACGAGAGGTATTCTATAATCTCTTTAGTGAGCTCGCCCGCAAGAGAGACGACTATTTGGCAGAGGCGAGGAGGATTCACGCCGGCGATTACTCAAAATCCTATGAGGAGGACATCCTGAGACGGCTTGTGGAGATGCGTCACAATCTGTTTATCGACAGCGACCGCTTTTTTCGCCGTCTCGGGCGGTTTACCGACGCCCTCGTAGAAGATATCGATGGCGAGGGCATCCTTTGTCAGAATGCCGAGGAGCGGCTCGAGTATGATGTGATCGACCGGGAAAAGGTATTGCCTGGACGTACGGTCAAGGAAGCTCTGCGTATGCTCGGAGAGCTCTGCGATGAAGTTGTCGATTATCTCGACATTCCCGACTTTCAGCGCTAGCAACCCTCGAGGTTTCTGTTAAAGTCTAGGCGAATGGCCGTTCCTTCTTATGCGCTACCCGACGACGTAACCCTAATTAGCTCCGAACGGGATCGCACCGCCGAAGCAAATTCCGTCTATCGTTGCGAGGCAAAACGCAATGACCGTAAGTTCACCATCTACTTGAAAGTCACCAAAGGTACGCGCGCGTCCATTCAGAACGAGCTCGAAGCCCTTCAGGCCTTATACGAGAAGCGATTTCCCGTGCCGCGCGTGTTATGGCACGGCGTCGACCGACGTGAGTTCATGGCCCTCGAGGAACGTCCGGGTGTTATGCTTCGCGATTTCCTCAAGCCGTACAGCCCCTATCACAACCCAACTCAGGTCGAGCCCGTGCTAAGCGATCTCGGTGCGTGGGTGGGCAAACTCCACGAGTCCGGTATGAACTGGCGAATGAACAAGCGAACTGCGCTGTATTCCTTTCTCGGAGAGGAGGAGGTCGACGATCCGCGGTTTCAAGAAATCGTGCTGTGGCTGACACACAATCCCCCGCCCGAAAAGGACACGGTGTTTGTTCATGGGGACTTGAACGATGCAAACGCGCTCGTCGCAGACGGTGAAGTGCAGGCTATTCTCGATTGGGAGTCCGCGGGACTCGGCTGGAGGGAATACGAGTTGGCCTGGATTCTGAGGGAACGTCGCAATTACATGAACACCGAGGCCTCGAAACAAGCGTTCCTCGAAGGCTACACCTCAGTCGCGAGCTACGACGAAGACGCCCTGCGATGGTGTTCGGTCATGAACTGCCTCCACGTCGCATTCTGGTGTAAAGACCGCTATCCAAACTTCATGGATTTCAATCTCGCAAAGGCGCGGGAGGCAATGTTCGCCGGATTCGAATAGCTATCCGTAGTGGGCACGAACATCGACGGATTGCCCGCTTTCGATGTGCTCGTCTCCGGCGGCTCGAAGCACCAGCTCCGCGGCGTGATCCGTCGTATAGAGTTTGCCCGATTCCTTTAGGTGCACGAATTTGGGGCGATGGGGAAAGCGCCGCTCATCGGTTTTCCGAATCCGAGCTTGCATGTCGGTATCGACGACGCCGGGCGCTACCGAAAGCACTCGCAGGCTCCGATCGCCTTCGTACTCTACGGCAAGCACGCGCGTAAACATCTCCACCGCGGCCTTCGCCGTACAGTACGGGGCCCACCCGTAATACGGATTTGCCGCCGCACCGGAACTGATGTTTACTACCGTGCGCCGATACGCTGCCCCGTGCGTCTGGGCGAGAACGGCTCCGGTTAGTTGCATGAGTGCAGTTACATTGACCGTAATGTGACGGTGTAGGAGGCCGGGCTCGAGCTCAGCCACCGGGCCGATCGGGTCGAGTACGCCGGCGTTGTTGATGAGCACCAGCTCCTCGAGTTGTCGGCTTTCGAGCCTGCGGACGATTTCACCGGCCAGCTGCGGAATCCGTTCCACCTCATTGAGATCCGCAACGTGGTGAGTGAGAACGCCCTCAGCTTGCCCCGCCGATCGCTCCAGCTGCTCGTTTCGGTTTCGCGCAATACCGTGTACCGCGCCGCCTTCGCGCAATGCCTGCTCGGCCAGAGCTTGGCCGAGCCCTCTCGATGTTCCCGTTATGATGAAACCACGCATGGGTCACTTTACATGCGGCGGGGTGCGTCCAGCAACCGCTAAAACGCTCATACGTAGTCCCGCAGCTCAGAAGGAAAGACCTGCTCGAGATAGTAGTTTCGGACAACGCGGTTTCTCTCTTCGTCGGTGCTGATCGATCTCACCCGATAGACAATCATTTTTTCAGTAGGCAGAGGAGGGGAGAGAACCGTCCCGTTGACGTCCACAAGATCGCCGAAAGACAACCCACGTTCTATCTCCACCGCATCGCCTTCAGGATAATGCATCATTCGTGTCTCATAGCGCATATGTGGCGAGTATAGAACGGCGATTGGCGGAAGACAAGGTGTACACAGAAGTGCACGTGTTAATATCGAGTATTAGATTTGTTTAGGGATCGGCGGAGATGGTGTGCGCAATAGTGCACATGTTGACACGATCGCTAGCCGCCGACGAGCCCGCTTGCCGCCAGAATGAGGATGAGCATTTCCACGAAGACCATCGCGGCGTAGGGAACGTTCTTATGCTTTAGAAACAGTGCCAAGAGAAATGTGAACGCCAGGGGAGTTACCGCAGTGAGAAAGGCAAGCGATCCGAGCGAAAGGAGATCTGCTCTGTGGAGGTTGGTTACCCACCCCCAGAAGGGCGGGCGCCCCATAAGCTCTTGAGCTTCGTCCGCCGGCATGGCCCAAATTTCGGGAACACGCTCGGCGTCCATGTAGGCCGGCAGAACGCCGAAGGCATAGAGGAAAAACATCAAAAAGAGGAGGACGAATCCGGTAAGGACGAGGTAGTGCAAGACCTTGCCGTAGCTTCTCTCCAGTTCTTCGTTTTGACCGGCATCGTTCATCATATTACACCGCTGCCGCTGAGGATTGATCGGGCTCCCGCCAACAGGAGGATGCCGATTACGAGCCACCGAATGACCATCGGCCTGGTTTTACCCAAGAGTCGTGCACCGATTCGTGTTCCAATCATCATGCCCGCGACCGAAGGTACGGCGATAAGGGGAAGCACCGCCCC
>JAWLED010000017.1:0-42903 GCA_041686235.1 Spirochaetia bacterium | reverse complement strand
GGCCCTGAAACGGGCCCGGCTTCCTAACAAGCCTACAGCCTCAGCCGGCCCCGCCGGCTCGGATTTCCTGGAGTATTCTCACCACGTCCTTGTCGGCGGCGTAGTTCACCTCGATCTCGTTTTCGGTGAGGCCTACCAACTCGTGGCTCAGGTAGTGTACCCAGCTGTCCTCTTCGGGTCTGCTAATTTCATGCTTGCGACAGTAGTAGTCGGGATGGATGGGAAGCGCTTCGTCCGAGAAGGTGCGGATCTTATAATCATGGACTGCGATGCGCACATCCTCGCGGGGAATGCCCTGTTCGAGAATGACGTTTACCAGATGGTTTACCGTGCGGCCCGAGTCGAAGATGTCGTCTACGAGTAGAACCCGGTCTCCGCTTCTCAAATAGTGCGGATCGTAGGTCCACCCGTCGACCATCACCTTGCTGCGCTCGTGGATGTCGGTGTAGGACCGAGCCACGACCGCAGCGTAGAATACGGGCCGTCCGGACCGTCTAACGAATTTGAAGTACTCGCTGATTACGTTGCCGAGGTAGGCGCCGCCCCGGAGACTGACGTAAATCACATCCGGAACAAACCCCTCTTGATGTATGCGGTGCGCAAGCTTCAGGGCGTTGTTGCGTACCACGTCGTAGGGGATAAACTCCTTCTTAACCTCGGCCATTCGTCCTCACTCTTGCGGGAACCTCATCGGTCAATGGACACGGTGTTCTCTTCGCCTTCCCGCACGTAGGTAAAAGAGATTTCATCGCGTTCAGCATCGTTCAGCGCCTCATAGAAATCCATAGCGGACTCCACCGGCGCCCCGTTCATCTCAACAATTACGTCGCCCCGTCGAAATCCGGCGGCCGCCGAAGGAGTGCGAGATTCCACATTTATTATGAGGACTCCGCCGCTCACTCCTTCTACCTCGGTACGATCGCGCACGTCATCGGTAAGGGGAAGGATACTCATGCCCGGCCACGCGTTGGGGCTCTGCTGGGCAATCGCCTGTTCGTCGCCCCTCCGTCCGATGGTAACCTCCACCGACATCTCTTCGCCGAGGCGGGTGAGCTCGAACTCCGTCTCCTCGCCTTCGACCAAATCGCCGACTCTCAGAATGAAGTCGTCGGCATCTTCGACCGGAACGCCGTTTATGGCGGTTACGAAATCTCCCGGCTGGATACCGCCTTCGGCCGCCGGAGAATCCTGAAATACATGATACACGAAAGCCCCGTCTTCATCGGCGATTCCCATGTCTTCGGCCAGAGCGGACGAGGGGTCTCGCAGGCTGACTCCCAGCCATCCGTAGCGGACTTCTCCCGTTTCGATGAAGTCGTCCACCACATTTTTCAGGTTGTTGATGGGAATCGAAAAGCCCAGTCCGATGCTCCCGCCGGTTTGGGAGGTAATCCAGGTGTTGATACCCACGACCTCGCCCCGCAGATTCACCAGCGCGCCGCCGGAGTTTCCCTGGTTTATGGCCGCATCTGTTTGGATGAAGTCGCTTATATTGCCCTGCGGTCCGCCACGGCGGCCCACGGCACTAACGATCCCCGCGGTCATCGTCGACTGGAGGCCGAACGGACTGCCGATGGCCACCACCCAATCGCCCACAGAAAGCGAGTCCGAATCTCCCAGGCGGGCAAGCGGGATCTCTCTGCGGCTTTCAAACGAGACCATGGCCACGTCCTTACGCGGGTCGTTCCCGACGAGCTCACCCTCAAACTCTTCGCGATCGGACAACGTTATCTCGATATTGTCTCCACCCGCGACCACATGGTCGTTGGTGAGCACGTAGTAGGTCTGCCCGTCGCGTGCAATGATGACACCCGAGCCGAGCCCCCGCGGGCGCCTCGGTTGATCGTCGTCCGGCTCTCCGAAGAAGTAGTCGAACCAGGGTGCATCGCCGCCGGCCCCCTCTTCCTCGTCTTCGGCCACCGCGACTTTGACGACGCTCGGTATGACGGCATCCGCCACTTCACGAAAGGAGCCTTCCAAGGCCGATGCATCAACTTCCGCGGTGCGCGGCTCGTCGGCGTAGGCCGTACCTCCCGGACGCAGACTATCTGAGGTCGAGCAGGAAAACACAACCGTTGAGAGAGCGAATCCGACGATGATGCCCACCATTACCAGATTCGCAAGGAAAAACTTCCGTGAATGAAGCGCCTTGCCGCTAGCCATATATCCTCCAGTCCCCCGTTGCTCCGCAGTATAGCGTGAGCACGGTTACTTGTTATACCCCGCCGTCGTTTCGGCTTGTAAGAATTTCTACGCCATCTTTGAGGATGGCAATCGTATGCTCAAAATGCGCTGAAATCGAGCCGTCGACGGTAACAACCGTCCAGTCGTCGTCCAAGACGTCGACCTCATCGCCGCCCAAGTTGATCATCGGCTCGATCGCAACCACCATCCCGTGCTTGAGGCGTGGATTGGGCCCCGAGCCGACATAGTTGGGGATCTGGGGGTCCTCATGGATTTCGAGCCCCACCCCGTGTCCACAATACGGCTTGACTACCCCGTATCCCTCGGTGGAGACGTGTTGATAAATTGCTTTTGATACGTCGCCGACTCGGTTGCCCACTTGTGCCTTCTCGATTCCGAGCTCCAGACTCTCTTTGGTCACGTCCATGAGTCGACGAACTTCCGGTGCTATGTCTCCAACCGGAATGGTCAGCGCGGAGTCGCTGTAGAACCCGTTATACTCGAGGCCGCAGTCGATACCGACCACTTGCCCCTCTTCGAGGGGGGCGCTGTTGGGAATGCCGTGGATAACCGCGCGATCCACCGAGGTGCACAGCGCCGCCGGAAACCCCATATACCCGAGAAACGCCGGTCTCCCGTTCATCTTTTCGATGACCCGGCGCGCATGCGCGTCGAGCTCCTCGGTCGTAACGCCGGGCTTCACCAGAGCCTCGATTTCCTGCAGCACCTGCGCGAGAAGATGAGACGCGGTCCTGATGCCGTCGATCTGCTTCTCCGTTTTTATCTTGATCATGTTTCGTCCTTCCGTTCCGCCTATTGCAACTCCGTGGATCCCGCATCATTCCAGCCGGTCGGCAAAACTCGTCATTAAATATCGTGCGCGTGCGCTCTTCGGATCAAGTTCCACGGCCTCGGAAACACGGCGGTATGCCCGCGAGTAATCGCCCCGCGCGGCGTGGGAGAGCGCGTCGAACATGAGCACCCGCGCCCGATGCACCGAATGCTGTTCCGTGTCTGTCTGCGCAACCGCATCGTCGCTCAACCGCTCGAGCGCCGATTCGAACAATTCGCTCGCCTCGCGAGAAGAACCGGCCGCGAGTGCCGAGAGTCCCGCATTGTAGGCACCCTGCCACCAGCCGCCGTTCTCTTCATAGAACAGCGCACGGGCTCGATCCCACTCGCCGTCGCGTGCCGTGAGAATTCCGCGGTAGAGATCCAGGAGCTCTTCCTCGACGATCCCCTCCGCACGACTCACCACGACCTCGAGATCCGCCCAGTTATTGACCGATACAAGATACCAGCCGAGATACCGGTATGGAAACGGGCTCTCGGGATACGTGTTGGCGGTCATCCACAGCCGAGAAACAAAGCTCGAGACCGAGCCGCGTGTCCGCTCGAAAAGGTGCATTTCAAGGCTTGCAAGCTCACCGGGATTCTCTACCCGTGTTAGCGCCGCTTCGAGCTCTCCGCGCGCAGCGTCGGGATCGTGGGCGTAGATGAGGAGCACGTTCGCGCGAGCGATACCGGTATGGGATTCGAACATCCCCTCTCGTTCTTCGAGAATACCCTGTGCCTGTTCGGGCTCCGAACGCTCGATCCACGCCCCATTCAGATAGGCTTGAGCGGCAAATGAGGGTTCGCTGCGTCGAACATCGGTGTAGATCGACTCTGCCGCCCCGTAGTCTTGCCGCAGCATTGCAATATCCGCTTGCAGCATCAGCTGTTCCGCCGATACCGCGACCGCGGGCTCCATGTGCTCGAGCATGCTCTCATAGGTGTCGTAGCGCTCGAGATCGTAGGCAAGCAGAGCACTGAGCACGGGATACCCCTCTACAAGCTCCCGCTCCTCGAGAGCCGCAAACGCGTTCTCGAGCTCGCCGCCCCGCGCCGCCCTCAGCGCCTCGTTCACCGCAAAGCGCGCATCTGCGGTCATGTCGAACGCCCGAGCAAAATCGCTCGGCGGGCTCGAGCGGGACAACGTTGCCAACAGACGCACCCCGTCGCGATCCTCGCCCTCGGGCCGCTCCACGTCTTCGGGGCTGCGCCCCGCCCGGATCGCCGCTTCGGCACGCAACGCCTCGAACCGCTCGTCTTCCGGCGCTCCGTCGAGTAACGAACGCGCCTCTTCAGTCCGTCCGGCGCGCATCGAGGAGTGGACCGCCGGAACAAGTAGGTCGGCGTTCGCCGGGTGCGCGCGCGCAGCTCGCCGGGCAAGCCGAGCGGCCGTGTCGTAATCTCCGGTCTCCTCGCCGATTCGGTAGGCCCGTTTTACCAGCGAGAGTCGGCCTTCGGCGCTTCGCACGGACGAGGAAAGCCCTTCGAGCGCCTCCTCGGCCCCCTCGAAATCGCGTTCCTCGAGAAGCCGGTCCACTCGAGAGAGTCCCTCCTCGAGCTCGCGCTCGACGCGCGCGCCACGGATTTCGGAAACGATGAGATAGGCGGTGCCCGAGGCAACGAGTACCCCGACCACGAGCAACACTATCGGCAATCGGTTCCCCCGACGACTCATCCCGTGTCCTTTTCCCCTTCACGGCGTACCGCGTCGAGAACGCCGTTTATGAACCGGAACGAATCGTCGGCGCCGAACTCCTTTGCAATCCCGATCGCCTCGTCTATGCTCACCGACGGCGGCACCTCCCTGTGGAAGAGGAGCTCATACACCCCCACCCGCAGAATGGCCCGGTCGACCCAGCTAAGCCGAGAGAAATCCCAATGTTGAAGCCGGCGGCGTATGGCCTGATCGACGGTTTCGATGTTTTCGATCGTACCGGCGACCATGAGGCGGGCAAAGAGGTGTGCTTGTTCGTGCTCGGTGTCTTCGGGCTCGTCCAGCCATTGGAAGCGCACCAACTCCGATGTAGCCGGATGGCTGACATCCCAGCAGTAGAGCGCTTGAAAGGCGATAACGCGGCCTTTTCTACGCAGGCCCATGGTTCACCAGTCGAGGTTCTCCTCGTAAATCGTAATATCCGCTTCCTCACGAAGATCCGCGACCACTTCCTCCAGTGCCTGTTGAAAGCCCTCCTGCTGCCGATTCGAAAGCAGGTAGTTGCGAATCTGGTCTCGCACCGTCCTGCTCTCCCCCGGCAGCAATGGGTCGTCGAGATCGAGCACGCGCGGACTTCGTCGATTTTTTACCCGCACGATATGAAAGCCGACATTAGACTCCAACACGCCGTCACTTGTCTCGCCCTCTTCGAGAGCAAAGACCGATCGGATGAACTGCTGTCCCAGGAGATTTCTATCTTCCTCGCTCTGGCGCATGACGTAGCCGAAGTCGCCGCCGCTAAACGAGCTGTCGTCGAGCGACGCATCGAGCAGGTCGTCGAAATCGTCTTCTCCGGACTGCAGCCTCTCGTAGAGCTCTTCGGCCTGTTCGCGCTTTTGCTGCTTCTCCTCATCCGAGGAGTCTCTGGCGTCTACGAACACATGTTCGAAACGCACCATTGCCGGGTTCGTGAACCGGGTGGCATTCTCGTCGTAGAACTCGCGGATGTCCTCTTCGGTGGGCTCCGACATTCCCTCGAGCAGAGACCGCTGCTCTTCCATGACGTACTTCTCTTGGATCAACCGGTCCCGCACCTGTTGCATGTACTCATCCCAAGAGATGTCCATCTGTTGCTCCACCAACCGACGAAACTCGGCGTCGCTTATCCGGCGACCAACCGAGGCCTTCTGACGCTGGATCGCCTGATTGAGCTCTCCCTCGCTGACGCTGACGCCCTGTTCTTCCGCGGCCTGTGTGATCAAAATCTCGTTGATCTGAGCCTCGAGAAGCTCCTCGCGGTCGCTTTCGGAAAGCTCGCGACCGAGCTGCTGCTCGAGCATCCGCTGCTGCTCACGCAGTCCGCGTTGACTGACGTTCTCGGTACTGTGCAGACGCACCACCGCAACCGGTTGATCGAGCACCTGCGCCGCCACCGGCGCCAAACCTATCAGCATCAGAATAAAAACGGCCACCAATCGTTTCTGTATCATATACTCCACATTATACTCCGGCGATTTTTTCGCGAATCCTCTTTACCCCCGCTAGTTTGCTGTCGAGCTCTGTTCCCCGTTGGAGGTACGCGGCGGCTGTGTCGAAATCCTGCTCTTCAACGTAGAGCTCGGCCGCCTTTTTGAAAAAGAACGCAGTCTCTTTTCGCGGGAATCCCAAGCCCAAAAGGTCCTCGAGACAGCCGATGACCCGTCTGTTGGAAACACGCCCAACCATCTTCACACATACCACATTTCGAAGCCGATGAATAACCTCTTCGAAGAAATGCTTGAAATACGGCCGCTCGAGCTCGAGTGCGGCAATCCGGGACAACAACCGATACGCCGCGAGATATTCTCCGCGCTGCTCGTATTCCTCTGCCAACAGGAACGAGCAATCCATGAAATCCTCTCGGTCCATATACGGCTCGAGCCGATCCGGTAACCCGAGAAAGGTATCTTCGAATGCCTCGAGAGCCTCAGAAGGGCGATTATGCAGCAACTCGAAGAACACGAGCTTCGACTGGCTGCGCGGATCGTCGCGACGGGACTTGAGAAACTCCCGGTAATCGAATCGGTCCTTGTCCGATATGACAAAATGCGTTCGATCGTACTCCGCCCTGCGGAGCGGGTCTTTGAGAGTTTCATACGCACGGATGAGCGTATGAATATGGGCGGCATCCCCCTCCCGTTCCGAGGCAGCCATATCCGGATGGAGCTGCTTTGCTTTGCGACGAAAGGCTTTTTTTATTTCCTCATACGATGAGGAAGAATCCACCCCAAGAATTTCGTAATAGGTCTGCACGGTTCCCTACTGTATCGCGGTAGTATCCAAAGACTCTACCCGATGCTCAAACGCTTCCCGATTTCTTCCGCCTCGTCGGGCGAGTGTAGCGCATTGGATATCTTGAGAAACATGCCCTCATGCTCCATGACCGTCATGAGGCGTTTGAGCGTCTTATTTCCGCCGATGGCGCGTTTGCGCACGAACGCATAACTTTTCTTTCCGCCGACAATACCGGCCGAGCTCAGGAATTCCTCGACGCGTTGCGGGATCTTCCCGCCGAAGAGGTTCGTCGCCTCGGTTCCTACGGCGATATAGCCATACATGGTGAGCTTCGTGTTCACGTCGCGCGTACCGTCGATGACGTCTACGTCGTGACCTTGCGCTTCGATCCCGCGAGCCAAAGCTCTTGCAAGCGTTGCAAGCCGATCCCGGTTTCTGTACGGAAAAAAGACCGTGGCAACCCTCATACGGGCATCCTGAAACCGGGGCTACTCGCCCTCGGTTTCCTGCTCTTCGAGCGTGCCTGCGTCGAGCTCCGAATCCTCGTCCGTAGCGTCCTCTTCCTCGGTATTCCACCATTCGACCGCCGAGTCGGACTCGAGATCTCTCGCCGCCTGCTCCACGTCTCCGGTTTCGGGCGTGCGGTTTAACCACGCAAGCGCGAACGCGGTCACCAAGAAGGTTGCGCCCAACACCGACGTAGCCTTGGTTAAGATATTTCCCGAACGACTGCCTGCCTGTTGAGTGGCTCCGCCACCGCCGAAGATCCCGCCAAGGCCTTCTCCCCCTTCATCTTGAAGGAGGATGATAATAACCATGAGAATCGCGGTTATCGCGAACACCACCAGCAGCACTATACTCAACAATCCCATTAACTCTCTCCTGCTACGCGGGGTCGGTCGCTACGCGGGCTCAGTCCCGATCGAATGCGGCAATCGGCACAAACGTTTCCGTCTTCAAAGACGCCCCGCCCACGAGGGCACCGTCGATATTTTCCTTGGCCATGAGCCCGGAAATATTGTTCGGTTTTACCGACCCCCCGTACTGAATGATCATTCTCTCGGCAGCTTCGGCCGAGTACATAGCCGATAACCGGTCTCGGATTACACCGTGAATTGCGTCGGCGTCCTCCGGGGTGGCCGTGCGTCCGGTTCCGATGGCCCACACGGGCTCGTAGGCGATGGTAACACGAACAAGCTGTTCTTTGTCGACACCGTCGAGCCCCGAGTCGAGCTGCGCTTTTACCACCGACTCCGCCTTGTCGGCTTCCCGCTGCTCGAGTGTCTCGCCGATGCAAAGAATCACTTCCATATCGTGTGAAAGCGCCAAACGCACTTTCTCGTTCACCAGCTCATCGGTTTCGCCGTAAACATGCCGACGCTCCGAGTGGCCCAAAATAACCGTTTGGACCCCCACGTCGGCAAGCATCACAACCGAGACCTCTCCGGTGTGAGCCCCGGATTCCGCCGGTGCCATGTTCTGAGCACCCAAGCGAATATTGGTCCCGGCCACCACCTCCGAAACAGCCTGCAGAGCCGTAAACGGCGGCGCGATCATCAACGAAGAGGAGACGTCCCCGAGCTCTTTTGTGAGCGCTTCGGCCAGCCTGCGGGACTCTGCCACCGTGTTGTGCATCTTCCAGTTTCCGGCGATATACGTTTTTCGTGCCATATTAGGCTCCTTTTGCTGCGAGCGTGCTAGTCCGAAAGCGCCGTGATTCCCGGTAGACTCTTTCCTTCGAGGAACTCCAAAGATGCTCCACCGCCGGTCGAAACGTGGTCGATCTTGTCGGCCAAGCCGAACTTGTTGACCGCCGCCACGGAGTCTCCCCCGCCGACAATGGTAATGGCCTCGGCGGCCGCAACTTTCTGTGCGATATCCAGCGTTCCTTTCGCGAAGGGCTCGAACTCGAACACACCCATCGGTCCATTCCACAACACCGTCTTCGCCGTGGAGATGCTTTCGGCGATCTTTGCCACCGTCTTCGGCCCGATGTCCATGCCGAGCTTATCGGCGGGGACCGCCACGTCGTCGACAGCCTCGGGGGTAGCGGTTTCCGCGAACTCGCTCGCCACTACATGATCCACCGGTAAGACGACCTCCACGCCTGCCGTTTTCGCCTTGGACAGGAGGTCTTTTGCCGTATCGAGGTAATCCTCTTCCACAAGGGACTTGCCGACTTCATGTCCCTGAGCCTTCAAAAAGGTATAGGCCATCCCGCCGCCGATGACGAGTGTGGTGCAATTCGGCAACAGCGTTTCGAGAACACTAATTTTGCTGGACACCTTCGCACCGCCGATAATTGCAACGAATGGTTGCTGAGGATCCTTTACCACCGGCTCAAAAAACGCCACCTCCTTCTCTATGAGGAACCCGGCGAACCCGGGAAGATGGTGCGTTATGCCTTCGGTTGACGCATGAGCCCGGTGAGCGGTACCGAAGGCGTCGTTTACGTATACGTCGGCGAGGCGTGCGAGGCTTGCCGAAAAATCGGCATCGTTATCGGTTTCTTCTTTGTGGAAGCGAAGATTCTCGAGCAACAGCGCTTCGCCCGGCGGCAGCTCTGCAACCATCTTCTCCACATCCGATCCAACGCAGTTGGGTGCCATTCTCACCGACTTTCCGAGCAACTCCGACAGACGGTCTGCTACCGGTTTCAAGCTCAGTGAATCGTCCCACTTTCCTTTTGGACGCCCA
Source organism: Spirochaetia bacterium (assembly GCA_041686235.1). Classification (GTDB taxonomy): domain Bacteria; phylum Spirochaetota; class Spirochaetia; order DSM-27196; family PWMO01; genus JAAAOH01. The sequence goes on along the minus strand of JAWLED010000017.1, from coordinate 33,260 downwards.
AGATGCGACATGAGAATCAACTTTGCGCCGGGCTCATTGAGAATATGCTCGATTGTGGGTAATGCGCCCCGTATTCTCGTGTCATCGGTAACCTTTCCGTCTTTTACCGGAACGTTAAAATCCACGCGCGCGATAACTTTCTTGTTTTTCAGGTCTGCATCTCGAATACTGCGAACGGACATAGTCCTCCCCTTTTCTTAAGCCTCTGGTCATCCCCTGCCCACGGGATGTAAATCGCCATGTATGTAACGGTTTCTACGGCCCACTATACGAAAAACCTCATTGTACTGTCAACGAAGTACGGCGATCAGCGAATTCGGCGCAATTCCCGGTAAAGCGCCGGAAACATGGGAGAATCGTCTTGCATGACCGCCGGCTCTTCGTCGGTCGACGCGCGGACAATGAGGTCGCCCTCCGAGATGAAGTCGAAATCTCCCTTCCGTGACAGCTCCCCCTCGGACACGAGGGCATCCAACGCGGTGATTTCCAGCGTACCCACTGCCTCGGACTCGGTGTATCGATATCCGGGTGCATCAGTGGTGAGCATTACGCCGCCGGGTTTCACCACCACGAGCTCGTCGCCGACTTCCAAGCCGTCGAGAGAACCGAGCGTAATCAGGCCCCGATCGTGGCGTCGCTCGAGCAGTTGACCGCGCAGCGGCATCAGCGCCAACACCTGGTCGACCACTCCGCCGGCCGCGCGCTCGATGGGCTCGCTTCCCGTGCGGTACGACCTGAAAGACTCGAGGCGATCGCCGGTTCGCGAGAGATAGAGCTCTACCTCCATACGGATGCTTCGCTCGTCCTCGCGAACGGTGACGAGGACGAAGTAGTCCGAGCCGGTGCCGCGCGCGCTACCGTAGGCCTGTGCGAACCCGTCCGAGATCTCCGCCGGACGGGGCACGGCAAGTCGTTCCCGGGAGACCAACCGGTCCCGCAGATACTCACCGTACACCACAGCCCCGTCCGGGTGTCTCAACGTACTTTCATCGAGGTTCATGAACACGTCGACCACCATCGGGCTGCGCTCGAGCTCGAACTGATCGACTCCCCAATCGCGCGAAACCGAGCCCTGCAGCGCACTGTCATAACTCTCGATTCGGTCTGAGAGAAACTGATCGGTTTCTCCAAAAGAGGCTACAACCTCGAGCTCTTGGAGGAACTTTGACGCAATTCCCTGGGTATCGAACAGTTGCGCGTATCCGATGCGCCCCTCGCGATGGTAGGGGTCCACCCTCAACCCGCGCCGATAGGCGACGCGTGAACGGGAAAACAGATTTTCGTCGCGAAAAGACTCGGCACGATCAAAGTGATACGAGGCAAACTCCGAGCGCAACTCGTCATCAGGATCGAGCTCTTCGGTGACGACTTGCTCCGCAAAAATGCGCAGAAACTCGTCTTCTTCGTTTGCCCGAAGTCCCAACCGCAGCGTCTCGATGCTGTCATCAATGCGTTCGAGCCGCTCGAGCGCCGCAGCCCGCACGTACCACGCCGTTCCATTCTCGCGGTTTACCCCGATGGCCTCTTCGGCCCGCTGCGCGGCCTCTTCATAGTTCGAGCGCAGGTATGCAATCCGAGCGCGAAGCAGCAATGCATCTTCGTTTTCCGGCCGAAACGAGAGCGCGGTGTCGGCTTCGGCGGCGGCTTGCTCGAGCCGGTCCTCATCGAGGTAATGTTCGGCGGCGAGAAGATGAACTAACGGACTGTCGGCATGGTGCTCTAGGGCAAGTCGAATATAGCGGTCGGCGGCGTCGGTTCGACCGGCGTAACGGTGCACGAGCGCGAGAGAAAGCAACACGCGCCGGTTCGTGGGGGCAAGCTCGCGAGCCTCTTCGAACCGCGACAGTGCAGTTTCGGTATTGTCCCTGGCAACGGCCAACTCCGCGGTACCGATTCGCGCCTCGACGTTGTTGGGAGACTCATCGAGAACGGCACGATACAACTCCTCCGCTTCGCCCAAATTGCCGAGTCCGATGTGAACACGCGCCAACAGATTCCGCGCTTCGGAGAGGTCATTCGCGTTTCTCAAATACCGCGTGCCGTATTCGAGTGCCTGATCGTATTCGTCGAGCTCGTAATAGGCTTCGGTGATGCCCTGCAAGGCATCCGCGTATGATGGGTTTTGCTCGAGCGCAGAGGTAAAGAGCTCGACCGCACGAAACGGTTCGCCGGCCGACAACGCCTGTCGACCTTCTCGGTAGAGCGCCCGAGGGTTCTCTTGAGCTTCGAGCGGTGCAATCGCGGCGAGACACAAAAACACAACCGTCGAAAGCAGGCGAGCCCTAGTCGGTCTGTTCCTGTTCACCCGTGCCTTCCCGTTGGTCACTACCGACGACAACCTTCACCGTCTTGATCTTGTGGCCGTCCATTTCTTGGATAATGAAGTCGCACCCCAGGGCCGTCACCTTCTCATAGCGGACAGGGATTTTTCCAAACAAATCGAAGACGAATCCCCCGAGGGTGTCGAAGTCTTCATCCGGGATTTCGAGCTGCAATTCGTCGTTGAGGTCCCCGATGTCGACCCGGGCGTCACACAGGTATACATTCTCGCCGATCTCGAGTATGCCCTCGCGCTCATTGTCGAACTCGTCCTGTATGTCTCCCACGATTTCTTCGATGATATCCTCGAGGCACACAACCCCGGACACACCGCCGTACTCGTCGACAGCCACGGCAATGTGCACGCGCTTTCGCCGCATCTCGCGCAGCAGTGAATCGAGCCGTTTACTCTCCGGTACAAAAAACGGCTTACGAATGATGCGCTCGATGTTGATTTCATCTCTGGAGGTCAGGTACTTGATAAGATCCTTGGCGTACAAGATGCCGACTACGTTGTCGATGGTATCTTTGTAGACCGGAAAGCGCGAGAACCCACGCCCGTCGATGGTCTGGATCAACTCTTTGGTAGAGTACTCGAGACCGATGAACGCCGTGTCGATGCGCGGTACCATTGCCTCCTTTACGGTCTTCTCGGACAATCGAAGCACGCCGCGGATCATATCCTGCTTTTCAGGAGTTAGATCGTCGCTCCCGTCGTCCTTCTCCTCGGTGTTGAAGAATTTCCGTATGAACTTGAGGTTCTTCAAAGTGCTCCTTCCTCCGTTAGCCGGCGCAGGAGGCGTTCCTGGATATCCATCATCTTTCCATCGTCGTGAGTCTCGCCGTGGTCGTAGCCGGCGAGATGTAGGATTCCGTGTATGAGTAGCCGTTTTAGTTCCTCCTCAGCGCGCACATTGTATTCCGCCGCCTGGCGGTGCATCGTGTCAAGAGATATAACGAGGTCGCCCGCCGCGACCGGGGTTTCTTCTTCATGAGGTTCGCTATGCTCTGCCTCGCCGAAACGCGGCGCGGGTTCGTGATCAGTGCTCGATACCGGCTCGGTCGCGGCCTCCGCCGCGGAACTCATTTGAGGAGTGCCGGCCTCCGCCGCGGCCTCTATTTGAGAAAAGGAGAGTATATCGGTTGGAGCATCGATTCCCCGGTATCGAGAATTGAGGTCGCGAATAAACGCGTCGTCGCAGAAAAGCACCGAAACCTCCCAGCCGCGAATACCGAGCTCGGAGAGGGCCTGCTGCACAACGTGCTCAACAGTGGACATCCATGACGGAGGCTCCACCGATTCAGAGGACACATCGACGCTGTTGTGGGATGTGTTGGTGTTCATCGCTTGGTCACAGAATCCACCGGAACCTATTAGGCCTCCGCCTCGTATGCTTCTATGATTTTCTTGACGAGCGCGTTACGCACGACGTCTCGACTCGTGAAATAGCTAAAGTGAATTTCGGGTATGTTTGCAAGGATTTTCATTGCATGCAGCAATCCCGACTTCCGTCGGTCAGGAAGGTCTACCTGCGTGATATCTCCGGTAATGACCGCTCGCGAGCCCTCGCCGATGCGAGTAAGAAACATTTTCATCTGTTCTTTTGTCGTGTTCTGCGCTTCATCGAGAATGATATAGCAATCGTTGAGACTTCGTCCACGCATATACGCCAACGGCGCGATTTCTATAACGCGGTCATCTTCCAGTTTCTGGATCGTATCCGACGGCGCAAGGCTTTCCATTGCATCGTAGAGCGGCTTCAAATAGGGATTTATCTTTTGGGCCAGGTCCCCCGGCAGGAATCCGAGCCGCTCTCCGGCCTCGACTACCGGGCGGGTGAGAATAAGCTTGCGCTTGCGTCGAGAGAGCACCTCCCCGAGAGCATGAGCGACGGCGAGATATGTCTTGCCGGTGCCCGCCGGTCCGATTCCGAAGACCATTTCGTGCTTTGCCATTGCGGCAATATATACCGCTTGCCCGTGGCTGCGAGGGAACACCTGGGCGCCCGTAGCGGTTATGCTAATACTCGTATTCCGGAACTCTTCCCGTTCCTCTTCAGTGTTTCGAGTCAGTGAATCGTAGACCGCCCGGATCAGATCGGGGTTCGGGCTCTGTCCCATGTTAACGTGTTCTTTGAGCTCACCAAGCATGTCGGAAAGCAGACCCTGCTTGTCGTCTGCCTCGCTTTCGATGAATAACTCGTTTCCACGAGAAAGGATACGGGCCCCAAGGAGCTCTTCCATAACCTTCAGATTACTGTCGTTAGCGCCACAAACCTCACTCAGCAGCTGCGAACTCTCGAGTACTACCGCCGCACTCCGACTCAATAGACTATCTCCTTCACGCACAAAAGTATAGATTCCCGGTCATGGGGGGTCAAGGGCCATCGGGCCCCGCGAAGCTTACCTTCGCCCATATGTAACACCCTCCTCGTCTGTGACATCGATCTCACTGTTGAACTCCGGTATCGGCATCCATTCGAGGAAAATCGAGAACTCGCGTTGCCACTCGAAACGGTCCCGACCGTCATCCCCCGGCGTCTGCTCCGGAAACCCCGAATATTGAACATTGAGCACCCAGTCACCGAGATAGTGGGTTGCTTCCACATCAATCCGGCTCAGGTTAAAGTCCGATTCCCTGCGGTCGTCGATGTTGAAAAAGTTGAACGACCGCGCGAGATCGGTGAACGGGTTTTTCGGCTCTACCCCCACTTGTTCGGCAAGGTCGTCCACGTAGCGGTACACGACACCGTTGCTCGAGGTCGAAGAGACCGATAGGTCGAGGAACTCGTGCACCCGTGCGTTCATCCCGAACCTCACGTCGAGGCTGCTCTGATTGAAGCGCTGAAGGTCCATTCGCAGATCGGAATCGAATCGAAACCCCACTGTAGTGCGCCGTTTCCAAAAGGGCTCGGTCTCATAGTCCGCATCGATTCCCACAGCCGCCTCTACCGGCCGGAACGCCTCGCCCGAGGTCTCCTCGAAACGACGGGTTGCTTCGTTGAAGTTGTAGCCGGTTGTATATTCCGCCGAATAGTCCGCGGTTAGCCACCACAGCTTCGTGCCGGTGCGGCTCGACCGCAGCCGATCACGTTCTATGTCGTAGACCAGAGCCTCGCGCAATCTCACGTTATCCCCCATCTCGAGGGTCTCGGTGACTCTGAGCGGGTCGAGCTCCCACAGATCGTCTTCTCTTGCCGCCGAGGTTTGCACTTGCGAGGTAAGCGGACCGGTTCGCAGCGTCAAGGTACCGTCGTATGTGTTGTCTATGGGCGGAAGATTTCCCACTATTTTCAGCGACTGCGTGGCGCCCCAGTAATCCACCCTGAGGTCCCCGGCCAGATTGTGGGACGAAATGTATTCGTCGGTCCAATCAAAAAAATAGTCGTCGTACTCCGGATCGTCAAACGCCTCGTCCCCGGCGTACGCACGTCGGTAATAGGTCGCATCGAGGGTATATGAGAGGTTCGAGTCTCCTACGTACAGATTGTCCTGAAACGGGTAGGTACGGCTCGTGAAATCGTGTGCCACCGATACCGAAGAATAGTCGTACGAGTCGGCGCGAAGTCGTTCGATCGTTTGATCCTCGGGGTCCCATTCGTTGTACAGAGTACGGTATTTTCCGTCTGCTCTGATCCGACCATCCAACTCGAACAACCGTCCGTAGAACCCGAAGAGATAGTTACTGCTCAATCGGTTATTCGTGGTCACGGAGGAATATTCAAACTCGAAGTTCACATCTTCCGGCGTGGTCCACGGTCGGTCGCGGTACTCGTTGTCAACTCGGAGTGTGGGCCGAAACGAATACCCAACCTCGTAGGACAGAGGAGCCCGGGCAAGCAACCCCTCGAGGTCGCCGCGGATTTCGGGAGGGCGGAACTCGCCGTCGCTTGGGGAAGAACCACGGGAATCTCCGTTTTGCGAACCGTTCCACGGCGGCTTGGGTAACGGCGGCTCTCCGCCGGCGGACTCCTCGTGCGAGCCGTCGCCCTCTCCGCCGCTTTCGCTATCGGCGCCCTCGTCTTCTTCGGCATTTTCGTCCTCGTCACTGTCTCTGTGGCTGCGGTCGCTTCGCCGACCGGCCTCCCCCTCGGCGAGCGTACCCGTGGCAGTGAGATCGACGGCGGGCAAGACGAGACTCTCGGGAAAGTAGAACTCCGACTCGGGGCTTCGGTCCGCCTCCAGCACTTGCGCCTCGAGGTCCGATTCCGAGAGCTCCCTGCTGAGCCAGCGGGCCGAAACCTCCAGCCGATCCACCGAAAGACGGCCCACATACGGCGATAGGTCTTCGACATCGGCTCGATAGCCGAACACTGCACGCCAGTCGAGGTCGCTCTGCTCTCTTCCGGTCGGCTCCTCGCCTTGTTCCTCCGGGTCGACAAGGGAAAGCCAGTCCATGCTCTCGGCACGCTTGCCGAAATCCTGCAAAACGAAGGGATCTGAAAACCACTCGAGGGTCGTATCTAAGCTGAGCCCGCCCCTGTTGATATCGCCGTCGAGGGAGAGATTATAGCGGAAGGGCAACATGACGCCGGCGATTTCAGTTGTGTTCCACGACACACTCGTGCTCCCGTCCTCTTCAACGAAACGGTCGGTATACAACAACCCGCCGCGGTCATAGATGTTCTTGCTCACGCCGATCCCGACATCCGCTTCAAGATTGTCCGCAAATGCAAGGTCCTGATAGTCCGCTTGCAATCCCACGTAGGCACCGAGGGTCGTATAGACATCGGCAAGCACCTTGAGCGTGTCCTCCTCGGGTTCCGCCTCTTCGGGATCCTCGGCCGGGCGCATAAAGAGCCCGTCGCGTTCCCTCACGAGGTTACCCGTCTCGCCTTCGGCAAGCTGCAACACCGAAACCTGTGCCTCGTCGGGATCCTTTTGGCCGACCACGTACGTGGTCGTCTGCAAAAAGCCGCCCTCGCGGTCTTTTGCCCCTACCACCGGATTGAAAAACAGTTTGTCGCCGGGGCGAAAGAAAAACGGTAAATACATCAGGGGAACCCGCCCGACGTAGAGCGATGCTCCCCGCAGCCCCCACTCTCCGGGACCCAACACCCAGATTTTTTTGGCTCGAATACGGTAGTACGGCGGTTCGCCCTGTGAAGAGGTGATGACCCCGTCTTCGAGCGTGACGATGTCGTCAGGAGACCTCGTAATGTAGTCGCCCGAGTAGCGGAACTCCAACTCTCGCCCGCTGATTTCGCGCTCCCGCGTGGAGGTCCCCTCTAAAAAAACACCGTCCCAGTCGTCGAGATAAATGGTCAACCGCTCCCCGGTGAACCGCTCGCTACTCGTGCCTCGGTCTATGACGTACTCGATGTCGCCGCGTGCAGTCAGCGACTCCGTATCACGGTTAAACACCAATTCCTCGGCCGAAATGGTGTGAGTCGCACCCTCATCAGGGTCCTCCATGCGAAGGGTGACCCCGCCGCGGAGTCGTATGTACCGTTGATCGATTTCGTCCAACTCAAAATAGCGTGACTCTTGTGCCGATTCGATAATGATTTCACGGCCGCCTTCGCCTCGTGCAGGCTCCTCGTATTCGAGGCCGTAATGCTCGAACAGCCGCTTTTCGAGATCGCGCCTACTCCCGCGCGTGGGGAGCTCGAGACGCTCGAGCCACCTCGAGAGCTCGTAGAAACTCGCCGTTCGGATATCCTCGGCGACCGTACCGTCCACCTGTCTCGAGCCGTCCGCCTCCTCTTGCGCCGGCTCCTCCTGCGCAGCGATGGGTGCCGACAGAGCCACGCCAAGGACTGCGATGAGAAACACACACAACGGAGAGAAAACTGTTTTGTACCGCGGAGCCACTCGTTTGATCACGAAACGCGCTGCCTAATGAAACGGCCGGTATATGATTCCTCCACCGTCGCGATGTGCTCCGGCGTGCCTTCCGCCACGATGCGGCCCCCCATCGCCCCTCCCTCGGGACCGAGATCGATAACGTGATCCGCTTGCAGGATCACATCGAGGTTATGCTCGATGACCACCACCGTGTTTCCCTTGTCCACCAGTAGATTGAGCACCTCGAGAAGCTTGCGAACGTCTTCAAAGTGAAGCCCGGTCGTAGGTTCATCGAGAATGTAGAGGGTGCTGCCGGTGCTTCGCTTGGAAAGCTCCAGCGACAGCTTCACACGCTGCGCCTCCCCGCCGGAAAGGGTCACCCCGGATTGGCCGAGCTTCACGTAGTCCAAGCCCACCGCCTGCAGCATTTCCAATCGCCGCACGATTTGCGGAATCGACGAAAACACGTCGAGCGCCTCATCGACGGTGAGCTCCAATATCTCGTGAATGTTTTTCCCCTTGTAATACACGTCGAGGGTCTCGCGGTTGAATCGTTTTCCTCCGCACACATCACACGTGACATACACATCGGAGAGGAAATGCATCTCTATCTTGATCGTCCCCGCACCTTGACAGTTCTCGCATCGTCCTCCTTTCACGTTGAACGAGAACCGCCCGGGTTTGTAACCGCGGGCTCGCGACTCCGGAAGTGAGGCAAAGAGCTCGCGAATCGGCGTGTAGAGCCCCACGTAGGTGGCCGGATTCGAGCGGGGAGTCCGCCCGATGGGGCTCTGATCGATATGGATGACCTTGTCGAGGTGCTCCGCCCCCACGATACCGGTGTGCTCGCCCACCGCGCGGTGTTCGCGCCCGAGGCGGTTTCGAAGAGCGGGAAGGAGAATATCGCCGAGAAGCGTGGACTTCCCCGACCCGGAGACCCCGCTGATTACAATGAGTTGCCCCAGAGGGAATCGTACATCGATGTTCTTTAAATTGTGTTGCGCCGCTCCCTCTACGACGAGCTCGTTTCCCGTGCCGTCCCGACGCGCCTCAGGGAGGGCGACGTAGCGTCGCCCCGAGAGGTAGGCGCCGGTGAGGCTCGGCTCGGCGGCAAGGATGTCCGACAAACCGCCTTCGGCGACCACCTCGCCGCCGTGCACACCGGCACCGGGCCCGAGGTCGACGATATAATCTGCCTGTCTCAACGTCTGCTCATCGTGCTCGACGACAATGAGGGTATTACCGATATCGCGCAGGTGAGTGAGCGTGCGCAACAGCCGCTCGTTGTCCCGCTGGTGTAAGCCGATCGTCGGCTCATCGAGAATATAGAGCACGCCCATGAGGGATGCCCCGATCTGGGTTGCAAGGCGAATGCGCTGCGCCTCACCGCCGGAGAGGGTACGAGAACCGCGATCGAGGGTGAGGTACTCGAGACCCACGTTCTCCATGAACTGCAGCCGAGAGGTGATCTCTTTGTGTACCTCCCCGATGATTCGTTGCTCAGTGTCGGACAATTCCAGATTTTCGAGAAACACAAGCTCGTCCGCCACCGACATTTCAGTCAACTCATGAATGTTGTTGCCTCCGACGGTAACGGCGAGGGCCTCAGGTCGCAGTCGACGCCCTCCACAGCTTTCACACGGCCGCTGCGACATAAAGCCCTCGAGCCATTGTTTGATACCGTCGGAGGTCGTCTCTTTGTACCGGCGCTTGAGGTCCTCGAACACTCCGTTGAACGCCGTCTGGTATTCGAAGCGCCCGGTGTTTTCCTTGTTGACGTAGGACACCTCGATCGGCTCCGTGGTTCCGTAGAAAACGCCGTCGATGACGTCATCGGAGAGCTCTTCGAAGGGTGTATCGAGACTGAATCCGAGGTGTGCGGCTAACGCCTCAAAGCGGCTGCGATGCCAGGCGGAATTGGGATTATACGGAACAAGCCCTCCCTCTGAAAAGGAACGGGAGGGGTCCGGCAGGATGAGATCCCGGTCGAACTCCAGGGTGATTCCCAGGCCCGAACAGGCCTCGCACGCGCCGTACGGGCTGTTGAACGAAAATAACCGCGGCTCGAGCTCCGGGAACGTCAGATTGGAGTCGCTGTAGGCGTAATGCTCGGAAAAGGAATCCTCCCACGCACTTCCCTCATGCTCGACATGTACCACCACCGTCCCCGATGCCGCCTCGCTCGCCGTCTCCACCGCCTCGGCAATGCGTTTTCTCTGATCCGGCCCGGCTTTCAGCCGGTCGACGACGAGCTCGATTGTGTGTCGCCGGTTCTTATCGAGCTCGATGGGTTCGTCGAGGGTTCTCTGCCGGCCGTCCACCCGAACGCGCACGAAACCCGCCCGGCGTGCATCGGCGAGCACGGTTTCGTGCCGGCCTTTTCTTCCGCGTACCACCGGCGCGAGGACGGACAACCGGGCGCCTTCGGGGTAGCTCATCATCGCATCGATAATCTCGTCGGTGGTTTGTCGAGCGAGGGCCTCCCCGGTGCTCGGGTCATGCGGGGTGCCGATGCGGGCGAACAACAGCCGATAGTAATCGTATATCTCGGTCATCGTGCCCACGGTCGAGCGTGGATTTCGGTTGGTTGCCTTCTGTTCTATGGAGATTGCCGGAGACAGCCCCTCGATGTAGTCGAGGTCGGGTTTGTCGAGCCTACCGAGGAACTGGCGCGCATATGCGGAAAGGGATTCCACGTAGCGGCGCTGACCCTCGGCAAAGATCGTGTCAAAGGCAAGAGAGGACTTCCCCGATCCGCTTAATCCGGAGACGACGATGAGCGCATCGCGCGGGAGCTCGAGGTCAATGTTTTTGAGATTGTGCTCCCGGGCACCCCTGATAATCAGCTTCTTCATGCGTTGCAAGAAGCATAGGGCACAGTCGCCCTAATAATCAACGATGGTGGCCCTTTCGGGGTCCTCGATTGCCCGAGACGCGCGTGCGGCCCAAACGCCGGCGGCGTCCGGGAAAGCCGCCACCGTTTCCCAGATCTCCTCCGGCACGTCGGAGGCAGGGTTGAGGCCCCACAGCGCCCCCCCCAAACGATACAGGGATTTAAACGGCTCCGCCTCCCCAATGAACCGGCGCAGTGACTCCTCCGCAAGCGCGTCCTCTATGAGCGCAACGGCGGACTCGAGCTCATAGTCGTAGGTTTCGCGGCGCAGCACCTCGAACATCGCCGAGAGCGCACCAACGCTCGCGAACGCAAGGTGGTCGACCGCCGGCGAGAACTGACCGTTTGCCAGCAGTGCCTCGCCGAGCTCCAAGTGCGCGCGATGAGCAAAGTTTGCGTCGAGCCGGTATAGACGCAAGAGCACGTCGAGCCGTGGTTCCTGCGGACGGTCCTCGAGGTTCTCTCGTGTGAGGATGTCGGGAAGGAGCTCCCGGTACGGCGGATCGTGGTCCGCGGAGAACTGGGGGTCATCCTCCGCAATGGAGGACAGCGTCTCCTCGTAGTTCTTTCGGCGCTCCTGATTACGATAGAGATCCGCGAGGTAATACCGTACCGAATACCGTTCTTCGGCAACATAGAAGTCGTCGACATCTTCGAGAGCCTTCTTATACTGGCGCTCTGCGAGATTGTAGTTACCTTCCGCCTCGAATACTCTACCGAGCCCTGCCTCCGCCTCCGGGAAGGGACGCCGCGCCGACAACGCCTCGCGGTATCTCTGCAACGCGTCACCGAAGCGCCCGTCATTCAGCGCCTGGTTGCCACGCTGATAGGTTACCCACGCGGGCTCACCGTCTCCTTGCTCTCGCCGCTCCTGTTGCTGGTCCCCTTCCTGGGCAGCTGCGACAAAGCAAAAGACGGTGAACAACATCAATACCGCGAGGGTTTTGCGAACCATTATTCTACCGATATTCTCGGCCGTTGTGATCTATACCGCAACTGCTCCGAGCAGGAATACCATGACAAACAGCGCGACGGTCTCGACAATGCCGAGGACCATAATGTACTGCCCGAATCCCTGTCCGGTTTCCGCCAACGCGTCGGAAGCCACGGCTCCCGCTTTACCCTGGAACCAGGCGGAAAACCCCATTCCGATGCCGCCGAAGATACCGGCGCCGAGCAGAAGAGCCCCGGCTTGCCCGGCGTCGGCCGCGGCGATCAAGCTGTTCATCAGAATAAAGCCGTATATCGTTTGAGTAAGCGGTGCACCGACAAACGCCACAAGCAGAAACGGCGCCTGACGATTCTGAGCAAAGCATTTCTTCCACGCTCCAACCGCCGACATTCCCGCGGTGCCCGTACCCAGGGCAGAACCACTGGCCGCAAGTGCCAACGCGGCGCCAATACCAATAAGACCGTACTCCATTCCTTAACTCCTTTCTAGGTTGTCTGTTTACGTTTACCGAATGGTCGGTACGGAATCCCGGACCATTCCATTCCCACATGCCGCGAGAACTCGAGCATATTCAGTCTGACTCCATGGACGACCACCGAAAGCGCGCCCATGATCAGGTTCAAGCTGTGTCCGATAAAGAGGATCACCACAGCCGCCACGATTCCCACTATGCCGTCCGCCATTCCGGCCGCCATTCCATTGAAGCTCTTCGCAATTTCCACCGTGGCGAGTCCGACCGCAAACAGCCGAATGTAGGATATGAGGTCGGAAAACGCGCTAATGCTGTCGAGTGCCGTCGGAAAAATGTTGGCAAATCCCAGCCCTATTCCTTTGAAAAAGCCGGCACCCTCTTGCTGCTGGGAAAACATGAGCACGATCACGATCCCGGCGCCAATCGTGTAGAACGAGAGCTCCTGTATTGGTCGGCCGAGTACCACGGTAAGCACCAAGTAGTACAAACCGGGCATCATAATGAGCCACCCGAGGTCCGCCACCGCTTTGATCTTCGGCCGTCCCCGCTTGAGCCCCACGATAAACTTCCACAGGTGTGCTATGGATAAGTGTATCGTTGCAAGAACAAAACACACCCACTGTATCGTTTCGGCGCTCCGCGGGTTAAAACTCGAAATGGCCTCTACTTCGAGTGGAGCGAGAAACGGCGCGTCCGCGAACGGCTCATAGCCGAACCACGTACCGGTAACCGCCCCCCAAGCCACCGTTGCAAGACTCAACACCGTTAACAGCACGACTCCCTTGGACGCCGTCCCGGTTTTTCGCTTGCCCCGCAGGAGGAAAAACACCGAAGCCGCGAGAATCAACAAACCGTATCCGCCGTCCCCAATGATCATGGCAAAGAAAACGGTGAAAAAGATGAGAAACCAAAAGCTGATGTCGACTTCTCGGTATCCGGGCGTGGTGTCCATGAGATCGAACACGGGCTCGATTATGCCGACCGCTTTCGGGTTCTTTACTCTCGTCGGTACGGTCTCGTCGGGGTCCGGGTCGCGAATCAACAGCCCCCATCCCCCCGCAGACGCGGCCTCTCGCACGACCTTCTCGAACTCGAGTGGTACGAAGCCGGTGATGTAGGCAAGAGACTCGTCGGTTTCCATGCCGACTTTCACCTCTTCGAACCGAATTCGGTCGTCGAGCTCTTCGACGGCGCGCTCGAGATTACGGCGCTCCGGCTGATGCTCCTTTATCTTTTGAGCGATCTGCTGCAGCTTCTCCCGCTTTGCCGTTATTTCGCTGCGAAGCTCGGACAACGATTTCTCGGGAAGCGAAACAGGGGTGATCTCGAGCTGCTGCTCGCCTTCCCAGTCCGCCACCACAAAGTACACCTGCCCCGACTCGCGCGACACCACAAAGAGGCGCTCGGCTTCAATCGTCTTGAATTGTTTTTGCGGCACCATGTAGAAACGCAGCTGAACTCCGTGCTGCTGCAGCGCTTCGAGGTCGTCCGGGGCAAAGTCTCCCCAGGGTAGCAGACGCCGCTCATCACGCAGAAGCTGATCGAGGTTGTCCTCGAGCGCCCGACGCCGTTCGGCGACCTCCATGAGGTACTGAGCAGTGCCCCTCGCCGTCTCGAAACTATACGAGCGGGGCTCCGTTTCCACCCCTTCAGGCCGCTGCCGGGGCAATACCGCCGTTGCCTGCTCGAAATAGGCACGTTGGCGACGCAAGTCGGCAAGGTCTTCGCTTTCTCGAGGCTCGAATTGCAGGTGAATGACACCCGCGTCCTGCATTTGGGAAACGACCTCTTGACGCCTGGAGTCCAGGGCAAGGACCGAAACCTTCTTCATCTGTTCGATCATGTGCGTTTAGCCCCTTACTCTTCCTTGGCCTCTATCTTTTTCTTCGCGATCTTGCCACGCACAACTTCCGCGGTCTGCTGGTCGCCAAGGTATATTCGAATCCGCCGGATATTCTCTTTCGTTTCCGGAATTTTCACTTTTTCGAACAGGTTTACCCGCTGCGTGGTAATGCGCAATTCCTCGGCAACGAGCTTCCGCTGCTCTTCGAGTATCTCCAACTCCGCATCCGCGGCGACGAGCTCTTTCATACGTCCAACCGCTGCATCCACCCAAACCGGCGTTTCAAACAGGTCCCAGTCGATCTTCTCGAACTCGATGTTTTCGAACACGGGGATGTCGACGCCTGCAATATTGCCGGTGTCCGTCTCTATGTTGCTAACGGTCACCAGCTCTTCTATGCCGAGGTCCTCGCCGAACACGTCCACCCAGGCGTCCATACGTCGCTGGAGCTCATCGCGCTCTTGACGTTTTTGCTCTTCCTGAGCCTCGATCTGCCGGATAACCATTTGCAGCTGCTGTTTTTTTAGCTGCAGTGTCGGCAAGTAGCGCTGAAACCGCTTGAGTTGATCCTTTTGGTTGCGCAGCTCGTTCTTTGTAAGCTTAACTTTCGCCATGCTCGCCTGCTCCAACCTGCTCGCGATTCGGCCAAAACTGCTCGAGAAGCTGGGTGCGCTGGCCGGTCTCCTGCGGCTCGAAACACTCCGCGAGGATTTCCCACCCTCTGTCGAGGGCCTTCTCCAACGGGATGTTTACGGTCAAGTCCATCATCTGTTGCTCGAACAGCTCGCCGTACTTCAACAGCTTGTGGTCCCAGTCACTCATGCGAAATCCCATCGACCGCTTTTCCTGCGACTCCTGATACGCCGCATAAAGGTTGATCATCCCGTCCATGAGCGCGCGGTGGTCCTCTCTGGTCTCTTTGTTCACGAATTGCTTGAGACGCGAAAGTGAGCCGAACGGCTCGATACGGCCGTTTCTCAGGTAGTACTGCCCTTCGGTAATATAGCCGGTGTTGTCCGGGACCGGGTGCGTAACGTCATCGCCGGGCATGGTGGTTGCCGCCAACGTCGTTATCGAGCCCGCCCCCTCGAAGTCGACAGCCTTCTCGTAGCGTGCTGCAAGCTGGCTGTATAAGTCTCCGGGATATCCCCGGTTCGAGGGTACCTGCTCCTGGGTGATGGCGATTTCTTTCAAGCTGTCGGCAAAGTTCGTCATGTCGGTGAGAAGCACGAGCACCTTTTTTCCCTGGAGTGCATAGCGCTCAGCGACCGCAAGCGAAACGTCGGGAACCAGGATACTCTCTACGACCGGGTCGGACGCGGTATGCACGAAAAAGATCGTGCGCGAGAGCGCGCCGCCCTCTTCGAGGGTGTCTTTGAAGTAGAGGTAGTCGTCATACTTCAACCCGATTCCGCCCAAAATGATCAGGTCGACCTCCGCCTGCATGGCGATTCTCGCGAGCAGCGCGTTATAGGGCTCGCCGGAGACCGAAAAAATCGGCAACTTCTGTGATTCGACAAGGCTGTTGAAGACGTCGATCATCGGGATGTTGGTGCGGATCATGTTTGTCGGGATAATCCGGCGCGCCGGGTTTACCGAGGGTCCGGCAATCTCGATGAGATTTTCCTCGAGTACCGGACCGTTGTCCCGCGGCATGCCCCGGCCGTCGAAAATGCGGCCCAAGAGGTTATCGGAGAAGGAGACCTGCATGGGGTGGCCGAGAAACACGACCTCATCTCCCGTCGATACACCGCGTCCGCCGGCAAACACCTGCAGCGAAACCTTGTCCCGGCTCATCTGGATGACCTCGGCAAGGCTCGTTCCATGGGACGATTTGACCTGGGCAAGGTGCCCGTAGCGCACCCCGGTTGCGGTCACCGTTATGACGTTGCCGGCAATAGACTCGATCTTGCTATAGACTTTCTGCATGGTCTCTCACCTCGATTACGTGCTTGTTTCCTCGAGCAAGCGCTGGGCGCCGTGCTCGATGCCAACCGACTTTTCCTCGACAATCGCCTTGATGTCACTTTCGATCGACTTGAAGTCGTCGGAGTCCCATTCCGCACCGTTGTAGTCGAGAAACTTCTGTCGGAGATTATTAAAGAACCCGCGGACCTCGTCTTTTGCGTCGAACTCGAGCTTCGCGGTGAGTATATCGAACATGACGCCGAACACATGGCGCTGCCGCTCGGCACTGACGGCGGCGTCGACCGGATCGAAGGCGTTCTGCTGCAGGTACACCGAGTCCAGGAACTCCCCCTTCATGTGTACTACGTAGTCCTCGATACTCGTGCCTTCTTCGCCGACAACCTTCATCATCTGTCCGACTTCGTTACCTTCGCGCAACAACTCCTGCGCGTAGGCGGCC
Organism: Spirochaetia bacterium; assembly: GCA_041686235.1. Lineage (GTDB taxonomy): Bacteria > Spirochaetota > Spirochaetia > DSM-27196 > PWMO01 > JAAAOH01. Next base: position 16,626 of record JAWLED010000017.1, on the reverse strand, counting down.
CGTTCGCGATTGACCACGGTCGGATACTTCGACCAGCTTTCCAACGGATCGATAGAAGGATACTTTCGCGCCTCCGCTCGGTCGCGCGAGAGCCCGTGAAACGCTCCCACAACCTTGAGCGTAGACTGCGTCACGGGTTCCTCGAAGTTACCGCCGGCCGGACTAACCGTACCGCCGATCGTAACCGACCCCTGTTCGCCGTCTTTCAGTCGAACCAACCCGGCGCGCTCATAGAAGGCGGCAATGACGGACTCGAGGTAGGCCGGGAAGGCTTCCTCGCCGGGAATCTCTTCCAACCGGCCGGACATCTCACGCATGGCTTGTGCCCAGCGAGAGGTCGAGTCGGCAAGCAAGAGCACGTTTAATCCCATCTGTCGATAGTACTCGGCGATCGTGACGCCGGTGTAGACCGATGCGTCACGCGCGGCGACCGGCATCGAGCTGGTGTTGACGACGATGACGGTACGCTCCATAAGCGTCCTGCCGGTGCGCGGGTCTATGAGCTCGGGGAACTCCTTGAGGGTTTCCACGACCTCACCGGCGCGCTCTCCACAGGCGGTGATAATAACGATGTCCACCTCGGCGTTCCGGCTGGTGATTTGCTGCAACACGGTCTTGCCGGCACCGAAGGGCCCGGGAATACAATACGTACCACCGAGCGCCACCGGAATAAAGGTATCGATGATCCGAACCTTGGTGATCATCGATTTTTCCGGTCTGAGCCGTTCCTCATACGCGTCGATCGAGCGCTTGACCGGCCACTCGAACATCATCGTAATGGAATGCGTGTCACCGCGGGAGTCTTGCACCTCGGCGACGGGCTCGGTAACGGTGTATTCGCCCTTCTCTGCAACCCATTTCACGGTGTAGGTATCGTGAAAATTGAAGGGGACCATGATGCGGTGCGTAAAAATGCCCTCGGGCACGGTCCCGATGGTTTCCGCGCGCGTGAGGGTGTCGCCTACCGACGCGGTCGGCGTAAACTCCCATTTCGTCTCGCGCGGAAGCGCGTCGAGATACACGCCGCGGTCGAGAAAGAAACCGCTTTGTTCGGCGAGCTCGGGAAGCGGGTTTTGAAGACCGTCGTAGACCTGGGTGAGCAACCCCGGGCCGAGCTCGACCGCGAGCATCTCGCCGCTGAACTCCACCTCATCCCCGATTCCGATTCCCCGGGTCATCTCGAAGACCTGCATCTCCGCTTGGTCTCCGCGAATACGGATGACCTCGGATTTGAGGCGCCGATCCCCGAGGAGGACGTAGCCGACTTCGTTCATGGCAACGTCGCCCTCGACTTGGACGCTGATCATGTTGCCGTTGATCGCGATTATCTTGCCCGTTGTGTTCGTCATCAATCACACTCCAATACACTTCTGACTGTCCCGCAGCAGGTAGACAGTGTTGCTTACGAAGAGGAGACCGCGCGTCGCACGGTATTGTAGGTTCTTTCGAAGACGTTCGTGCCGTCTTCCCGGTTGAAATTCCGCTTTCTCCAGAGTATCTGCAACTTCAAATAGTAGATGATCAGCTTCTCGACGTCGAAATGATGCGTGACCTCGAGCTCATCGAGTATGCCCCACCGGTGGCGCAGCAACACCATTTCCGCCTTGAGCGGCGACTCCTGAGTAAGCGCCTCTCGGGCAACTTCGGGAAGCCCCAAGGTGCCCGAGAGGTCCTCGCCGTCCTCGACCCCGCGAACATAGCTCTGTTCCTCCCGATTCAACTGGGCGGCACGCTGGCGCGCAAGCTCGTTGCGCAAGGCGATTTCGAGCTCATACCATTTTCGCAGGAGCGGATTGGACGACAGGTCGGTGGGGTCGGGCAACAGCTCGGCACTAACCAAGAGCTCGTAGTCCTTGCGGCTCATTAACCGTGAGCACGGCTCGAGGAAATCCTCTATGGTCGGGTAATTGTCACTCTCGAAGAAGAGCATGGGGAGGGTTGCAACGGTGTAATAATACTGCCCCATTGTCGCTTATCCGTTGTCCTTCTCGGTTGCTTGCGTGACCGCTTCTTGCAATCGGGGGTTCAAATAGGCGGAGAGTACCTCGGCAATTCCTTCGTCGCTGAAATCGTAGTATACCGAGCCGTCCTTGACCGAGACCCGGAATCCCGCATTGATCCCGTGCACCGGCTTGATTTCGAGGCCTTTCTTGAACTCGTCGGCGAGCTTTGACCGCAGTTGCTTCTCGATCTCGTCACGCTGGGACTCCGGAAGGAGGACCACGAGATCGTTTACTTGCTCTTCCGGCCAACTCTTTATGAGAGCGACTATCGCCTCGGAGACGGTTTCGGAGGAGTAGCTCTCCGTTACCGACTGCTTGACTACCGTATCGAACAGCGTCGTAACGCGATTGCGAAGGTTGAGAATGAGGTCGCGTCCCGCTTGCCGGAGAGCAGCCTTTCCGCCGGCCTCGAGTTTCTCCGCCTCCGACCGCGCGTTTTCCACGATTTCTTGCGCGCGTGCCTGAGCCTCTTTTACCGTCTGCTCGGCCTCTTCTTCGGCCTTTCGCTTTATCTCGGCGGCTTCGCGCTCGGCGTTTTCGACGCCTTCACTTTTTATGGTTTGTATAATCTCACTGAGCTGCGCGTCCATTAACCGGTACCCCTCTTGCGGAAAATCGATAAATCTTGAACCACAATATCAAACAAACGTGGCGTCTGCAAGGGAAACCCGACGCCGATCTCGTCGGTTGACCCCGCAGCCGCCCCCCACTATGGCTGCCCCGATCGTCGCTCGTTCCTATACTTCTCCGAGTGAGAAGTCTCCCACGATTTTGAACAGCCGCCCGTCGCGCTCCACGCGCAACTCCCGCTCGGGGAACTCGTCGCGGAGCTTGGACTCCAACAGCGCGGCGCCCTCCGCCTCGATCTTTTCCTCTACCTCGTCCGGCACGTCGGCAAGTGTAATCATTTCCACATCAATGATATACCCACGCCCTAACTCTGAGCCGTACCCCGGTGTGAAATGCGTATTGACCCGAAAGAGCCCGCTCTGATTAGAACCGGAGGTTTCCCCGTGCTCGGGGCGCGAGGGATGGATCGGATAATCGTCGCCGTAGCGCTCCTCCAGTACCGCATCGACCTCGAGCAGCCGTTTATGCAGTTGCTTCTCGAATTTGTTGGTCTTGGGATGCCACATATTCACACTCCGGGGCAGAGCCGGGAACCAGGCGAACCGCTGCGGGCGTGCCGTGGAGGCAAAGCCGGCGCCGACCGCTAATTCCCGTACCGAATTACCCACTCGAAGGCGTCCTCGCCGCCCTCTGCGGCGAGGAGCTCAGTCAACGCAAACGATACACCGGCTCCCCGGTCTCGCTCAAGGAGCTCGCCGAGGTTGGTCGAAACGGCCGACTCAGGCGTCTCCACCTCGAAGGAAACCTCGTAGCCGTCAAAATAGGATTCCAGGAGCTCTTCATCCTCGACCCGCTGCATTTGGTCGGGCAGCAGCTTTTGCGTGTAGACCCGCTCCCCGCCGTCTTCGGAAATCGAGATCAGCGATTGGCCGGGTGCATACACCTCGTTAAGCGCCTCGAGGTCGGAAAACCGCAAAACAGCCTCGACCTCGGTCACCTCGTCGCCGGAGGAGCCGGAACCGGTAGAACGAGAGTAGGAGACGAGCTCGATTCCCTCCACGCGGCGCGCGCTGCGGTCAAAGTCTTTGCGGGATACCGGCACGGCCCGCACGCTGCTCTCTTCGTCGAACACTCCGAGCTCCCACAGCTCGGTATCGATCGCGTAGGACACAGTGAGGCGGCCGGATTGGTCTTCGTTTAGCTCGATGTGCGTTTCCAGATCTATACACCCGCTGAGGCCGAGCACTACAAACGGTAAGAGCACATATTTGGCGATTGAGTCCACGGTTGGCGATGGTAGCCCGTAATGAACGATCACGCAAGTGCAGGACTAGCCGTCACGCACGTGTACGACCGTCTTTCCGTAGCCGCCTTCCTCGGGACGCGCGAATTCGTACTGGGAAACCCCGTCGTGCTCGGCGAGGTGGTCTCGAATGCCCTTCTGGAGGATACCCTGGCCTTTTCCGTGGATAACGGAGAACCGACCGATTCCCGAAAGCAGACAGTCGTCTATCTGTCTGTCCACCGCCGAGACGGCCTCCGGGAGCCGGTAACCTCTGAGGTCGAGCTCGAGCGACGGCGTCGAGCCTCCGCCGCGATCGTAGCTCACCCCGACCTCGGAGGAGCGTTTCCCCTCGCCCGTGTGTCGTTGGTCTCTCCCGGCATCTCCCGTGCCGGCTCGTGAATGTGCCGGCTCCACCGGCGTGAGTCGGCCGGCGGGAAGCTCCGCACGCATGTTTTCGGTCTCCACGATCCATGCGTCTCCCTTTCCTTTTCGCCGCACGATACCGACGCGGCCGCTGCCGCCGACACTCACCTCCATACCCGGCTCGATCTCGCGCTGTTCCCTGTGTCGTCGTGCGCGCTCCCGTTGCGCCTCCGCCTCGGAGATCCGCTCTTGCTCTTCCTCGACGGTACCGGAGATCTCGTCGAGAAACGCACGGACTTTTGCCGTTTTCTCCTTGGTGAGCTCACCCTCGCGGAGCTCACGCACGAGATTTTCTAAGCGGCTGCGGGTATCCCGCGATAGGCGCTCGAACTCCTTCAGGCCCTCTTTTCGCAGGGCAAGCTCACGGTCGGCAACACGGCGTTCTTGCTCTTCGAGCTGCTCCCGCCGGCGGCGCACCTCTTCGAGCTCTTTCTCTCGCGCCCGCACCGTGCGGTACGCTTCTACCTGCTTCTCGGTGAGATCTTCGATGATGCGGGCCTCATCGCCCTGGCCCTCTTGCACGTAGCTCTCCGCCTCGGCGACGACCTCCTCGGGAAGCCCGTTTCGGGCGGCAATTTCCACCGCATGGCTCGTTCCGGGCACGCCGGTCAACAGGTGATAGGTGGGCTCGAGCTTCTCGGGATCGAACTCCACCGAGGCATTCTCGAATACGTTTGAACGGTAGGCGTAGTTCTTCAAGGCTCCGTGGTGAGTCGTTACCAACGCCGTACAGCCGATGCGCGCCAACGCGTCGAGAATGGCCATGGCAAGCGCCGACCCTTCTTCGGGGTCGGTCCCCGCGCCGAGCTCGTCAAACAGGACAAGCGAGCGCTCGGTTGCCTGTTGGAGAACACGGCCGATCGTGGTCATGTGACTCGAAAAGGTCGAAAGCGACTGCTCGAGCGACTGCTCATCGCCGATGTCGGCAAATATCGTTTCAAATATCGGAAGGGAGCTTCCCTCGTCGGCAGGGATCTCCATGCCGAACTGGTTCATGGCCGCGAGAAGCCCCACCGTTTTCAACGCCACGGTTTTCCCGCCGGTGTTGGGGCCGGTAATAATGAGCCCCCGCTGCGAGGGGCGGATCGAAACGTCGATCGGAACGACGCCCCTGCGGATCAACGGGTGACGCGCGCCGGTGAGCTCGAGCCCTGCATCCGAGGAATGCGCGCGAAAGCACCCGTGACGGTCGGCGTAGCGTGCGCGGGCAAGCGCGGCATCGAGCTCGGAGACCTCCGCCTCGAGCGTTCTGAGCTCAGAGAGATACGCGCGTAGCGAAGAGGTGAGCTCGCGCAGTATTCGGTGAATTTCCTGGTCGTAGGCGGCCTGTACCTCGCGCAGCTCGTTGTTTAGCTCCACGAGGTCGTTCGGCTCGACAAAAAGAGTCGCGCCGGTCTGAGAGACTTCGTGAACGATTCCCGGCACCCGCCCGCGGTAGTCGGCGCTCAGCGGAAGCACGGTGCGTCCGTTGCGCTGGGTCGGCGTATCCGACGTCCAAATCCGAGAGCGCTGTGGGTCACGGACATAGGCAAGCGCCTTCTTTTCTATGCGCGATTCGGTGCCTCGGATTCGCTCCCGCAGCCGCCGGAGCTCCGGAACCGCATCGTCCTTGATTTCCCCCGAATCGGAGATGTAGCCGGCGATCTCACGGCGCACCGTCGAGAGGTCGGGAAGCTCGGCAAGACGGCGCTTCAGTGGTTGCGTGGTCTGAAGGTCTTGCCCGCTGCGTACCAGTGACCGAGAGGCACCGATGAACAGGGCAACAGCGGCGAGCTGCTCCTGATCGGCCACCGTTCCCTCTTTCTTTATGCCCTCAAAGATCGAGGCGATATCGGGAAACGGCGCATCGGGAGTCCTTCCCTCGTGGGAGAGGACCGCTCTCCAGTCGGCCACGAGGTCGAGGAGCGCGTCTATGCGGTCACGATTGGAGAGGATGGGAGCTTCGAGCACCGCCCGCTCGCCCCCTGAGCCGAGCGTCAGGCCGGCGACTTCCTCGCGCACCGCGTGAAATTCTAAGAGCTCTAGTGCGTGTGCGTCCATGAATACAATCCGTTATACGACAATCCGTATCGGGCCGCAAGCGTGCGATACCGCTTTCGCCCTGCCTCGCCGCCGGCGGTCTCATCGGTCAGCCAAAACTCGTCGCCCCGGGGCCGGACCGCGACGGACGCGCCGGATTCGTCGGCCGCGACGGCCGGGGCGGGCGCGTCGGCCGCGACGGCCGGGCCGAGACCTCCTCCCGCCGGTGACAGAAGCTCGCCTACACGCCGAGCCACCCCTTCGCGTGAATCCACCACCTCGATTGCGGGGCCGAGAACCTGCTGGATTTCGCCTGCAAGATGGGTGAAGTGCGTGCAGCCGAGAACGACCGACTCGGTTTGCTCCCAATCCGCCCCCGCGCGGCCGAGAATCTCGGACACGGCCTGGTGCCGCTCGTCGGCGGTTGTTTCGGCGAACCGATGTTCCACGAACGACACCAAATCGCCGGCAGCAACAATGCGAACCTCGGTATTCCCGGCAAAGCTCTCGATGAGCCGCGCAAGGTACTCAGCATCGGCGGTGCGCGCCGTCGACAGCACGGTGATCGTCCCGCCGGCCGCCGAAAGCGCCGCCGGCTTAACCGCCGGAACAACACCCACGAAGGGAACATCAAAGCGTCTTCGCAGGGTCTCGAGTGCGACCACCGTCGCGGTGTTGCACGCAACGACAATGAGCTGCGGCGCGAAGCTTTCCACCGCAGCCTCTACGAGCTCTACCATGATCCGGCGAATCTCATCTCCATCGCGCTCGCCGTAGGGGAAGTGCGCAGTGTCGGCTACGTAGATTAGCTGCGCGTGGGGTACATAGCGGCGTACCGCCTCGACGTACGGCAAACCGCCGATCCCCGAATCGAGGAAGAGCACGGGGCCGTCAGCCATTTCCAAAGAGCTCGTCCAGCTTGCTGCGGGCCTCCCGCGCCTTCTCGTCGGCCGCCCCCGGTTTCACGGGGCCTGCTTCGCCGGAGGGACGAAGCTCGAAGTAATCGCAGAAGTTCGCCTTCTCTTTGTCTCGGACTTCTTCGGGTATCGTTTCCCGGCACTGCCAATGCGCGCCCGGATCGTAGAAACGGCAGTTCAAACAGCACTTCAGCTCCCGCCCGCACCCCGGACACAGGGTGGTGCGGTACACACGGGTTCGGTCGTCGATCTCTGTCCCACATGCGTGACAAGCAGCCATGCCTACATCTTACCCCGTCGGGCCGGGTGTCGACAACACACACCACCGGTCGGCAGCCGGTTGTAAGCACACGCTCCGCGCGGCACGCCACCGCTTGCATACCGCGGCCCAACAAAGTAGGTTGTGCCCATGTATGAGATCCAACCATGCGCCGTAGAAGGGTGCGAACAGACCGCGGTGCTCGGCGAGAACACCTGCTACGCACATCTCTCCGATCGGCAGGCGTACGTGGACGCGCTTATCACGCGGCTGCAAGGGGACGGTGCACTCTACGATGCAGATGTATCGGGCGTCGAGTTCCGCAACGTGGATTTCTCCGGAATCGGCCTCTACGGGTGCCGCTTTTCAGGCGCCACCTTTGATCGCTGTACGATGTCTCGGGGGAGTGTCGATCTCTGCGTGTTTGACCATGCGCGGTTTTCAGATTGCTCGATGGTAGAGGCAAACATGCGGAACTCTGTCTTCGGCGGGGCAATTCTCACCAACTGTGACTACACCGGCAGCAACATCGTACAATGCTCGTGGAACGCCGCAGTGTGCACCACGGTCATCTTTGACGATACCGATCTCCTGCACTCTCGGTTCATCGGCGCCGAGCTCGTAGATACGAGTTTTCGCAACTGTAACCTCAAAGCGGTGCAGTTCCAGCACAGCATCCGCATCCGCGGATCCTTCAAGTACTCGAACGATGAAGAAGCGATCTTCGACGCCGAGGCCATTCGATGATCCTCTTGTCGTATTACAGTGTAACTACTTTCTCGAATATATACATAATCGGGTGCGAGGAACACTCAAAGGCGGTCATTGTCGACCCCGGCCGGTTCGAAGCCCCGCTTCTCGAGTTCATTGAGTCACACGAGTTGACACCGACGCACGCGCTCATTACGCGGCCCGAATCCGATTATGCTCGCGGAATTCGCACACTTCGGCGCATATACGACGTCGAAATTCTCTGCGCGGTGCCCCACATCGGAGAGCTTGGCACAACGGTAATCGAGGACGGATACATTCTTCGGGTGGGAAACATGGAGATACGCACCATTGCGATTACTGCACACTCACAAGATGCGCTTGCCTTCGCGGTGGATCATCTCGTATTTCCCGGGCCCATACTCTCGGCCGGTGATATCGGCGTGGAGCATTCAGGTTACCCGTATGTTCTTTCCGGCGAAATGATTAGAGATCGGCTGCTCGGCCTGCCTCGGTCAACACTCATCCTGCCCCGCGAAGGCCCCCCGTCTACGGTAGGACTGGAGCGGACGACCAACCCCGCACTCAGCGCGGTTCTCGGCCAATAAGCTTCGAAACCGTTCGGCTGAAGCGTGGCGGTACGGCGGCAGTGAAGGTCCGCGGCGCGCGCTCTCCGGGCAGGGTAAGGCGCAGGCTAAGCGCGTGCAGCATGAGCGTCGCATCGGGATACGTACTGCTGTGACGTGCATAGATCGGGTCGCCGACGATGGGGCAATCGAGATGCCGCATATGCACCCGTAGCTGGTGCGTGCGTCCCGTGTGGGGAGTCAGCACCACCACCGCCGCGTTGGAGAACGCGCGCAGGACCGAGTACTCGGTTACCGCCGCCTTGCCTTCCGACTCGTCATGCGCAAACCGCTTTCGATTGTGCGGATCCCGTCGAATAAAGCCCTCGACCCGCCCGCGGCGGGGACGTGGCACGCCCTTGGTAATCGCCACATACGTTTTCTCGACGTGTCGCCCCTTGAACTGAGCCGATAACGCTTCGTAGGCCTCGGTGGTCTTGGCTACAATAATGACTCCCGATGTGTCTTTGTCGAGGCGATGAACGATTCCCGGCCTCACGTTATCGTGTTCGAAGGAGCCGCTCGCCCCGTACAGATAATAGAGGACCCCCTGCGCAAGAGTCCCCGTGTAATTGCCCTGAGCGGGGTGAACGACCATGCCCTGCGGTTTGTTTACCACGAGCACGTGGTCATTTTCGAATAGCACCGATAGAGGGATGTTCTCCGGCTCGAGTTGCACGAGCTCCGGGAGGCGAAACTCCACCTCGATGTAATCGCCGCTGTGGACGCTCCGCGACGGCTTCACCGGCCGACCGCCAACCCGAATGTGCGCGTCCCGCGTTTTCAGCCGGCTGCGGGGGAAAAGCTCGAGCACTTCGCTTACGTAGCGGTCGGCTCGCATCCCATCGTGCTGCTCCTCCACCACTGCCGCTACTACCTCGGTATCGGTGGGCTCGGTGGGCTCGGTGGGCTCATTCCGGTTGTTCGGCTCGTCGGGCTCGGTGGGCCCGGAGGGTGTGTTCACGAATCGGTCGCCCTGCCGCGCCCGGCATTTCCGTTGTTGCCGTCACGGATACGGCCTATGATGAAATCCACCAGAGCAACGGACACCGAGATGCCGGCTGCCGTGAGAATTACCCCGACGCGCTCGTCTTCGGTAAGTGGCGGCTTATCCGGAGGTCCGAAAAACCAGGGCGCATACGTGTAATTCCACTCGCCGGCGCGAAGACTCTCCCGCCCGAATCGGACCGCGTCATAGGCAACGTTCGAGAAAAGAAGAACCAGCGGAAAGCTCCCGAGGGCAATGATTTCTCCTCGTCTGAGATCCCGGGCCCACCGGGGAAACTCCTCGGGCGTGTATGGCTCGGGCTCTGTGTTTGCGCCGTTCTCCTGGGCGCAGAGGAGCGAAGCGGTGGCAAAAAGCACGAGAACGAGCGAGACGAGCTTGGGCGGGCGCATCACGACCGCTCTCCGAACAGGCGCGTACCGACCCGCACCATTGTCGAGCCCTCTTCCACTGCGATTTGATAGTCGTTACTCATCCCCATAGAGAGAATCCCGAGATCGAGATCCGGGTACCGCCGCCCCAAGTCCCGTGCGATGCTCACGAGCTCTCGAAAGCTCTTTCGGATTGTCTGCTCGTTCGAGGTAAACGGGGCAAGCGTCATGAACCCGGCGGGCTCGATGGTTTCGAGCTCCAATAGACCATCCAAGAGCGATCCGGCCGAATCGATACCCCGCACCCCGTACTTGTTTTCTTCTCCGGAGGTATTGACCTCGATGAGCACCCGCATTCGCCGGTTGTGTTTGAGGCATTGCTTGTGCAGCGCATTAGCCGTCTCCACGCGATCTATGGACTGTACGGTCGAGAAGAGCATGCATGCGTCTTTTGCCTTGTTGCGCTGCAAATGCCCCACAAGCTGTAGGTCCGTGTCTTCGGGCATGTCGGTGTACTTTTCGGCTGCCTCTTGGACCCGGTTTTCACCGAAGCACCGCACCCCGGCCTGGTACGCTTTCCGCACCATCGCCGCGTCCTGATTCTTGGTCACGGCCATCAGGACGACCTCGCTTACATCGCGTCCGCTTCTCACACAAGCTTCAGCAATATCCTCTTGGACCGCGTGTACATTTTTCTCGACCGACATACTCCTATCATAGCAGAACGGATCAGGCTCGTTAATACGGCGTTCGAGTTGACTCGCTATGGTCGGGGGAGTATGTTTAGCACAAACAGTCACGATACTAATCAAAGGCAAGATACATGAGTGAACAAACATGGACGGACCGGCAAAAGTCCACCTGGCGGACCAAGGTCGGGCTTGCAGAGATGCTCAAGGGCGGCGTCATTATGGACGTAACCGACGTTGATCAAGCCCGAATAGCCGCTGAGGCCGGCGCGCAGGCGGTTATGGCGCTCGAGCGCGTACCCGCCGACATACGTGCGGCGGGCGGCGTTGCGAGAATGTCCGATCCAAAGATGATACAGGACATTCAAGATGCGGTATCCATTCCGGTCATGGCCAAGTGCCGCATCGGCCACTTTGTCGAGGCTCAAATTCTCGAGTCACTCGGGGTCGACTTCATCGACGAAAGCGAAGTGCTTACGCCGGCCGATGATCAATACCACGTTAACAAACAAGACTTCAGCGTGCCCTTCGTGTGTGGCTGCAGAGAGCTCGGCGAGGCGCTGCGACGCACCGGCGAGGGAGCAGCGATGATCCGCACCAAGGGGGAAGCCGGGACCGGCGATGTCGTCGAGGCCGTGCGCCATCTCCGCGCCGTGCTCGGAGGAATCCGACGTCTTCAGAGCCTCCCCGAAGAAGAGCTCATGACCGAGGCAAAAAACCTTGGCGCCCCCTACGAGCTGGTTCTCGAGGTCGCTCGGACGGGTAAGCTTCCCGTGCCGAACTTCTCGGCAGGCGGAGTTGCCACGCCCGCGGATGCGGCGCTGATGATGCAGCTGGGAGCAGAAGCGGTCTTCGTGGGATCGGGCATCTTCAAGTCCGACAACCCCAAACGACGTGCTCGGGCCATCGTCGACGCCGTGGCCAACTATAACGATCCCGAAAAGCTTGCCGAGATATCGGCGGACCTCGGAACCCCGATGAGCGGAACCGACGCGGCTGCAATGGAAGAAACCGAACGGATCGCCGGCAGAGGATGGTAGCGACCGCTCCGATCGGCGTTCTTGCTTTTCAGGGAGACTTCGCCAAACATCTCGATTTGCTCACCGACATGGGGCTCGAGGCTGTGGCCGTTCGCACGGTGGAAGACCTCGGCGCCGTATCCGGGCTCGTCATCCCGGGAGGGGAAAGCACCACGATCGGCATGCTCATGGAGCGTTTCGACCTCCTCCCGGCCGTCCGCCAACGCGCGCTCGACGGCATGCCCGTGCTCGGTACCTGCGCCGGCGCCATCCTTCTCGCGCGCGATATCGTGGGAAGCGACCAACCTCGTTTAGGACTGATGGATTTCTCCATCCACCGCAACGCCTATGGCCGTCAAATCGAGAGTTTCGAGGCGGACGTTCGCGTGGAAAACACCGGGCGTGGCGGACATGATGATCCTTCGCGAGCGGCCATCCGTGCGGTCTTCATCCGCGCGCCGGTCATTAGCGGTATCGGAAGCGGGGTCGAGGTTCTCGCTTCGTTCGAAGGCACTCCCGTCGTGGTCAGGCAGGGAAACATGCTCGCCGCCACGTTCCACCCGGAACTAAGCGGCGAGCCGGCGTTGCACAAGCTCCTCTTTCACAACCGCTGAGTCCGCGCCCTCCCCCGCAGCCCCCGGGGCCTCCCGGTCCGCGGCTCCGAAGCACTGCGCCCCGCGGCTCCAAGGCCTCCCGGCCCGCCGCGCCTCCCGGTCCGCGGCTCCGAAGCACTGCGGTCCCGGAGCGGTTACGTGCTACGCGAGAGGTTGTACGCCAAGAGCTCGTGAAGCATGGTGACGTCGGCGTCCGTCTCTGCGGCCAACGCTTCAATGTCTTTGCGCGAGGACTCGGCCCATGAGTGAACCACCTCATCCAGGTCTTCCCGCACCGCGTAGCGGTTCATGAGCTCGCGCACCCACGCTACGCCCTCCGAGGACACGTCGTGAGCGCCGAAAAGCTCGAACAATCGTTCTCGCTCGGTCGGCTCCGAGCGCTCAAACAGATACTTTCGAAAGAGGGTTTTCTTGTTCTCCGCTATGTCGGAGCCGACCGGCTTTCCGATTTGCTCTTCTTCGCCGAAAAGCCCCAGCTCATCGTCTTTGATCTGGAAAATGACGCCGAGCTTCTCGCCGAGCTCACTCAGTCGGGAGACGACCGGCCGGGGTTGGCGCGCCAACACGGCACCAACCGAAAGCGGGAGTGAAAACGTGTAACGGCCGGTTTTATACCGGTACAAATCGAAAATCTCCCCCTCCGACACCTCCCGAGCAGTGTCGGAGAAATACAGATCGCTCATCTGCGCGAGGCCGACGTACGTGATCTCGCGCGAAAACAGCGTTCGCACGCGTCGACGCGTCTCCTCGTCGCAACCAAGTCCCTCCAGCAGATCGAAGGCAAACAGCATGGCAACGTCGCCCGCACAGGTGCCGAGGGCCTCGCCGAGGTGATACCAGTCCTCTATGCCTTCTCGGCGCGCGAGATCGGCGTACTGGTAAAACACCGCGTTCTTACCGCGTCGTGAGATGTCACGGTCCATGATATCGTCGTGTATGAGGAGAAAACTCTGAATGAGCTCGGAAACCGCGCCGGAGCGTACCACGTCCTCGTCGGGCTCGTGTCCGAACAATCGCGCGCCGACCGCTACGAGCCCTCCACGGATCATCTTACCGCGGGAGGCGAACTCGCTGAGCCGCTGTGTCACGTCGGCACCCCACGGACTTACCGCAGCAAAATCGGGCTCCACCTCGGAAAGTGTGGTGCGGATGAACTCTGCAATTGCGTCCCTACGCTCTGCGAGAAAGGCCTTCACTGATGTACTCCTTAACGGGTAGGCGGACAGCGTTTTCGGCAATGGTGGATAGAATGCGGAGCCGAGATGGTTTGACCTTCCTCCGGTAGACGACAAAGGGAGAACGGCGTATGGCCTGCGCGGTCCACTTATACATGTCCGACGCCGTCTTTACCGGGACGAGATACCGCTTCGGGATGGCCTCGTACCCCCGCTCCGCCCGCGCCTGCCATTCCTCATAGAGCTCGATCTGCTTACCGAGAAAACGTTCGAACTCTTGCGGCATTTCCCGGGCAGTCTCCTCGGAGAGGTCGGGAAGCATCGTCTCGCCGAGGGGGAGATAGATACGTCCCCTCGCCCCGTCTTCGGCAAGGTCGCGAATAAAGTTTATGTATTGCATGGCTCGCCCCTGCATCATGGCGGCATCTGTTGCAGCTTCCGGAAGGTCGAGAATGCGAGCCATGTAGAGGCCGATGACCTCGGCAGAACCGTAAATATATTCCAGCGTTTCGTCGAGCGACGCATAGACCGTTTTACTCAGGTCCAATTCCATCGAATACAGAAAAGACTCCGTCCATTCTGCCGCGAAGTTCTTTCGATGTGCCAGCTCGACAAAGGGATCGATGATCTCGTCGCCGGCAGGCTCGCCGGAGACCGCACGCCGGTATCGATCTCGAAACGCATAGAACTCTGTCGCCTCTTGCGGTATTGAATCTACGAAATCGTCGGCAACTCGGACAAAGCCATACAGCGTGAAAACGTCTCTGCGTACGGCGGGAGGGAAAAAGAGACTCGAGTTGAAGTACGTCTTGCTTCCATTTCGAAATACGCGGTAATGCGTGCCCTCAGTGTCCATCAATCTCCGCCAAAACCAAAGAACTGTGGTTAGAATAATATCGGAGATAGAGAACTTCAAGAAAAAGCGCAATCACATAGGCGCTTGCTGCGGTAACCACACCGGGAGCCGGAAAGACTGCGGAGCCGCCGAACAGGACGACCATAAGGGTAACGACATTTACCAGCACACCGCGGGTAATGGAGCCCGTTCGCTCTTGCTGCACCTGAACGCCGCGGTAGAAGAACACAAACGTCCCGATCGCCGGCGAGAGCGCCATGATGACCGCCGGTACGAACACCAGTTCGAGAAGATGAGGCTCGAGGCCCACCACACCGCCGAACCATATGTCCCGCATGGGAGTGAGCACGACGAGAAGGTAGACCGCGCCGAGCACCATGGACACGTTCATGGAGAAACGCTTTAACACCGCGAAATCTTGCCGCCTTCTCAGCAACGCCACGATGGCCTCCTGCAGAGCGAGGGCCTGCGAAAAGAGGATAAAGTTGAACGACATGATCACCGGCCACACCGCCAACGAAGGAACCGGGTTCGGTGCCCTCGCGATCCCGAATGTGAGGATAGGACGAGAGACGAGGACCACGACGGAGGTCCCTGCAAGCGGTAGATAGAAACGCATTAGTTCAGCAAAGGTTACCGTCTTTTGCGGATCTCCCGGTTTCATGCGCGTTCGAATGACCGGGCGAACATACATGTAGGAGGATACCGCTCCGGCGATGACACCGCCGATAAGCGCCACCGCCGCAATTTGCGCCCCGCCGGCGTACTCGAGCACAAAGCCGGCATACAACAGCGCGAACGTAGTAATGAGACGAACTACCATGGTGATAGGCACAACTTTGGCTTTGCCGTAGCGGATGAGCACGCCCTGCCACAAGCGTCGATAGCCCACCGAGGCCGCCCACGGCAGCATGACAAAAAACGCCGCCTGCGACGGCCCAATTAAGTTCTCGGGAACCCCGACAACGTGGCGCAGCAGCGGTTCGTAGATCCACGGCAAGCTCAACACAAGGTGCAACGAGGTAAGAACGATAGCGAGGCCGTGCATGAACCGCAGCAAGCGTCGGTAATGGGCCCTGTCCTTCGCCATAGCCGTACCGGCGGCAAGCATTTGGATGATCGGGCTCTCAACGATGAGTGCGACCACAAAGGTTACTCCGAACGCACCGAGCTGAGCGGTAGCGTCGGAGAGCCGCGCAATGACCGCGGTGAGCGCCGGTTGCTCGATTCCCATGAGAATCCACATGGCGGATAGTGGCAGATAGGTACGCAGGGCGTCCGCGCGGGTCACGCGCCGAGGCTCCGCCGGTGGAGCCGACATAGCCGAGGTGGGTGCGTTCGCCGCGTCGGTGGTGCCGGCTTCGGGAGTGGGGGTGTTTGCGGTCGCTTTCATGGCTACATGGGCTAAAAAAGTGCTGAAATAAAAAAAAGGCGGCGCTTCAATTCGCGGCGCCGCCATTACACATACGGGCGTTATTGCTTGGGCGATACTGGAGTTGAACCAGTGACCTCTTGCATGTCAAGCAAGCGCTCTAACCATCTGAGCTAACCGCCCTACACTCGGAATATACCTTACTGGTTCAAAGACATCAAGATGCGTTCGAGCACTTTCTTGCGGTCGAGAGGCTTGACGATGTAGTTCTTGGCGCCGACCAAGAGCGCCTTTTTGACAAGATCCTGTTTCCCAAGTGCGCTGATCATTACTACCACCGCATCTTTGTCAAACTCGATGATCTGCTGCAATGCCGCGACGCCGTCCATCTTGGGCATGGTAATGTCCATCGTTACCACGTCGACGTTCGGATACAGTTCCTTGTACTTTTCTACGCCCTGTTGTCCGTCCGACGCCGTCCCGACGACTTCGAAACCTTCGCTCGAAAGGATCTGACTGATCTGTTTCGTAACGAACATTGAATCGTCGACGATCATGACCCGATACGGCTCGCCGTCTTCTTTGACACCTTCGGCCTTGCGTTCGTTTATGCTTGGGAAGTCCTGTTTCGTCTTCATAGCGTGGCTCCTAGGATCGCTCCCTTACCGCGACATTGATTTCGATTTTGCCTTGTGGTAGCTCCATCGGCAC
>JAWLED010000193.1:0-2518 GCA_041686235.1 Spirochaetia bacterium | reverse complement strand
TCTCGGCCCGCCCGGCCCGTTTCCTGGTAGTAGGCCTCGAGGCTGCGCGGCAAATCTCCGTGCACGATCCAGCGGACGTTGGATTTGTCGATGCCCATACCGAACGCAATTGTCGCCACCACCACCTCCACCTCGTCCCGCACGAAGGAGTCCTGGCGCTCGCGTCGCTCATCATCTTCGAGCCCGGCGTGATAGGCGACGGCTCTAACGCCCGCGGAGGCGAGGCGGCCGGCAGTACGCTCTACCGACTTGCGGCTCGATCGATAGACAATGCCCGGCTCGTCGCGGTGGGCACGAACGAACTCGAGAATCTGGTTGTCGACGCCGGCCTTCGGGGTGACGCCGTAGAAGATCTCCCGCCGGTCGAAGCTTGCTCGCACGGTGTGCGGCCGGTCGAGGCCGAGCTGGGCGATCACATCACTCTGCACGTCGGTGGTGGCGGTTGCGGTGAATGCGGCGATGGGGACCCCGGGGAACTCGCCGCGTAACTCGCCGAGGCTCCGATAGTCGGGCCTGAACTCGTGGCCCCACTCGGAGATGCAGTGCGCCTCATCGACGGCAAACAGGGAAATGCCGAGCTCCGCGAGCTGTGCGCGGAAGCGGGGCAGTGCGAGGCGCTCCGGTGCGAGGTATAGCAACCGCACACGCCCGGCGGCGAGCTCGCCCCAGGTGTGGCGGTATGCTTCGGGGCTAAGGGAGCTATTGAGAAAGGCCGCGGCAATGCCGTTCTCTCGGGCAGCATCGACCTGGTCTTTCATGAGCGATATGAGCGGGCTCACGACCACGGTGAGGCCACCTGTTAGGAGGGCCGGCAGCTGGTAGCACAGCGACTTGCCGCCGCCGGTGGGCAGTGCCGCAAAGACGTCTCTCCCGGCAAGGATTGCCGAGATAATCGACTCCTGATGCGCGCGAAACGAGGAAAAGCCGAAGTGGGTCTTGAGCGCCGAGGTGATGTGCTCGGATGAGTAACTGCGGTGCTCCGCGCTCGCCATGGACGAACCATAGCGCAAAGGGCGGTGCTCAGCAAGATGTGGGCGAGCGCCTGTGGCGAAGCCTGTGGCGATGCGGCTCGAGCCCGACGGATCGGAAGAAGTGGGGTGCTCCCCTACGGGAGCACCCGCCTCGTGTTTATGCCTGGCTTACTTTGGCGGTAGAGTCCACCGCCTCGAGCTCTCCGGCGGCAAAGACTTCGTCGAGGTTCAAGATAATCACGAACTTCTCGTCTACTTTGCCGATGCCCTGGATGAAGTCGGCGCTAATGCGCGTACCCACCCGTGGCGGGGGCTCGATGTTCTCCGGGGGAATGTCGATCACCTGGTCGACTGCGTCGGCGCGGCAGCCGATGGTTACCGAGTCTTCACCCGCGTTCACATCGGTCACGATGATAGCGGTGTCGACGGTCTCCTCGACCTCCTCCATGCCGAATTTGAGTCGTAGATCGACGACCGGAAGCACCTTGCTTCGGACATTTATGACACCCTTCATGTATTCGGGCATCCGCGGTATCTTGGTGATTTCGGTCAATTCGAGGACCTCACGCACCTTGGAAACCTTCAGCGCGTAGTTCTCGTTGTCGAGCACGAACGTCAAGTACTGATTTGCCGTTGTGTCGTCTGCTTGTTCGGACATTTCGTCCCCCTTTTCCCTAGTATTGTTCGAACTCCTCATCGCCGAAACCGCCGTTGGTCCCGCCGCCGCGTTCGCCCATCGGGACCGTTATGCCGGTGGTCTCGGCAGCGTTCCCCGATCCCGTCGTTACCGCTGCGCCGGTCTTCGTGCTTTTTTGTCGTGAGCCGGTCGTTTTGCGGTTGCCCTGTTGCGCCCCGTTGCCGGCGGCGTTACCGGTGCCGTTGCCGGCGCCGGAGGTATGGAACGACGTGTTTTGCGAGCCGGAACGGTCGGTTAGGAGCCGTTGATTCGCTTGCTCGCCATTGATTTTGAAGAAGGCAATGGTAGACTGCAGCTGGTCGGCCTGCCCGGAGAGCTCCTCGGACATGCTCGACATCTCCTCCGCCTGGGAGGCGTTCTGCTGTACGACCTGGTCGAGTTGCGCAAGCGCCTTGTTTACCTGTTGGCTGCCCGAGCGCTGCTCGGCGCTCGAGGCGCTTATCTCCTGCACGAGCTCGGAGGTGCGCTGAATGTCGGGCACGAGCGCCTCGAGGAGCTTCCCCGCTTCCTCGGCAACGTCGACACTGCTGGTGGAAAGCTCACTGATCTCACCGGCCGCCTTCTGGCTGCGCTCGGCAAGCTTTCTGACCTCGGAGGCCACCACCGCAAAGCCCTTGCCGTGCTCTCCGGCTCGAGCCGCCTCTATGGCGGCGTTGAGGGCCAGTAAGTTGGTGTTGCGCGCGATCTCCTCGATGATGTTGATCTTCTCGGCGATATTGCGCATGGCCTCGACGGTTTGACTTACCGCCGTGCCGCCTTGTTGGGCGTCATCGGCAGCCTTGCGCGCGATCTTTTCGGTCTCCTGCGCGTTGTCGGCGTTTTGTTGGATGTTGGAGTCCATCTCCTCCAT
>JAWLED010000090.1:0-10898 GCA_041686235.1 Spirochaetia bacterium | reverse complement strand
GTCGCGCCCGAGTCCTAGGCCGATCCGGGGCCGGAGCCCGAGGCCGGGCCGGGGCTCGCGCCGCCGGCGGCCGAGCCCGAGTCCGATCCGGGGCCGGAGCCCGAGGCCGGGCCGGGGCCCGCGCCGCGGTCCGAGCCGGCGGGCATGAAAGGAGAACAACCTACCGCAGTGAGGAGAAAAAGGGTGATTGATGCAATGCCGACGCAGAGCCTGCGAGTCGTCATACGGGAAAGATGACTCCGTTACGCTGGTTTTGGCAAGCATCTTCCCGGAAGAGGGGGTAGCGGAAGCCGTGAACGCGGCCCCGGCGAGCGGGAGTGAGCCGGGAGAAACCCACGCGGTGCGGGGGGCTGAGCCGTCTTTATGAGGGTGGGCGCGGGGCTGGGCTCGAGCCGGGGGTGGGCGCGGGGCTGGGCTCGAGCCGGGGGTGGGGCCGGGGCCGGCTCACCCGATAACGTTCGTCACCGTCATGGCCACGCCGATGAGCGCGAGCACAATGGTCATTGCGGTCATCCAGCGGTTCATATGGCGGCTCTGCTCGTCGAAGCGTTTGTCTACCGCCTCGAAGCGCTTATCCACAGCCGCAAAGCGTTCGTCCATTTGCTTTTGAACCGCTTCAAAGCGCTCGTCCATTTGCTTCTGCACGGCTTCGAAACGTTCGTCCATCTGCTTTTGCACGGACTCAAAACGCTTGTCCATGGCATCGAAGCGTTCGTCCATCTGCTTTTGCACGGACTCAAAACGCTTGTCCATGGCCTCGAAGCGTTCGTCCATCTGCTTTTGCACGGACTCAAAACGCCTGTCCATGGCATCGAAGCGTTCGTCCATCTGCTTTTGCACGGACTCAAAACGCCTGTCCATGGCATCGAAGCGTTTGTCCATGGCGTCAAAGCGCTCCTCCATGAGCTCGCGCTGGAGTCTGAGCTCCGCCTCCACGTTGGATATGCGGCCGGCGAGGTCGATGATGTGAGTCGGCATCCACGAGTCCGGGTGGGCCTTGAGGTAGCCGAGAACTTGCTCGAGATCCTCTGTGCTCAACGCCATTCGTCGTCCTCCGTTCTACTAATCTACTACCTCTTACCGCGTTTTTGAAGCTGGTGCTTCAGATAGCGGAGGCCTTTTTTTCGCACGGTGGGGGCGAGCTCAACGACCGCGGCATCCGGCAAGTACCTTCCCAGGAAACGGGTCCCAGGAAACGGGGCACGACCCGTGAGCCCGGCCCCGGAAGGCGCCGGCCCCGGGCGACGCGGGACGCGCCTCTCAGGCGAGGGCGGGCCCGCGAAGCGGGGCGCTTAGCGCACAACCCCGCGCACCGCATCGACTACCCAGGTGAGCCCCTCCTCGGGTGTGGCCACCGCGGTGTCGACCACGACTTCGGGACTCTCGGGGGCCTCGTAGGGCGAGGTCACACCGGTAAACTGCTGGATTTCGCCGCGCTCGGCCTTTTCGTAGAGCCCCTTGGGGTCGCGGGACTTGAGCGTGTCCATATCGGCGGTCGTGTAGACCTCGACGAAGCGTCCCTCGGGGAGGATGCGCCGCGCAAAGTCGCGGTCCTCGGCGAAGGGCGAGATGAAACTGCAGATGACGATCTGGCCGGCCTCGAAGAGGAGCTTTGCGGCCTCCGCCACGCGGCGGATGTTCTCCCGCCGGTCCTCGATGGAGAAGCCGAGGTCGCTCGAGAGGCCGTGGCGCACATTATCGCCGTCGAGCCGTGTTACCTGCAGGCCCTCCTCGAAGAGCTGCTTTTCGAGGGCGAGGGAGATGGTGGACTTTCCCGAGCCCGAGAGACCGGTAAACCACACCACCGCCGCCTTGTGGCCGTTTCGTTTCTCGCGGTCTGCGAGCGTTATCGCGCCGGCCTCATAGGTGATGTGCTCGCTCTTGGGGGCGGTGCGGCCGGCGGTGCCGGGCTCAGCTCCCGCCTCGGCGCGACGCGCACGCTCCTGGGTCTCGATGTAGTCGTCGGCGTCGTGGGTGTCGGTGCGGATCATGCCGGCGGCAACGGTGAGGTTCGTTACCGGGTCGATGAGGATGAAGCTTCCGGTGGCGCGGTTGTTTCTGTAGGAGTCGACAAAGAGCGGCTCGGCGGTCTTGATCTCTACTCGGCCGATCTCGTTGAGCTCGAGCGTATCGGCGGAGCTTCGGTGCATGGTGTTTACGTCGATCTCGTAGAGGAGCTCCGAGATGTATGCCTTCACCACATGGGTGGTGTGCTGCAGCAGGTAGTGCCCGGTGAGCGACAGGGGGTTCTTATCGTCCATCCACGAAACGATCGCCTCGATGCGCTGTGTCACGTGCGGCACATTGTGGCGGCGGCAAATCATCTCGCCGCGGCTCACGTCGATCTCGTCCTCGAGCGACAGCACGACCGACTGCGACTCGAAGGCCTCTTCGAGCGGCCCGTCATAGGTGGTAATCTCTCTTACCTTCGAGCGCATGCCCGAGGGCAGGGCCACGATTTCCTCGCCGGGCTTGATCGTGCCCGAGACGACCATGCCGGCAAAGCCGCGGTAGTCCTGGTGAGGTCGAATCACGTACTGAACGGGAAAGCGAAAGTCGACGAGGTTGCGGTCGGCGGCGATGGTCACCGACTCGAGGTGATGCAGCACCGTCGCCCCGTCGTACCACGGGGTTCGCTCGCTTTTGGTAACGACGTTGTCGCCCTCGAGCGCGGAGATCGGAATGAAGGTGATGTCGTGTACTTCGAGCTTCTCGCTGAAGGCGGTGTAGTCGGCGACGATCTTGTCGTAGACTTCCTTCGAGTAGTCGACGAGGTCCATCTTGTTGACGCACACGAGCACGTGCGGAATGCCGAGAAGCGAGGCGATGAAGCCGTGGCGCTTTGACTGGGTCAGGACACCGTTTCGCGCGTCGATGAGGATGACCGCGAGGTCGGCGGTGGAGGCGCCGGTGACCATGTTGCGGGTGTACTGCACGTGGCCCGGGGTATCGGCAATAATGAACTTGCGCTTGGGCGTGGAGAAATACCGGTAGGCGACATCGATGGTAATGCCCTGCTCGCGCTCGGCACGCAGGCCGTCGGTGAGAAGGGCCAGATCGACGTGCTCCTCGCCGCGCAGCTTGCTTGCGGTCTCGAGCTGCTCCATCTGGTCCTGGAAGATCGCCTTCGAGTCATAGAGCATGCGCCCGATCAGGGTACTCTTTCCGTCGTCCACGCTGCCGGCGGTGGTAAAGCGCAAGAGCTCGCGGTCGAGATATTGCTGGGTGAGCTCGCTCACGTTGTCGTATTTGTCCATTAGAAATACCCCTGTCGTTTTCGATCTTCCATAGCCGCCTCACTTCGCTTGTCGTCGGCGCGCCCGCCGCGCTCGGTGGTCCGGGTAGCGGCAATTTCTTGGACGATATCGTCGACGCTGTGGGCCGGCGACTCGACCGCCCCGGTGTTCGTCATGTCGCCGATGGTGCGAAAGCGGACCTTGCGCCGCTCGTGGTGCTCGCCCTCCATAAGCGGCACCACCGAGGACTTCGCAAGAAGCACCCCGTCGCGCTCGACGACCTCACGCTCGTGGGAGAGGTAGAGGTTCGGGATCTCGATGTCCTCGATGAGGATGTACTGCCACACGTCGAGCTCGGTCCAGTTGGAGATGGGAAAGGCGCGAAAATGCTCGCCCTTTTTCTTCTGCCCGTTGAACAAGTACCACAGCTCCGGGCGCTGATTCTTGGGATCCCACTGGCCGAACTCATTTCTGAAGCTGAAAAACCGCTCTTTCGCCCGCGCCTTCTCCTCGTCGCGCCGGGCACCCCCGATGGCGCAGTCGAACTGAAACTCTTTGAGCGCGTCGAGAAGCGTCACGGTCTGGAGGGCGTTGCGGCTCGCCTGCGGCCCGGTCTCTTCCTGAACCCGTCCCTTGTCGATGGAATCCTGCACCGTGCGCACGATGAGCTTTGCGTTGAGCTCGGAGAGAAAGTAATCGCGGAAGTCGAGCGTTTCCTGGAAGTTGTGCCCGGTGTCGATATGCATGACGGGAAACGGGATCTTTCCCGGCCAAAAGGCCTTCCGTGCGAGATAGGCACAGGTGATGGAATCCTTCCCGCCCGAAAAGAGCAGAACCGGACGCTCACACTGTGCGGCGACCTCGCGAAAGACGTAAATCGCCTCGGATTCCAGTTGCTTGAGGTGGTTCATGTGATACGCGCTCATATGTCTCTTCCTTTTCCAACCGCCACGAAAAACGGGTTATGGAGGTCTTCCTTGTTGTAGGTGAGGGCCTGTCCCTCACTCGAGCCGTCTGCGGCCGCGATCACAACGCGTCCGCCGACCTCGCGCACCACCGCGTCACCGGCGGCCGTGTCCCATTCCATGGTCGGGGCGAGGCGGGGATAGTAGTCCGCCCCTCCTTCGGCCACCCGGCAGAGCTTCACCGCACTTCCCGCCTGCACGAGCTCAACCGCATCATAGCGGGTTTTGAGCCCTTCGATAAAGGCCTCCGTTTCCGCGTTCATGTGCGAGCGGCTTGCCACAACGCGTGCACTCGATGGGTCGGCGGCGCCGGCCGAGGGCTCGCCGTCGAGCTCCACCGCCTCCTCGCTCGCCCTAAGCGCCGCGAGAAGGTCGCCGGCGCCGGCCGCGCCGGTGGGGCCGCCCTGGTCAGCGGGGGCGGCGCCGGCCGTGTCGGCGGTGCCGGCCGCCGCGTCGGTGGCGGGGTCGGCAACCCCGGGCGCGGCGCCGGCCGCCGCCTCGAGCGCGGCGCGGGAGGCGCGGAACGCCCCGTGGCCGCCGGCTGCGAGGTAGTAGGTATCGAGGGCGGGAACGCCCACAACGCCGAGGACCGGAACGCCTGAGTCCACGAGCGCCACGTTGACGGTGAACTCGCCGTTACGGCTCAAAAACTCCTTCGTCCCGTCGAGGGGATCCACCACCCACAAGCGCTCCCAGGTACGGCGGGTCTCGAAGGGCAGGTGAGCGCCCTCTTCGCTCAAGACCGGGACCTCGGGCGTGCCCTCCTCGAGTACGGAGAGGATCGCATCGTGCGCCTCCCGGTCGGCGCGGGTGAGCGGCGTTTTGTCGGCCTTCTCTTCGAGCTCCCAGTTTCCTTCTTCGTAAATCCGAAGGATGGCCCGGGCGGCGGGCAGGCTCGCGCGAACCGCAAGGGAGAGAAAGGTGTTTGCTTCTTGTTTAGTCACTGTACTGCGTGCTCCGTCGGTAATTATTGTGGTGCGTCGTTTTCGTTTTGCGACCGGTTTGCGTGCGGGTTCTCCGTTCCCCGAGCTTGCTGTGTTTCCACGACTTCGGCCACACTGTAGGACCGGTCTCCGGAAGTTGCAAAATACTGCTTGGCAAGCATATCGGCTATGAGCCCGAATACAAAGAGTTGTATGCCGGTGAGAAACAGAAATACCGCCAGTATCGGGAGGATGTCCTTAAAGGTCGGGTCCCCGATGATGTAGAGATAGATACCGATCACGCTCACGATGATCCCAAGAAAAATGGAGATGAGCCCGAGCCCGCCGAGCAGGTGGAGCGGGCGCACGGCGTATTTGTTCCAGAACCACACGCTGATCATGTCGATGCCGCCCTTCACCCCGCGCTTCCAGCTGTAGTTGGTCCTTCCGGCCACCCTCGGTCGGTGATTCACCTCGAGCTCGCCGAGCTTGAACCCCTTGATCTTCAGTATGGCAGGGATAAAGCGGTGCATCTCCCCGAAGAGATTGATGCCCTCGAAGCAGTACGCCCGGTAGGCCTTGAGCGTGCAGCCGGAATCATGAATCCCGTCGTTTATGAGAAGTCGTCGAAGGGCACGCGCCGCGCGCGATGAAAGTCGCTTTGTAATCGGGTCTTTTCGCGCCCGCCGCCACCCCGAAACCACATCGAGGTTGTGCGTCTCGAGGTGGGAGAGGAGCTTTGGGATATCGGCGGGGTCGTTTTGGCGGTCCCCGTCCATCGTGATGATGTAGGGGTAGCGCGCCTGTTTGATTCCGGCGTCCAGTGCCGCGGTTTGGCCGAAGTTCCGCCGAAACCCGATGTAGACGACTCCGGTCAAATTGAGGACCGCCTCCCGCGTGCCGTCGTGGGAGCCGTCGTCTACGACAATGACCTCGAACTCGTAATGCTCTCTTCGGCAGACCTCCACGATCTCCTCGTGGAGCTTCGGCAGGTTCTCGGCCTCGTTGTGTGCCGGAATGACGACTGAAATCTGGGTCACGATCTGAAGATCCTCCGTATCGGTAGCTCAGCGGGGCCAAGGCGGCGCGACGCCAAAGCGAGCGCGCCGGGTAGGGCGGGGGCGCCGGGTGAACATAACGCGCCAACCAGGCACGGTGCCCCGTAGCCGTCGGCGCCGGGGACCGGCAACGTGCGGGCCGAGCCTCGGGCCCCACACGCGCGGGGTCGGCCACGCGCGGCGCTAGTCGATCGGCTTGTCGGCAAAGAAGTCGCTATACTTTTGGTCATCGCCCTTGATGTGCTCGGTAACCCACTTCTTGAGAAACTCCGCTACTTCCATGCTCATGAGCGCGGCCCCGGAGTCGAACTGCGACTTGAGATCTCGCGCCTTCTCGAGGAGCTCTGCGTGAGCCTTCTTGTGGGCGACGGCCTCGGGGTAGCCGAACTTGTCGAACGCCTCCTCCTCGGCGGAGAAATGATAGTCGGTGTAGTCGATGAGCTCTCCGAGCACACGCGAGAGCGTCTCATTGCCGCGCCCCTCAGTCATTGCGTCGTGGAGCTCGTTGAGAAGCGAAATCATTCGTTTGTGATGGCCATCGAAGGTATCGACGCCGACGCTCAACTGATCGGTCCATTCCAATAGTGCCATGTTTGCTTCCTCCCCGCTCCACTACGCCCTAACGGCGGTCTTTAGCTCTTCGATTCTGTCGGTCTGTTCCCAGCTGAAATGATCACGGCCGAAGTGGCCGTATGCCGAGGTCTGCCCGTAAATGGGCTTTCGCAGGCCAAGGTGATGGATGATCCCGGCGGGGGTGAGGTCGAAAACTTCGCGAATCGCGCTCTCGATGCGATGCTCGGGCACCGTGGAGCTGCCGAAGGTATCGACCATGACCGAGACCGGGTAGGGGACACCAATGGCATAGGCGAGCTCCACCTCGCAGCGGTCTGCAAGGCCGGCGGCGACAACGTTCTTTGCCACGTATCGCGCCATGTAGGTGGCCGAGCGATCGACCTTGCTCGGGTCCTTCCCGCTAAAGGCCCCGCCGCCGTGGCGACCCATGCCGCCGTAGGTGTCGACGATGATCTTGCGCCCGGTAAGGCCCGAGTCCCCGTGCGGTCCGCCGACGACAAAGCGACCGGTCGGATTGATATAGTACTTGGTCTTCTCGTCGAGGAGGCCGGTCGGCTCGAGAACCCGGTTTATGATGTGCTTGATCACCTGCTCGCGCAAGTCGTCGTAGGGTATCGCATCATCGTGCTGCTGACTAATGACCACCGCATCGACGCGTTTCGGGGTGTTTCCCTCGTACTCGATGGTCACCTGGCTCTTGCCGTCGGGGCGCATCCACGTGAGCTCCCCGCCTTTTCTTGCCTCCGCCGCTCGCAGGAGCAGCTGATGGGCATACATGATGGGAGCCGGCATGAGCTCGGGCGTTTCATTGCACGCAAATCCAAACATCATGCCCTGGTCCCCGGCTCCGAGCTCACCCTTGATAACCCCGTCGCCGGAGACACCCCTCGAGATGTCGGGACTCTGCTCGTGGATGGCGTTGAGCACGCTCATGCTTTCGTAGTCGAGCCCGTATTCAGCGCGGTCGTATCCGATACGCTTGGCAACGCCGCGAGCGACATCCTGAATGTCGACGTACGTTTGGGTAGAAATCTCGCCACCGACGAGCACCATTCCGGTGGTCGTAAAGGTCTCGCATGCAACACGCGAGTTCGGGTCGTCGGCGAGACAGGCGTCGAGCACCGCGTCGGAAATCTCGTCGCACAACTTGTCGGGATGGCCTTCACTGACCGACTCGGAGGTGAAGAGATAACGTCTTGAATCCACTACCTTGGCTCCTTTCCGTCCCCGCTACGGCGGGGAAGGTGAAACGTGTTCTTGATGAGCCGTTACCGAGCGCAACGCCGAGAGCAACGCCAGACCACGCTCAAAGACGCGGCTCTCTATGGCCGTCTCCCCCGAGCGCGGCGGCGGCAGATTCGGGCGCGTCCGCTGCTGCACCGAATACAGCGCGAACAGGCACCGCTCGAGGTGTTGCTTCGCCGCCAGCGCAGTGCGCGCATTCGTGGCCGCACCCGCGTTGCTGCGACTCATCCCCTTTACCGCACCGGCAAAGCGAACGCCGGAACGGAACATGGCGCGAGAACCCTCTCGGTCCCCACGGCACAGAAGGTCGACATAAACCTTCATCAGATCGGTAAAAAACGGTTCGGTCTCCGCCACCACGACGGAAAACTGTCCGTCTTCATCACTCGGCGCATTGTGCATCCCCGCGCCGCTCATCATTGCGTCGCCCATCGTACCCTCCATTGAGAAAATTCTCTATAGGGGGATACCGGGCCAGGCGGCCTGTTGCTTCAAATAGTCGGCGAATTTCTTAGCGACTTAGTAACGATAATGCTCCGATTTGTACGGTCCGCCCTCCGGAACACCAAGATACTCCGTTTGCTCGGAACGCAGTTTCGTAAGCTTTACCCCGATCTTCTCGAGGTGAAGTCGCGCCACTTCCTCGTCGAGCGACTTCGGAAGTACATAGACGTCTCGCTCATAGCTCTCACGGTTCTTCCACAGCTCTATCTGGGCGAGCACCTGGTTGGTGAAGCTGTTGGACATCACGAAGCTCGGATGGCCGGTGGCGTTTCCGAGGTTTACGAGTCGGCCCTCGGAGAGCAAAAAGATGCCGTGACCGTCGGGAAAATCGAAGCGGTCCACTTGCGGTTTGATATTCACGCGCTCGATGCCGGGCAACTTCGTAAGCTCTTCCACCTGGATTTCGTTGTCGAAGTGGCCGATGTTGCACACGATCGCCTGGTCCTTCATCTGCTTCATGTGGTCGGCGGTGATGACATCGGTATTGCCGGTGGCGGTCACATAAATGTCGGCCTCGCCAAGGGTGTCCTCTACGGTGGTTACCTCGTAGCCGGCCATCGCCGCCTGCAGGGCACAGATGGGGTCGATCTCGGTCACGATCACGCGCGCTCCGAGACCACGCAGACTCTCCGCCGAGCCCTTGCCGACGTCTCCGTAGCCGCACACAACGGCCACCTTACCGGCAATCATTACGTCGGTTGCCCGCTTGATGCCGTCCACGAGGCTCTCGCGGCAGCCGTAGAGGTTGTCGAATTTGCTCTTCGTCACCGAGTCGTTGACGTTAATGGCCGGGACAAGCAGCGAGCCTTCGGCGGCCATCTTGTAGAGGCGATGCACACCGGTGGTCGTTTCCTCGGAAACGCCGCGCCACTCTTTCACCGCATCATGCCACTTACGCGGATTCGACTGATAGACACGCCGCAGCGTGTGAAGCAACGCTCGCTCGTCGGGGGAGTCGCCCTTCTTGTCGAGGATGGAGGGATCCTCTTCTGCTTGGTAGCCGAGATGCATCATGAGCGTTGCGTCACCGCCGTCATCGACGATGAGCTGCGGCCCTTTCGAGCCTTCGATCTCCGCATCGGTCTCAAAGGAAAGCGCCTGCAGGAGCAGGTTCCAGTACTCCTCCTCGGTCTCACCCTTCCACGCGAACACCGGCACACCGTGCGGCTCCTCGGTCGTGCCCCCGGACTCGGGCCGGCCGACCACCACGGCCGATGCCGCATGATCCTGGGTGGAAAAGATATTGCAGCTCGACCAGCGCACCTCCGCGCCAAGCGCCACAAGCGTTTCAATAAGAACGGCGGTCTGAACGGTCATGTGGAGGCTTCCGGTGATGCGAACGCCGGCAAGGGGTTTCTCGCTTCCGTACTTCTCGCGCGTCGCAACGAGGCCCGGCATTTCCTTTTCGGCCATGTCGAGCTCTTTGCGACCCCAATCGGCAAGGGCTATGTCTTTAATCCGGTAGTCTGTTAGTACGTTACCTTGTTTTGTGCTCACGTATAGATCTCCTTGATCTCGGTTGTCCTGGTTTTATTGCTGGGCGTTGGGTGGTGACGCGGGTAGTGTACACTGCCACCCTCCCAAAGTGCCACCCCATGAAGTATCAAGGAGACTGTTGATAGATTCCGACAAAACTACGGCACTCCCGGCACTTACAGCCCGGAGTGCCGGCATACAGCGGTCCGTGTGGCTGTCTGTCACCAATGGAAAGAATTATGGCGTTTTTATCAACAACGTCGTAGATACTTCACAAGCTGCCAGTAATATAGTGCTCGAGCTGGTCGATGACAAACTCCTTTTCGTGGATCACCGCTCGCACTACATCACCAATGGAGACAAGGCCCATAAGCTCTCCATCTTCAAACACCGGAAGGTGCCGCACGCGATTCTTGGTCATAATCGCCATGCATTCCTCCACTGTACGCTCAGGAAGTACGCCCCGCACCTCTGTGGTCATGGCCTCAGCAACGGGAATAGTGCGGGGGTCTTCGCCCCTCTCGATGATACGCCGCGCGTAATCGCGCTCCGAAAAGATGCCGCGCAGTTTCTCTTGTTCGTCGAGGACAAGCAGGGCGCCGACATCATGCTCGGCCATTTCTTCGAGGGCGTCGTGTATTGGAGTGTGCGGTCCAACCCAATACACCTCATTTCCTTTGTGTCGGAGGATTTCTCGAACAGTTTCCATGGCGCTCCCCCTTACAGATTGGCTAAAACCGGCACGAACCCGTACCAGCTCTCCCTTCTAGTGTAGGAGTGTTTGAACGAAAATAACAGACGAAAAATTTATAGTCTCCGAGAAGTATCCATAACTCTGTTGATTGAAGCAGCAGAACCGTTTGGGCAGTAGGGAGATATAGACACCCGGTGGGAAAAGGCACCGTTTGCGCCTCCCGC
>JAWLED010000016.1:26196-43218 GCA_041686235.1 Spirochaetia bacterium | reverse complement strand
TCTGCTTACGTGAGCGCCGATGCACTCGAGCCGGGCGGAGCGCGCGAATACCGCGAGTACGGCATTCGAACGCATACCCCCAAGGTTCGGACCATTAATAAAAAAAAGCGGTATGCCTGGACGTCTGTAGCATACCGCCTTAATAACAAAGGGTTCGCCCCTTTACTCTTAATTCTCGACAGAGTCACTGAAAACTTGAGACTTGTTCGGCAAACGAACGGCAAATCTCAAGAGCGACACGTGGTAATCCACCGACTCCTCGAGTCCTTCGTACAACAGTCGGGCGCTCTCGAGAGCCCCTTCTACGCTTCGCTGTAGAGAAACAGCCTGCACGCGGTCGGAGACCTCTTGCAGAAGGAATCCTGCAACGTCCTTGTACTCAAACGCGGCCAGCTGAGCATCGATGTCGTTGAGGCGAGACAAGTCGGGTTCAGAGTGGCGAGAGAGCTCCTCTACGAGGCGAATACCTTCACGCGCCGTCTCGGCGAAGGCTTCGAGGCGGGAGATCAAGTGGCTGATGAAGGGCTCGATTATGCCGGGTTCCTCCGCCGCCCCCGGAGCGGGCGGCGGAGCACTCGCCGTCGAGCTCCCGGCAGAGCTCCGGGTCGAGCTCCGGGTCGAGCTCCGGGCGCGTGCACGGAGCGGTTTGAGTCGTGACTCGAGCATTTCCCGTCTCGACGGGAGGCTCAGTAGGTCTTCGATACTGCCCGCGGGGATCCCCTCTATTGCGACCCCGCCGGGAGAGAGATTAACGGTGCGAACCTGGTGTATACGTGCCTGGTTTGCGAACCACCAGGTGTAGATCATCATGCGCTGGTCGGTCAGCACGTATCCGCCGTCGTTGGAGGCTACTTCGAAGGGGGAGCCATCGTTAATATATTGAAACGAATGCTGCTCAGCCGGCCGTACGCGATCGGAAAGGACGTGCATTCGCTCTTCGAAAAAGCTCCCGTGTACGTGGGTTCTGCGATAGGGAAATCCAAGATCCAGCCCAATACAGTAAATGGGATCGGCACCGAGCAGCCGCGATAGGTCCCACGCGCTCGTGGAAACCGAGCCACCCGTTCCCAGTTTTCCCTTTTCTCCTACTGCTTCCTCGAGGACGGTTCCCAGTGGGAAGATGGAGCTGCACAGATACGTGGGATTGTCGAAGAGGCGGAACACACGCGGGTGGGCGGAGGCCTCCGAAATCAGTATGCTCGATTCGGGGCGGAGGCGGTCGAGATGGCGAGTGTTCCAGTACTGCGGATCCACAATTACGGCAAAGTCGGCCTCGATACCGTGTTGCATAAGAGCGGGCAGCGCCGTATCCACGGCGACGATCAGCATGCGCTCGGCGAGTTGAGCGATGTAGGGCAGGGCACGATCGAGACTCGGGCCTGCAGCGCACAGCAAAGCCGGCAGGCCGTCGAACCGATTGTGCAGCTCGTGTACCCCGGGAGCGCGTTCGAGAACCGGCACGTTGCGGATGAGGTTTCTCACCCATAAGCGTCCGAAACGTCTTAGTGTATTGGAGTTGATGCGCGCCCGGTTCTTTGCCGCCTCGAGAACGGCGTCCACGTTCTCGAAGTACTCCTGGTGGTACAGAGCTTCGGCGTTGACGGCGTAGCGCTCGGGTGCGCGTCGCTCGAACTTTCGCAGGACCCCGGCAAGTGCATCGGGTTCGGCGGCAAGGAGAAAGCTTGCTTTGTCGCGGGACAGAACCTTTTCTAAGCGGCGGTGCGCCAGAGCAGCGCAAAACAGGCCGAGATCGGGCTCGACCACGATTGCGGCCTCAGCGTCCGCGTAGGAGAGAAACGTCTCTACCTCGTAGCCGAAGCCGAACCCGAAGAATACCACGACCGGATGCTCGCGTACCCACTGCGGCGTGAACGCGCGGCGTGCCCGCGCCCACGGGTCCCGTTTGGCGTGCAGATAACGCCCCCCATACCGTGCGGTGGGAAAGCCCGAGGGGGTATCGAGTATTTCGAGTTCCGCTGCCGGTTCGGGGGCGCCGCGGACCACCTGCGCCAAGTCGGCGTCGAGGGCTTGAAGATTTGCTTCGAACATACTCATTCGAGTTCCACTCGCAGCGTCATACCGGGCTCGATATCGGTCCCCGGCGGAGGTTCTTGGTCTACCACCCACCCGTTACCGTTGATTTGTACGTTCAGCTCCTCTTCAGCAAATAGCGGAAGCAGGGTGCGTTTGGGCAGTCCGGTGAGATCGGGAACGGTGTCGTCAATTTGCGGCAGCTGAGGTTTGCTCGCCTCCACCCGGCCCGAGTGAGAGAGCACATCGTCGTTGTCGGTCGGGATACCGAGATAGTCGACGATAAACTCGGTCGCCTCGCGTGCAAGGGGAACGGCAATTCGCCCGCCGTAGAAGCCCCCCTGCCTCGGATGATCTATAGCGACATAGAGAATAATCTCGGGGGCCTCTGCGGGAAACATGGCAATGGTGGAGGCTACAAACTCTTCGTCGGAGTACTGTCCCTGTGTCGGATCAAACACCTCAGCGGTACCGGTCTTCGCGGCAATATCGAGCCCGTCGATTTGGATGCGTCGTGCCGTTCCATCCGGTTCGGTAGCCGCATTCATTGCATCGAGTATGGTGCGGGCGGTCGAAGGAGAAAGCACCTCACGGACAGGGTCCCGCTCGTACCGTTCTACGTTCCTGCCGTCGGGAGAAACGATCTTACTGATGATATGGGGCTTGAGAAGAATGCCGTCATTGGCAAATACCGTTGCCGCGGTAATCATCTGCAAAGCAGTTACCCCGATCTCCTGGCCGATTGCTACCGTTTGCTTTGTCCGATTTGACCAGGAATCGGGCCTCCCCAACAGTGCTCGCTCCTCGCCGTTTAATTCTATGTCGGTCTGCTCACCAAAACCGAAGAGTTTGAGCATGTGGTAGAAGGACTGTGACGATACGCTCTCCGAGGCGTAGGCTGCCCCTACGTTGCTGGAGTATTTCAGAATCCCCTCGGTCGTGAGGGTTCCATAGTCCCCGATATCCTGAATCTCGAAGCCGCCTCCCTCGCTTGCGTATCCCCCGCTGGTTTCAAAGGTGTCTTGGCTGTCTATCCCGCCGAGCTCCAAGAACGAGGCCATCGAGAAGATTTTAAACACGGATCCCGGTTCATAAATAAAGGAGATGGGCCGATTTTCGCGTTGATCGGCGTTAAAGGCCTGAAAGCGATTTGGATCGAACGACGGGGCAGACGCGTATCCGAGCATATGGCCGGTATCAGCCTCCATAGCGAGGAGCATGACCGAGTCGGCATCGTGCTGTGCCATCGCATTCTGGGATATGCGTTCGAGCTCGTGTTGGATGTTTACGTCGATCGTCAAAAAGACTTGATTGCCGTACCCCCCGTCAGACTCCTCCGGACGCAACTCGTCGTTCATGGTGTACTCCACGCCCTCGAGACCTTGGTTCCCCATGCCGACGTACCCGATTGCGTGCGCCGCGAGTTGCTTTTCCGGATAGCTGCGGCCCACATCCGGCTCGAGTCGGACCCCTTCGAGGTCGTCCGCCTCGATAGCAGCCTCTATCGCCTCGCTCTGAGACGGCGTGATGGTGCGCCGAATCACGAGATACCCGGAGGCGCTGAGAATCCGTTCTCTGAGTGCCTGCTCGTTAATGCCGAGTATCTCCGAGAGTATTGAAGCGACCTTTTCAGGATTCTCTATGTGGGGTGCCCAGGCGGACACGGTATCGAGCTCCGTTTGAAGTGCGAGAAGGCGGCCATTTCGATCGAGTATCGGTCCACGCTCCGAGCGGGTGTCGTCGCTTCGTGAGTCCTGTGCGGTTTCCGGGGCACCGGCGAGCATAATGACCCCGTATCGATAAAGCACGAGTGCGGCAAGGAGCCCAATGACGAGAAAAGTAAATTTGAGTCGGCGTCGATTAGGCCGCGCGTCACTCATGCTTTAGATGCTACCCCCGTGCTACGGCGTCATTACTCTGCCGCGCACTTTGGAAATCGGCACCAAACCAAAATCTCGCGAATCCGAGGATTCGGACGAATTCTCTCCCACAACGAAGACGTAGCCGGCCGGTATCTCGGACCTTCCGGCAAGCTGGGATGCCGCCAGCGGCGTTACCCGCCACGACCGATTATCGGCATAGAGGCGGTCACCGCTCAATTGAATGCTGTCTCCCGGTCCCAGAACGGAGCGCTTCACAGACAAATGCCCGCCTCGGGGATGCTCGAACATAATCACTTCTCCTGCTGCCGGAGCCCCCCAGAACAGAAGATACCCCACGGTTGAGGGTAAATGCAGCCCGTAGGCAAATCGATTGACGAAAACGGTTTGTCGGTCTTGCAACACGGGTTCCATCGAGGTGCCGTGGACTTGTACGGCGCTCAATCCCAAGATGAGCAGGAGCGCGGCAAACAGGGACGGCCACAGGATTATGTCGACGGAACGGCAACGAGACCGGAAATGCTTCATGAATGCGGTAGGTGACAACCAGGTAATTGTCAAAGACTATAATACGCTCTTGTATTAATGTCGATATGTGAAGAGAATATGGTTGAAACGTTGACGAAACAGAAGATACGAAGGCGGTCGAAGGGAAACTTGAACCACGGCACCGACACAACCCGCCATACACGAGTTCGCATCCCCGGTGATGCGCGAGTGCGGAGAGAGACACCTCGGGTGTTGGACCGTCAGTCGGTTGGCGGGACCGGGTTGATGGCCCGGATGAGACTCCTGGGAGATCACGAGGCCTCCACGAGAAGCTCTTGGAATCGCGAGCATTCTCACGGTCGCGCTTCTAACCGCTTTGCATATGACGGGGCATCGAGGCTCAATAGCCGTCTTGTTGCGCTTCTCGACCGAGTCGGAGCCCGGTTTTCAGCACGATTCACAAGCATGGATGTTGCGGTCATTCTCGCCGCGATCGGAACGCTCTTTGCGTTGAACGCGGTGCTCGCCCCCTCTCTGGCTTTTTCGCGTGCAGTTACACGGCCATCCGACCTCAGCTTGCCGGGAGCACAAGCGCGGGAGGATATGCTCTCTGAATATCTCGACCCTCCCGATGAGTATGACGTTATTGGTGGGAGCGCTGAGGTCAATACGGATCAGTTCGAGTCGGTAGAGGTGCAGGAGCACGAGCTCGAGCCCGGCGATACGTTGTTGGGGCTGGCCTTTGAATACGACCTCAACATGGATACCATCGTCAGCTTCAACCAGATTCAAGATGTGAGGCTGATGCAGGTCGGAGACGTCTATGAGATTCCCAATCGTGATGGGCTGCTCTACACGGTCAAGCAAGGCGACAATCTGGCGGCCATCGCCGACCGATACGATACGAGCTCCACGGCAATCCTCGATGCGAATGATCTTGCGAGCTCCGACATTTCCTCAGGGCAAGTCTTGTTCGTTCCAAATGCTCGGATGGACGAAAATGAGCTAAAACTGATTCTCGGCGAGCTCTTTCTTCATCCGCTTCGCGGAAGGTATACCGATGGGTTCGGCATGAGAAACGACCCGTTTACGGGAATCCGTCGCATGCACTACGGCCTCGACATAGCCGCCCGCTGGAGATCTCCGATAAAGGCTGCCCGAGCGGGGCGAGTTGCACATGTTGAGACTCAGCACGGCAACTACGGCAAGTTCATCATACTTCGTCACGCCGGCGGCTATCAGACCTTGTACGCGCATCTCGATAGTTTCGAGGCGAGCGTCGGGCAATACGTAGATCAGGGCCAAGTTATCGGACGAATGGGGAACACGGGGCGCAGTACCGGCCCGCATTTACACTTTTCCATTATAAAGAACGGTTCTTTTGTAGACCCGATGGAATACTTGCATTAAAATGAGGTATTCAAAAATAACGGAAAGAAGATCAGTGGGATAGGAACGGCAAGCGGGGAGGGTTATGCCTACATGCGACGTTTAGCGATTGTCATCATTGTGATGTTTGCGGTATTTACACTTATCAATGCCTATACCGGTGAAACAACAGTCCCTCAGGAAAGCGCACCCACCGAGTCGGTGGACCACGAGTTGCCCGACTCGATTGGGTAGCATCGGTGCCGATCAAGACCGCATAAGGAAAACGTAGTTACGGGCGCGACCCAAAAACGCCGCCCCGTTCCACCCCGTGCGCTGCGGCGCCGCCGCCGCCGCCGCGCGATGCACTATCCGCTCGCCTGTGTCTATCTTCCGTGACAATATTTGTATTTCTTGCCGCTGCCACACGGGCAGGGGTCGTTCCGCCCCACCTTTTGAACCGTTCGCTGTGCTTGCTGTGGTGACGTCGCTGTAGCCGTACCGCCGCCTGCGGCGGCTGAGCCCCCGCTTCCCTTCCCGCGAGGCGCCGCCGAGCCGCCGATCATCTGCATGCCGGCATGTTGGGCCGTACCGGTTGCCGCCGGCGTGTCCGGGCGGTGTTCGCTTCGAAAACCGTCCGCGTGTACGGCAAAGAGTTTTCGGGCTATGGCGGACCGGATATTGTAGATGAGCTCATCGAAAATCTGAAAGCCTTCGAGCTTATACTCGAGTAACGGGTTCTTTTGCGCATAACTGCGCAGATACACCGCCTCGCGCAACGCTTCGAGATTCTCTAAGTGATCTTGCCATCTCGAGTCGATATTGCGTAAGTACTCATGCCGTATGGCAAGGTTGAGACGCTCGGCACCGGCCACCTCTTCTTTCTCTTCAATGTCGGCTCGCATATCGGCCAAGAGCGTGCGCTTTAGCTCTTCGGGCTCGAGCTCGGCGAGCTCTTCCTCGGTGCGTGCGGGCGTATAGAGAAGAGTGTCCTTAACGGAGGTCAAGAACGAGCTGAGGAGCGCGCGGTCTTGACCGCGAGACTTCTCGTATTCGCCGATGTGTTCCTGGATAACGTCTGCCGCCGTCGAGAGGACACGCTCTTTGAGGTTATCGTCGGTGAGAATTGCGTCGCGTTGATCGTAGATCATTTTCCGTTGCTCGTTGAGTACATCGTCGAACTCGAGCAAATGTTTGCGGACCTCGAAGTTACGCTCTTCTACCTTGTTCTGGGCGCGCTCGATGGACTTATTGATCATCGAGTGGTTCAGCGGCTCTCCTTCGGGGAGCCCGCGTTCCATGATGGAGCGGAGGTTTATGCGTCCCCCGCCGAACAAGCGCATGAGATCGTCGTCCATGGACAGGAAGAACTTGGATCGACCGGGGTCTCCCTGACGTCCCGAACGTCCGCGCAACTGGTTGTCTATGCGTCGGGCCTCGTGTCGCTCGGTACCGAGCACGTACAGCCCGCCGGCCTCTTTGACCTCCGCGTACTGGGGCATCCACGTTTCCCGCTCACGTCGGTAGGTCTCGAGAAACTCCTCTTCACCGGCGTCCTCGCCGACTTTTCGGCGAGCACGAAACTCCGGGTTGCCTCCGAGCTTGATGTCGGTCCCGCGGCCCGCCATGTTGGTCGCGATGGTAACCGCTCCCTTGGCGCCGGCTTCGGCAATGATCATGGCCTCTCGGGCATGATTCTTGGCGTTTAACACCTCATGGCGTATGCCGCGACCGGTAAGCATCTTCGAGAGTTTCTCCGAGCGCTCCACAGAGACCGTGCCTACGAGCATCGGCTGGCCTTTCGAGTTGACTTCTTCTATCTCATCGCAAATGGCGGTGTACTTATCGTCGTCGGTAAGATAGATGAGGTCGTCTTCATCGACACGGGCAACCGGTCGGTTGGTGGGAACGACTA
Source organism: Spirochaetia bacterium (assembly GCA_041686235.1). Taxonomy (GTDB): domain Bacteria; phylum Spirochaetota; class Spirochaetia; order DSM-27196; family PWMO01; genus JAAAOH01. The sequence continues at coordinate 35,535 of JAWLED010000016.1, read as the reverse complement.
CGACATCCAGGCCGTAGATCTTGCCGAACTCCGTTTCCTCGGTCTCGGCGGTACCGGTCATGCCGGAGATCTTGTCGTACATGCGAAAGAAGTTCTGGAAGGTGATTGTGGCAAGGGTACGGTTGCGCTGCGCAATTTGGATGCCTTCTTTGGCTTCAATTGCCTGATGGAGGCCGTCGGAATAGCGGCGCCCGTGCAGAATGCGCCCGGTGAACTCGTCTACGATTTCCACCTTACCTTCGGAGACGACGTACTGCTGGTCCCGATGAAAGAGCTTATGAGCGCGCACGGCCTGGGTCACGTGGTGTATGTATTCGAAGTTGTCGTCGAGAAAGAGTGAGCCGTCTATGATCTTCTTTTTCTGCAGAATTTCCTCGAGGTGGTTGAGCCCCTCGTCGGTAAAGGTAACACGCTTCGATTTCTCGTCGAGCTTGTAATCCCCCTGCGGCTCCTCAGGATAATCGCCGGTTTCCGGGTCCTTTGCACACTCGACGAGCTCACCGACGACACGATTCACGTCCATGTATTTCTTTACGTCGTCTTCGGCTTTTCCGGAGATGATGAGCGGCGTACGAGCCTCGTCAATGAGTATGGAGTCTATCTCGTCGATGATGCAGAAATGATGACCGCTTTGCACCTTTCGGGAGGCGTCATAGCGCATGTTGTCGCGCAGATAGTCGAACCCGAACTCGTTGTTTGTACCGTATACAATGTCCTTTTGGTAGCTTTCTTTTCGGATTTCATTGTCCATCTGGGCGGCGATATGGCCAACGGTGATTCCGAGGTACTCGAAGACCGGTGCCATCCACCCCGCATCGCGTTCGGCAAGGTAGTCGTTTACGGTAACAATGTGGACGGTATTCCCGGTTAGTGCGTTGAGATACGCAGCGGTCACCGAAGAGACCGTTTTTCCCTCTCCGGTTTTCATTTCCATAATGCGCCCTTGGTGCAGGACGATGCCGCCTATGAGTTGGACGTCGTATAATCTCTCTCCGAGTGTTCGTCGGGCCGCCTCTCGTACGAGCGCGAATCCGTCGGGCAGGATTGCGTCGAGGGACTCTCCCTCTTGTACTCTGCGCTTGAAATCCTCGGTTTGGCGAGGAAAATCGGAGGGCTCGAGGCTCATTGCCCAAGCCTCACGCTCGTTGATGCGACCGACAATCGGGAGAAGGTCTTCGAGGTCTTTTTCGTGTTTAGACCCGAAGAGAACGTCGATTGCCTTTTGAATCATGCGCAAAATGTATCTCTTTTGAACGGCGCCGGTCAACATTGCCGGGCAGGCAACATTGACAGGCACCAAAGCTACCGATAGGATACGAATGCCTTGAAATGGAGACCAACCGGTTCCGACGTAGCTCTCGGGGGAATTCTTCTCATCGTCTTTTTGCTGTCCGGATGCATGCCGGGGCAAGTGCGTTCTCTCGATCGCGACGTATTGTTTGACCTCGATATCGGGCGCGGCGAGGACGAGATCGATCTCTTCCAAGTCGACGGCGGCCCTCTCGATGAAAAGACTCGGGTGGTCATGCGCGACGGGCTCGTATACGTAGCCAACGGCGCATCGAACAAGGTCATGGAGTTTACCTCGTACGGAGATTTGCTCTCGCTATGGTATGACCCGGATACGAACCCGCGCCCGGTGTTGCTGCAGGCTACGCCGACGGAAAACACCGTAACAAACAAGCGCGCTCATCCCTATGCGTTTAACCAGGTCGGTGAAGTAGCGGTGACAAGCGACAAGGAAATCATAGCCGAAGACAAGGTTTCGGGTGAGCGCAGTATCCACGACGACGAGCTCGGCGTCACCCTCAACCGAATCGTGTTGCGTTTCAGTCCTTCGGGAGACCTCATCGACTATCTCGGGCAGGAGGGCATCGGCGGTACGCCGTTTCCCTACATTCAGAACGTACATGTAACCGCCCACGACGAGATCGTCGTCGTCTCTCGAACAATGGACTCGTGGTTGGTGTTCTGGTACGACGAGACTGGCGATCCCATTTACAACACCGAGATCTCCCTCGACCGCCTTCCGGTACCGGAAGGCGATGATGTTATCCCTCAGTTGGGAACCATCATACCGGATCAGAACGTGCGTCGGCTCTATCTCAAGTTGGACTACTACGAAGAGAGCTATGATACGGATACCGGGTCGAATTACGGAATCAACCGCACGGCATCTCGGGTGTATTGGTTGGACCTCGACTCGGGGAAGTACGAGGACTACGTCGATATCCCCGAAAACACCCAGTCCGCTTCCGGCTCCAATATCTTCGATAGAGAAACAACGGAGCATATGTATGAATTCGTCGGGACGGCGCCGGGCAATCACTTGTACTTTCTCAGCCGAGAAGACGAGGAGCAGACTCAGCTCCTCATTATGAATACCGGCGGACGGGTGGTGCGCCGAAGAAATCTCGAGGTCCAGGATGAGGCCGTTGCATACAAGACGTTCTCCGTGTCTCCTGACGGAGTCCTCGTGGCCCTACTGGGATTTCAGGATCGCGCTGAGCTCATGTGGTGGAGAAGCGACCGGCTCCTCGATACCGAGCTTCAGTAGCGGCTGCGTAGGCACGCGCGCCGATCGCTCATAGCGAGGCGGCCGCGCCGGGCCGCCGGTGAGGGATGGGCTGTGACATGAAGATCGTAACATCGCAGGAAATGGCAGCCATAGACCGCCGTGCTCAGGAAGATTTCGGGATACCGGGGCTCCTGCTCATGGAAAACGCCGGGCAAAAGGCCTTTGCTGCATGGCGTGCGGCCTCCGAGAGCTGCGGGAGGCGGATGGTGTTTGTCGCCGGGGCGGGGAACAACGGCGGCGACGCGTTGGTCATGGCGCGACAGGCTCATATAGAGGGTGTGCCGGACGTAGCGGCCGTTCCCGTATCCGCAAAGCTCAAGGGCAATGCGGAGCTCCATCTCGACATATTACGCCGACTCGGTGTGCCGATCTTTCCGTGGGATAGCCGGCATGGCGAAGCGGTAGAGGTCCTCGAAGGTGCCGATGTCGTTTTCGACGGTATAGCGGGAACGGGAATCCGCGGGGGCCTCAGACGGCCCCTCTCCGACATCGTCGAAGCAATCAATGCGTCGCGTGCGGAGGTGGTTGCCGTAGATGTGCCGAGCGGGCTCGCGGATGACTATCGCAGCGGAAACCCGCTCGTTCACGCACATATGACGTTGACGATGGGACTGCCCAAGCGATGCCTCTACCTCCCCCGGGCGCGATCGGCCTGCGGCGACATTCGCCGCATTGCGCTGGGCTTCCCTCCGGTTCTCACGACATCGGAAGAGCTGCTCGGAGAGCTTCTTGGCGAAGGCGATGTCGCTCGGATGATATCGCCGGTCGGCCATACCGACTACAAGCATCGGCGAGGGGTACTCGCGGTATATGCCGGCTCACGCGGTACTTCGGGCGCGGCCGCGCTTGCCGCTACTGCTGCCGCTCGTACGACGGCCGGCATGGTACGCGTATTTGCCGACGAGGGTGTCTATCCCGTGCTCGCAGCTCAAATGCGCTCGGTGATGGTTGCCGAGTGGAGCGGAGACGATCCGGTCTTAGAAGGACACGACGCGGTGTTGGTTGGGCCGGGGTGGGGACGTGGCCCCGGTCGCATGAGCTCTCTTTCGGCAATATTCGACTCTGCCGTACCGGGAGTCCTCGATGCCGACGGCATCAACCTGCTTGCCGAGATGCGCAGTGGGGGCGACACGGCGAGCTCGTGGCAGAAAACGACGTTGGGCGGACGCTGGGTGCTTACCCCCCACGCCGGTGAGTTTGCGCGACTGTTGGAGGCGTCGTTGGATTCGGTGCTCGAGCAGCCGTTCGAGACGGCTATGGAGGCAGCCCGTGAGCTCGATGCGGTTGTCGTGCTGAAGTCTCACGTTACCGTCATAGCCGGCCCTGAGGGGCGTTACGCGGTCTTGGACGGGATGAACCCGGCAATGGGGACCGGGGGCACCGGAGATGTGCTCTCCGGGATCATTGCCGCCTTCATTGCCCGGGGCGCGCCGCCATACTCCGCGGCAGTCGCCGGTGTCGTGCTCCATGACGCTGTCGGTAAACGGTGTTTCGAGGAGCACGGATGGTTTATCGCCGAGGATTTGCTTGAAGTGCTTTCCCGAGAGTCGGCGAGGTTGCTCCGGTGAGAGACGACGGGCGGACACAGTACTATGGACGGGGTCCCGAGGCCGTAGAGGAACGCGTAGAACGACACCCGAAAAAGACAGGTATCTTCGGCGGCAATCGTTCTCTTACCATCATTTTCATCGATGTGATGATCGTCCTCGTGATATACGCCATATACGTGTTCTTCTTGTCGGGACCAACCACCACGGAAACGATCGGCGGTTACGAGTTTTCCATTTCGGCAACGAAGATCGGCACTGAAGCTCTTGTAACGCTCGACGTTCGTCCCCCGGAGAATGGTTCCGACGAAGCCGGTGTAGGCGAGGACGGTACGATCGAAGATCCTATCGTGGTGGTGCGGTTCCTCGATGCCGACGGAGCGGTTGCTGCAGAAGTCAAGGATGTGCTGCCGCAATCAGGAGGGAGTGATCGAGTCTTCCAGCACCAGGTGGAAGTCGGCCCCGAAACGGGATTGCTGAGCGCCGAGATAGAGGCGCTCTCGGAGAGCGTGACCGTGCAAAGTGCGATACAGAGCGCCGAAGATTGACGACGATTGACCGCACTAAGCAAATCTCCTATGATTTAAGCAAATCCGACCATGAGGTGCGAGGTGTAGCTATATGTATCAGATCTATTTGCTTTCGGTGTTAACGAATATACTTGCAGGGGTAGCCCTCTCTGTCGGCGGTATGGACGAGAAGCTACATCTAAGCTCGGTATTTAACAAAGAGCTCATGCAAAACGACGGGTTTCGTTTCGGCTTGGGGATCGTCACGTTTGTCGTCGGCTTTTTCAAATTGCTTTCGGTCAGCGAAGGTGACGTTCCGGTCGTAGGCGACATCGTGCCCGCCATCTCGGGGCTCGTTCTGGGCTTGATCCTTCTACTGCAGTACTATCGAAGCCGATCAAACGTCAGCTCGCCGTTCGTCGATAAGATCGACAACATTTTTGGGAAGAACAGCGCGGTATTCGGGACCGTGGGTATCCTCATCGGGGTCCTCCACTTCCTTCTCCACCGTGTCCTCTTCCTCTAAAACGACACATAAGCCGGCGCCGCGGCTGTCGGTTGCCGGTATTGCATGGCGCAACGGCAAGATGCTGCTTGCTCGGCGGACCGTCGGCGGCGTCAACAGCCGCCTCTGGGAGTTTCCAGGCGGCAAAGTGGAAGAAAACGAAAGCGCCGAGGCCTCGCTCATTCGGGAGTTCCGTGAAGAGCTTGGTGTCGAGGTGAACGTAGAATCCTTCCTCGCGCGCGGCGGGTTTACCCACCGTGGCGTGCCGTTTCGCTTGGAAGCCTACCGCGTGGTTATGCCCGCCGATCCCGTTACGCTGCGCGAGCACGAAGAAGTAGGTTGGTTCGATTTCGAGGAGGTCGAGACGCTCGAGCTCGTGCCTTCCGACCGCGGTTTACTGCCGGGGCTTCGCGCGGCTCTCCTGTAACCCGGGATACCGAGGTACAGAGCGAACTCACTATATCACGGTGCCGGAGGGAACGACGGCCCCTTTGGGAATGATGATGATGCCGTCTCTCACGTAATGCGTGGTGAAATCACCGTCCTCGTAGTGGTCCTGATCGACGCCGATACGGCAGTTTTCCCCAATCCGCGCGTTCTTGTCGATGATGGCACCGCCTACGATGGTATTGTGTCCAATTCCGATGTTGGGTATACCATCCGCGGCGTTTCCGCGCTTTCGGTCCTCCGGCTCGTAGTAATCCGCCCCCATGCACACGACCCCTTCGAGCTCGCACCCGCTCTCCACAACGGACCTCACGCCGATAATAGATCTGGTCACGCGTGAGTCGGTTATGATCGACCCGTCGGCGGCGAGGACCTCTTTGAGGGTGCACGAATTGAACTTGGAAGCGGGGAGGTCTCTGCGGTGGGTGTAGATGGGGCTGTGTTCTTCGTAGAAGTTGAAGTCGGGCTTGAAGCCGGTAAGGTTGAGATTTGTCTCGTAAAAGGAGCGGATCGTTCCGATATCTTCCCAGAACCCTGAGAAAACATAGGCGGAGACGTTTGCCGTGTCGATAAGCTCCGGGATGATTTCCTTGCCGAAGTCGGTAAGATCATTATCGAGGGCCTTTTCGAGTGCATCGGCGTTGAAACAATAGATCCCCATGGAGGCAAGATACTCTCTCCCCGCCGCAGCCTGTGCCGGGTCGGGATGTAGCTCCCCGGGTATGCGAAGATAGTCAATGTTTTCCGACAACGGGGGTTTCTCCACGAATGAGGTGATACGGCCTTGGGTGTCGGCCTGCAGGATGCCGAAGCTCTCCGCCTGTTCCCGGTCGACCGGCGTGGCCGCTACCGTGACGTCCGCGCCGGACTCTACGTGGCGGTGGAAGAAGTCTTGCAAGTCCATGCGGTACAGTTGGTCTCCGGAGAGGATCAGATAATGAGACGGCTCGTGCGGGCGAAAGTGCAAAAAGTTCTTTCGCACGGCATCCGCCGTTCCCTCATACCACCCTGAGTGCTCGAAGGTCTGCTCTGCGGCGAGGACCTCGACGAATCCCTTGGAGAATGAGTCGAAAATGTAGGTGTTTGATATGTGCAGGTGCAGCGAAGCGGAATTGAACTGCGTCAACACGTAGATCTTTAGAAAGCCGGCGTTGATGCTGTTGGACAACGGTATGTCCACCAGTCTGTATTTTCCGCCGAAGGGAACGGCGGGCTTGGCGCGTTCTTGAGTGAGCGGGTAGAGGCGTGTACCTTTACCCCCGCCCATGACGATCGAAAGTACTTGATTCATATGCGCTCATTGTAGGTTTCGAGTTTGCATTGGGTCAAGAAAATCTTTTGTTTTCTCAGACCTCAGGTAATCCTCTACCCTCCGACCGGCCACGTGTGATACACTCCGCCAACAGTATGAGCGAGCTGCAGGCAATCGTCGATGCGCTTGGATCCGATGAGGACTTCATGCGCTGCGTCACACGGTGGGAGAGAATCCCGCCACGGGAGGGGAGCTATGACGACCTGCCCGCCGATCTCCATCCGGTGCTCTCTCGGACGCTCGCCTCACGCGGCGTGCATAGGCTCTACAGTCACCAGGCGGAGTCGTATCGAGCAGTACGTGCCGGAAAGAATGCGGTAATCGTCACACCCACGGCCTCGGGTAAAACGCTCTGTTATAACCTCCCGGTACTCCAAACGATTCTCGAACAACCGGAAGCGCGGGCTCTGTACCTCTTCCCAACGAAGGCTTTGTCGCAGGACCAGCAATCGGAGCTCAACGAGTCGATCCTCTACGGAGACCTTCCGGTCAAGGTTGCAACCTACGATGGGGATACGCCGTCGTCGGTGCGTGCCTCGGCGCGCACCACAGGGCAGGTCGTCATCTCGAACCCGGATATGCTCCACGCCGGCGTACTGCCGAACCACCCGAAGTGGATTACGTTTTTGAAGAACTTGCGCTTCGTGGTAATCGACGAGCTCCACAGCTACCGCGGTGTGTTCGGCTCTCACGTGACCAACGTCATCCGTCGACTAAAGCGGGTGGCACGATTCTATGGGACGGACCCCGTATTTATCTGTTCGTCCGCCACCATTGGAAATCCCGCCGATCTCGCAGCGGCAATCCTCGGAGAACCGGTCGAGCTCATCGACAATAACGGTGCACCTTCGGGCGAGAAGCACGTGGTCCTCTATAACCCGCCTCTGGTCGACCAGGTTCAGGGCATCCGGCGCGGAGTGGTCAACGAGGCACAAAAGATTGCGCTGCGACTTCTGCGTGCCGGCATAAAGACCATTGTTTTCGCGAAGTCTCGCGTGCGAACCGAGCTGATAGCCTCCTACATCAACAAGAGCCTGGAAAACGTGTATACCGACAATGAGCGCATTCGAGTGGAAGCCTATCGCGGGGGCTACCTTCCCAGCGAGCGCCGTGCGGTGGAAAGAGGTCTGCGCGAGGGTACCATACAGGGTGTCGTTTCGACGAACGCGCTCGAGCTCGGGATCGATATCGGGGGATTGGACGCGGCCGTGCTCGGCGGATTCCCCGGGTCCATCTCTTCTTCGTGGCAACAGGCCGGGCGTGCGGGGCGAAAAACGGATGTGTCGCTGGCCGTTCTTGTCTCCTCGTCTGCACCGTTGGATCAGTATATGGTGACACATGCCGGGTATTTCTTCGGGAGAAACCCCGAGTCGGCGTTCGTGGATCCCGACAACATGTATATCCTTCTCGACCATCTCAAATGCGCCGTCTTCGAGCTGCCGTTTACCGAGGGGGAGGAGTACGGCGGGGCGGTAGATGAATACCTCGCCTATCTCGAAGAGCAGGGCACGATACGCCGCACCGGCAACAGGTACTATTGGGCCGATCGTGCCTATCCGGCCGAGAGCATTTCACTGCGGAGCGCGACCTCGGACAATGTGGTCATTGTGGACACCACTCAGGGAAAGGATGCCGTTATCGGAGAGACGGATCGTCCGTCGGCAAAAGAGTTGCTGTTCGACAACGCGATATACATTCATCGCGGCAGGCAATTCGTTGTGAACCAACTCGATCTCCCGAATCGCAGAGCCTATGTCGAGGAGACCTCGGTGAACTATTTCACCGACGCGCTCGTAAAGCGGGACATCAAAGTGTTGGAAGAAGATTATCGGGTCGACGCAGCCGGGGCGCGGGCTGCTGTAGGGGACGTCTTGGTGCGTACGCAGGTCGCGAAGTTCAAGAAGCTCCGTTACCATACGCACGAAAATGTCGGCTACGGCGAGATTTCGCTTCCCGAGGAGGAAATGCACACGCGTAGCGTTGCCCTGGTGTTTGACGAGAATACGCCGTCCGGCCGCGCACTAAATGCACTCCCCCCGGAGAGCCGGGCGGGCACCATTGCGCGGCTGGGTACGGTCATCAAAAACGTAGCACCAGTGTTTCTGTTATGCGAGCCGCGTGATATCGGGATTGCGGAGCGTATTCGAGATCCGCACTTCGGGGTACCCTGTCTTTACATCTACGATGCCTATCCCGGTGGCAGTGGCCTGGCCGAGGCTTTTGTAGAGAAGTCGGGGCAGGTGCTGCATGCCGCGTCTGAGCTCGTAACGCAGTGTCCGTGTGAGGAAGGCTGCCCCTCGTGCGTGGGCCCGCGAGATGCGCGGGAAGAAGTCGAGAGAAACCCAAAACAAGCGGTGCTTGATTTTCTCCACGGGTGGATATCTGAATGGGCTCCGAGCTCTACGACCGGCTAAAACACCTCAAACACAACCGATCCACGA
>JAWLED010000016.1:0-26096 GCA_041686235.1 Spirochaetia bacterium | reverse complement strand
CCGACAGCGCCGGCGGCCGCTGGCAGGAGCCGGCCGAAGGGGTGTGGCTACGGCGCACGGAGGTTGCAAGCGAGAGCGCGGCGTATGTGCGTAGCATCTTAAAAACCCGCAGCTCGAGTGTTGTCCCCGCCGATTTCGAGGCCGACAAGCTCGTCTTTTTCGATGCGGAAACCACGGGCCTTTCCTCAGGGGCAGGAACAATTGCCTTCTTGGTGGGGTTCGCGCGGCTGACCGGCGAGGGAGTATCAACTGCGCAACTGTTCATGAGCGATTATCCGGCCGAGCCCGCGTTTCTCGAGGTACTCACCTCGCTCATACATGAGGAAGATCTATTGATTTCCTACAACGGCAAGGGCTTTGACTCGCAAGTGCTCACGACCCGGTTCTTACTCAACGGGATGCGCCTCCCGATCGGGGCACAGCTCGATCTTCTCTACATGGCACGTCGGTTGTGGAAGACGAGGCTCCCCGATTGCACGCTCTCTACAATCGAGCGCAGTGTCTTGGACATCACCCGTGAGCGGGACCTGCCAAGCGGCGAGGTGCCCGAGCGCTACTTCGAGTACTTGAGGTCGGGAAATGCAGCTCTGCTCGAGGATGTATTTGCCCATCATCTTCAGGACATAGAGAGCCTCGTTTCACTCCTCGCCCGCGTGGAGCGCTCTTTTGAGGACCCCGCCCATGTGACGAACGTGGATACCTATCAGCTTGGACGAATGCTTCTCTCACAAGGCCGAGAGGAGGGGCTCGATGTATTACACCGGGTCGTGCGCGAGTCGGAGTCTGCGCGGCAGTCGGTACGCGCGGCCCACGAGCTCGGCAAGTACTACCGCCGGAGGGGGAGCTTCGACACGCCGGCGGGAGTGTGGCGGGAGGTGCTGGAACGCTACTCGAGCATAACGGCCGGCATCGAGGTTGCAAAGCACCTCGAACATAAGCGGAAAGACCTTTCCGAAGCTGAGCGTCTCGTGACGCGTCTGTTGTCATGGCCGCACAGCGCGGCATTTCGCGGTGAGCTCACGCGGCGACTCGAGCGGATTCGCCGGCGCCAAGGCCGCCGGGAGTAAAGCCGCCACTGCCAAAGCCGCCACTGCCAAAGCCGCCACTGCCAAAGCCGCCGGCGCCAAGGCCGCCGGCCGTACTGTAGACCGTCGGCGCCGGCGGTGGGCGCAGCGGCAGGCGGCTACAATGCTTCATTGGTGATAGTAACTTATCGCGAAATCGTTTTTACGCTCGAACCCTAACCGGCGATACATCGAGATTGCCGCATCGTTATGCTGCTTTACGAACAGTGTGGTATTCTTGCCCGCGGCGTGAACCTCGTCCATGACGCATCTCATTAGTTCACGCGCGATCCCTTTGTTTCTTTCTTCAGGAACGGTATACACGCCTCCGATTTGATCATAGGTGAGCCCGCGTGCGTTGGTGCCGGCCTTGGCCACCGGCGTGCCGTTCGGGAGCTCGGCAATATAGGTCAGGTGGCTTTCGAGCGCGCTTCGCATGTTGTGGTAGACAACGTTCCGGTTGACCTCGCGATTGTCTACGATTACTTCTTCCCGTTCATACGCAGCCTGCAGCGGTAAGAGTGCATCCAAATCGGATAATCCGGCGCGGCGGAATACGTATCCCGACGGTGGAGGCGTGCGGCGCGGCGGAGGCCCGCCGAGGCGCGCCATGATGTAGTAGACGACGCGAGTATCGGGGGCGCGCCCAAATATCTTTTCTATGCGCGCAACGTCGGGATCTCGTCCCATCATTGTAACGGCATGAAAGAGCCCCTTTTTCAGTCTGCGGGAGAGCTCATGGAGACGTGGGTCCCGCTCCGCTGTCGGTGTATCGAGAACCGGAAAGACAAAGCCGAACGTCGTCTGCAACACGAGGCCGGCAATCTCTCCGGGATATTCGCGGCTTTCGAGCTTAAAGATTCTCTTTTTGATTTTTGACGGGAAGGCGGGTTTGTCGTCCTTCAGCAGGTGCGAGACGAAGGGCACGCAGGTATGCTCACGCTCTTTGAGAAACTCGATAATCGCAGAGAGCTCATGGGGTTTGGCAATGCTCCACGACATGGGTTACTCCATGTCTACCGGAAGTCTGCCCTCGGCGGCAATCTCCCCGCTTAACACGGCGTATCCCGCACGCAACGACTCGACTCCCCAGCCGTAGACGGCGACGGCGCTGTCTATCCATGGTGTTTCGCTGAGATATACCGGTGTAAGTGTACTGATGACCGCTATCCGTGCGTCCATATCCTCGCTTTTCGATAACACCGATAACGTAGCCGGATCAGAGAGGCAGAACAGTACGACATCGTATTCGCCGGCCGTTTGACGAAAATCCTCCGGTGTATCCGGAGCGGGCGAGTAAAAGGTCCCGCCGTTCATGCGAAACACATCCGCCTCGGGGTATCGCTCTTGCCCGATTCTCAAGAAATCCTCATCCTTCCCTGCAAGAAGCACGCTTTCATCTTCGGAAATGCGGAATGGGATGTCGGCATCGCGCACCGCCGTAGCGCTTCGGTAGGCTTGATCTCGAAAAAAGGCTTCTCCCTCGGGGTCGGGTATACGCTCATCCACGCGCTCGGTATCGGGAATCAGGGGTACGCGGTTATCCGGGCGCAGGTAGCGCAACTTGACGGTAAGGACTCGCTCTACCGACCGGCGGAGCCGGGTGCGGAAGGTTTCGTTCGTACGGTATTCGGAGAGGATTGTTTGCCAAATGTCTCCGTCCGGGTCGGGCGTTTGCGAAAGCAAGATCATGTCGCTTCCTGCCTTGAGTGCCTCGAGACAGAGCTCGGCGAAGCTCAGATTCTCCTGTGCGGCGTATGTAGTGGCCCCGCCCATGTGGAGATCGTCGGTAACGACGATACCCTCGAATCCGAGGCGATCTCTCAGAAGCTGCTGTTTGAACACCGAAGAAACCGATGCGGGTGTGCCGTCCCCGGTTATTTCGGGAAAACTCAAATGCCCGCTCAGAATTGCGGGAAGCCCGTCGGCGATGAGCATTCTATATGGTACGAGATCGCGATCCCACAGCTCGTCCATGCTCGCAGAAAGCACCGGCAGAATCCCGTGCGAATCTCCCGAAGCGCCGCCGTGGCCGGGAAAGTGCTTCGCGGTGGAAATGACGCGAGAGTCTTCGAGGCCGTGAACGTATGCTCCACCAAGTGTCCCGGCTACGATCGGGTCGGAGCCAAAGGAACGCGGGCCGATGACATGGGCCTCGAAATTGCGATAGACGTCCACCGTCGGCGCAAAATTCATATTGATGCCCAGAGCCCGCAGCTCCCGTCCTATATAGTAGCCCGACTTATACGCATCGTAGGGGAGGCCGGTGGCGCCGATCGCCATGTTGCCGGGTGTTACCGCCGTCGAGCCGCGAATGTGTCGTACCCAGCCTCCTTCCTGGTCGGTGGCAGTGAGCATCGGTATGCCGTAAGCGGAATCGAGCGCTTCCTGCTGCAGAGTTCCGATGCTGCCGGCAAGGCGCGAGAGATCGCCGGAGTTCCATCCGAACAACTTGATGCCGCCAATATTGCGACGCCGTACCCATTCGAGAAGCTCGTCGGTCGGCTCGATTGACGGCCACCCCATGAGAAATGTTTGCGCAACGATCTCCTCGTCGCTCATTTCAGAAACAAGTTGGGCGGCTGCGTCCTCCGGACGGTCGTACTCGAGACTCCAAAAGAGTCCCTCGGCGGGTACAGCCGACGCGGCAACAGTGACACAAAGGATATTAACGGCGGATAAGATAATTCGATGCCACATACACAAAAAAAAAGAGCCCCGCGACACAGCGTCACCGGGGCCCTATTGTAGTTGAACGCGCTAGCCTCGTCCAGCCGACCGACGGACCGGCTGTCTGCTGCTCACACCGTTGCCGCCACCGTTTGCGCCGCCTTCTCGGAGAGCTCGTCAATGTGTTGTGAGGCCGCGTGGGCGGCAATCGCACCGTCGCCGGCGGCCACCACCAGCTGGCGGAATGGGGTGTTTCGAACGTCACCGACCGCGTATAGGCCGGAAATCGAGGTCTCCATGAGCTCATTCGTGCGAATGTATCCGGCTTCGTCCTTCTCTGCCGTCTCTGCAAGGGCGGTTTGGGGGATCGAGCCGATGAAGACGAACACAGCATCTGTTGCCTCTTCGTAGGTATCGCCCGTGGACGTGTCCTCGAAGGTCACTGAGGAAACCTTTTCCATGCCCATCATGGTGGTTGTGCCATGGATCTCTCGAATGACGGTGTTTGTCCGCAGCTCAATGTTCGGATTCTTCTCCACGCGCTCGATGAGCGATTTCTGAGCTCGGAACGCATCACGTCGATGAACCAACAAGATGTTGTCACTCAAATTGGACAGAAACTGAGCTTCATCAAAAGCTGCGTCGCCGCCGCCGACGACAATCATCTTTTTGCCTCGAAAGAACGGACCATCGCAGGTTGCGCAGTACGATACCCCCTTCCCGCTGAGCCGCTCCTCTCCGGGGACATCGAGGGTTCGATGCTTTGCACCGGTAGCGAGAACCACGGCATGCGCGGTGATCTCGCCTTCTCCGGTCTGGACGCGGAATACGTCTCCGTCTTTGTCAATATTGTGTACGCCCGAGGTCAGAAACTCCGCCCCGAACCGTTTCGCCTGTTCCTCGAACCGTTGGGTGAACTCCATCCCTCCGATGGGTTCGGGGAAACCGGGATAGTTTTCCAGTCCTTCGATCAGCAGACACTGACCGCCGTTGGCAGTCTGCTCTACAACTAACGTTCTGAGATTTGCCCGTGCGCCGTACTGGGCGGCGGTAAGTCCGGCAGCGCCACCTCCGACAATAAGTAGATCGTAGTTCGGCTTCATACTGGTCGTCTCCTTTTGAGCTTGCGCATATCCATCCTACTTCCGTGTTTCTGTATATTCCATATATATAGATTTTTTTATACAAAGTCAAGTCTCTGTGGCTGGGGCGGAAATGGTACGTTCCGAACGCGTGAGACCGCCGTTTGGGTTCGGAACTGATAAACCTCGCTGCGTTTTCGCCGATGATAATAGAGAAGACCGACGGCCCGGTGCAAAGCGGAGTCGACGCGGAGGTGGTAATGAATACAACGGATGAGCCGGCAAATCTCAAAGAAATCTTGAATCGAGAAGTTGAGCTGCTCGAAGGCTTCGCCGATCGGGAGCAAGAGCTCCAGAAGGCCATCCTCGACCGAAAATGGGACCGGCTCGAAGGTATTATAGACGGCATGAGCGAGACCTCTCAGCAAGTGCTCGAGGTCGAGCGCGAGCGCCACGAGTGCTACATGAGCGTTCGCCGGGAGTACCAATGTGGCGAGGAAGGGAGCTTTTACGACTTTGCGGCGCTGCTCGACATTGGTGACCGTATGGAGATTTCGGAGCTATACCGCAGACTCAAAGTAGCGGTGATGCGGGTGCAGGCGCTCACCGGCGGAATCGGAACCTACGTAAACTCGGCGACCGCGGCGGTACGAGACATCCTCGATGAATTGAACCCGCAGCGAAGGGACCGAATCTATTCGAAGCATGGCCGCCGCTCCTCACCCGACGAACGCGCCATGGTGCTCGACACGCACCTGTAGCACGGGAAGATAACTATGCAGTCGACATTTTCCGGCATCGAAATCGGAAAGCGCAGCCTCATCAATCACAACCTCGGGTTGTCCGTGGTGGGGCATAATATGAGCAACGCCTCGAGCGAGGGATATAGCCGACAGCGGATCGACCTCAGCGCCACCCAGCCGATACAGCGAGCTCAACTCAACCGCAGCGCAAGCCCCGGGCAAGTCGGCCAAGGCGTGGAAACATCGAGTATCGAGCGCGTTCGGGATGGTTTGCTCGAGGGGCGCATCATCGGCCAGGCAAACGGAGAAGGGTACTGGAGTGCCCGCGACAAGTATATCCGGATGGCCGAGCAGGTCTACAACGAGCCGGGTGATTCTTCGGTGCGCACGTTGATGGACAAGTTCTGGGACGGGTGGCAGGAACTGTCCGTACATCCTTCCGAAGGTTCCGCGCGAAAGGCGGTACTCGAGCGTGGGGAGGCGTTGACCGAAGGAATCCAAAACCAGTTCAAGGATCTCAACCGGATCAGGACGATGCTCGACGACGACATCCGAGCGACCACCGAACGAGTCAACTCGATCATCGCCGATATTGCAAAGGTAAACAAAGAGATTACCAAGTCGGAGGGTGCCGGAGATAACCCCAACGACTTACTCGACCGCCGCGACAAGCTCGTAGAAGACCTCTCTTCGCTGGTAAATATCACCATAGACGATCGGGACCCTGATGAGTTCAACGTTCACACATCCGGCTTCCACATCGTTCAGGGCGGAATCGCGAGGCCGTTCGAGACCGTCCCGAACCCTCAAAATGACGGGCTCAGCGAGGTCGTATGGGAGCACTCGGGCGAGACCGCGCAGTTCCGCGGCGGGAAAATGGCCGCCCTCCAAGAGCTTCGCGACGATACGATCAAGGGCGAAATCCAGAAGCTCGACAATATGGCGATGAACTTCATCGACCTCGTAAACGAGGTGCACAACGACGGCTACGGTCTCAACAAGGAAACGGGCACCGACTTCTTTGTCGAATATCCGCGTGTTCTCAACGCGCTCGGAAACTACGACCAAACCGGAGACGGCAATTTCGACGCGAGCTACATATTTCGCGTCAGCGGCTCGAACGAGCTCGAGCCACAGGCGCAGATCGGTGTAGAGGGGACCATGACACTGCCCGGGCCGGACGGCGACGTGCAATTGGACTATGCGCCGACAGACACCGTCGAGGACGTGATAGCGCGAATAAACAACTCGAGCGCTGAAGTCGCGGCGCGGATAAACCGAAGCAACAACCTCGAGCTCAAGGCAACGCCGGCGGAGGACGACGCAAATCCGGATTTTGTCCTTCGCGACTTTCAGGATTCGGGACAATTTCTCGCAGGCTACGCGGGCATACTATCGGGCACCGGTGGCGAGAACGGCTACACCTATCAGCAAGCCGACGCGGTGCAACAGCTGCGTGATGAAAACGTCGACTTTGCCGTGGCGCCCCTGCAGAACCCGTCAGGGTGGATCCAGGTGAACGAGGAGCTAAAGCAGGAGCCTTCTGCGATTGCCGCATCGTTCGGTGAGGAGGGCCGCGCCGGAGAGAGCGGCGACGGCTCGGCGGCGCTCGAAATCGCGAAGATACGGAACCAGCCGGTAAACGTAGGCCAGATATCGACCTTCGACGACTACTTTGCCGACACCGTGGCCGAGATCGGGCTCATGGGCGAAGAATCGGAACAAGCTCTTGAAACGCAAGAGCAGATCATGAAGGACCTTCGCGACATGCGAGACTCGATTAGCGGCGTGAACATCGACGAGGAAGTATCGCAGATGATCAAGTTTCAACACGGCTATCAGGCGGCCGCCCGGTTCGTGACGCAAATCGACCGCATGCTGGACACGATCATAAATCGAATGGGAGTGTAATAGGCGATGTATCGCATAAGTACGAATCTCGGCAACGATGACATGCAGTTCTACGCACGGCGACGCGAGTTCGAGCTGAACCAGCTACAGAATAAGATGGCGTCCCAGAACCGCATCCAGCAATTGCGTGACGACCCGCTCGGCGCCGCCCACGCGACGCGCTATCAGTCGTACGGTACCCGTCTCGAGCGCTTTCAAGAGAACATCGAATATGCACAGGACAACTATCGGGTAACCGAGAGCTCGGTGAAAGAAAGCGTCGATATCCTCCAGCGAGTCCGAGAGCTTGCCGTGCAGGGCGCCAACGGAACGTACACCACCGAGGACCGTCAAAAGATGGCCACCGAGGTGAACGAGCTGCTAAACGAGATGGTGCAACTCGCAAACTCGCGAAACGCCGACGGAAAGAGTATGTTTGCCGGAACGAAGACGGATACCGAGCCGTTTCGTGCCATCCGGGGCGACGTCGAGGGGGCCTCGGGCCAATTGATTACCGACGTTCAGTACATAGGCAATATCGAGAAGAATCAGACCGAGATCGCCGAGGGATCGTTCATGGACATGAACTTTCCCGGAAACGAGATGTTTTGGGCGGAAAACCAACAGGTGTTTTCCACTACGGACGCTACCGGGTACCAAGTCCAGGAGGATTCCACCATCCGCGTGGATGGGCGCGACATAGAGCTGACCCAAGGCGACAATATTCACGCGATAATAAGCAAGATCAATGACTCAGAGGCGGCAGTCGAGGCACGCTTGGACCCGGTCCAAAGCTCAATCGTGCTCGAGACGACGTCTCCGCATCAGATGTGGCTCGAAGACGGCGAGGGGAGTACCGTTTTCCAGGACCTCGGTGTCATTGCCGACGGGGACAACCCGCCGCCTCAAAATGTCGCCTCATCCGCCGATCAATTCGGAGGATCGGTGTTCGACATGGTCATCAATCTCCGTGATAGACTCTACGAAGGTGATACAATCGATATAGGCGGCTCCGCACTGCGGGGTATCGACGATGGAATAAACAATGTACTCTCGAACCTTGCCGGCCTCGGCGCCAAGGACTCCCGTCTCGATATGGCCGGCTCACGAACGGGGGAGGAGATCGATCAGGTCGCCGAGCTGAACTCCAACGAGGTGGATGTCGACATGACCAGAGCCGTCACCGACCTGCGGATGATGGAGCACAGTCACCAAGCGGCTCTCAGCGCCGCGGGTAGGGTTTTGCCACAGACACTTCTCGACTTTCTGAGGTAGATATGCCGACAATTGAGACAAAGGCCTACGGCAACATGCCCGTGGACGAACGCCAACTCTTCGAGTTCCCTTCCGGGCTCTACGGGTTCGAGTCGTTGACAAAGTATGCATTGCTCGACGCGCACCGCAAGCCGTTCTATTGGCTTCAGAGCCTCGAGAAGGTGGAAGTAGCGTTCGTGCTTATAAACCCGTATATATTCCGCCCGGACTTTGTGCTCGAAATTCCCGATGAAGACTACGAAACGATCGGTTCCCCCGCCGAGGACGACACGCTGGTGTTCGCGGTCGTAACCATACCCGCCGACGGCAGCGAGATTACCGCCAATTTGCAGGGGCCGCTTGTTTTGAACCGTAAGGCGCGACTTGGTCTACAATCCATATCTCTCGATCAACGGTGGCAAACCAAACACGCTATCGTCGACGAAATGGCGAGGAGAGACTAATGCTGATCCTCGCACGGCGAACCAACGAGAGCATCGTTATTGGTGACGAAATCGAGGTCTCCATTGTCGATATAAAGGGTGACCAGGTGAAGCTCGGTATAAAGGCGCCGGACTCGGTCAAGGTCTACCGCCGCGAAGTATTCGAGGCCATCCAAGAGGAGAACCGCCAGGCTGCGGCAAGCTCTTCGCAGGATTTGCCCTCGCTCGACGAGTACCTCGAAAAAAGCTGAGCCCGCCGTCAGCTGCCCGTGCCTCCGAGCTCTCGTCCAATTTCGGCGTCGCTCTTTCGCACGTACCTCGGTCCGGCCCCGGTTTCGCCGGCGCCCAGCTCGTGAAATCGGTGCTCGGCGAGTCGCGCCAGTGCGCCGGCAGTGACAACGTCGCGCGGGTCCGCACACAACGGCTCGGGCCCGTGCGCCGGCGCCCAGTCCTCGGGGTCACAGGCTGATCGAAACCGCTCTGCGTCGGGGCCGCTAATGAGAATGGGAAGGTCTGCGTCTTGCCCTGTGTGCGGGCCCTCGCGTGATTTTTCTTGATGCGACGCGTGGGCGTCTCGCATAATGGTGCGGGGATCGGCGTCGAGGTCCGCTGAACGACGTCTTCCCCCCGCGTACACCGCGGCGTAGAAACGCTTTTTCTTGGCATCAATAACCGGCACGCATATACCCGGCCACCAACGGTGTAGTTCGGCCCACACATCCAAGGTGGGCACTGCCTGAAAAGGCACCCCGCTCGCGGCGGCAAACCCTTTTGCGGTAGCCATTCCGATTCTCAGTCCGGTAAACGATCCGGGACCTTCAGTGCAGGCGACCAGCTCGACATCGTGCATGGTCTTGTCCGCCCGCGCGAGAAGATCTCCTACCGTAGCGGCAAGGCGCTCGCCGTGGTAGAGCCCGACATCGAGGACGGATCGGAGACTCTGTTTCTCCCCGCGAGTCTCGTCGGTCCAGGAGACGGAGACCGAGAGCACGACCGTCGATGTGTCGAAGGCAACAATTGTCACGACTGCGCCTCTTCAGGCCCCGGCCAGGAGGCGGAGCCGTACGTCTCTTCATGGGCGGGGTTCCCCGGGTGTTCGACAATCTCTCTGGTGAGGTCCTCACGCACGCGTACGTGGATGTGAAGCGTATGTGGGGGCAATAGCTCATTGCCGCGCTCGGCCCATTCGACCACGGTAATGCCGGTTGCGTGTAGATAGGCGGCGAGATCGAGCAATTCGGCCTCAGCCGGGCCCTGCACGCGGTAGAGGTCGACGTGGTACAGGGGAACCCGGCCCTCGGTGTACTCCTGTACCAGTGAAAATGACGGGCTGGTTACCACTTCGTGTATTCCAAGGGCCGCCGCCATACCCTTTACGAACGTGGTTTTCCCGCTCCCAAGGGGACCGTGCAGCGCGACCACCGCGCCCGGTCCAAGACGCATAGCAATCGAGGCGGCGATTTCTTGCGTATCGGTAGCGGAGTTGGAATAATGGGTCTTCAGACGAGCTGCCCCCGACCTTGAAGTAACTTCAGGTGCTCTTCCACCACCTGCCGGGCCGGGAGGAGAGGGTAGTCGGGTTTGTCGACGAACCGGAACGAGAGCCGGCTACCCTGGGCTGCGGTATCTTCGATTGTGAACTCGATTGCCACGCGTTCTTCCTCGGACCCGACGTGGGTCAAAACGGCATCGGCGCTGTATACGCGTCGGTAGTGCACCGGACTTTCATGTCGCACAATGTTTTCGACCGTTCTTACCGTCACGAAATCTCCAATCCGGCGTGCCTTCGGCCGTTTTTCAACTCGACGCCTCCTCGACTATACCATACACATAGGACTGTATCATGTTGAGATTCTTTCGGGATACACGCGTGAACATGATATGCATAATGCCGTTTCGAAGGGGAGTACGCTGTGTGGAACGAATCTTTCCAAACGCACTCAGCTTGGTACGGTCCCACGTTTCGAACTCGACCTTGATGAGCGTTCCGCCCTTGAGAGGCCGTTGGGTGCGTATGCTGCAACCTCCTGCCGAAATATCCTCGAGGCGGCCAAAGTTTCTGCGCTCGTCACTTACAAAGGCCCGCTTCTTTGCGTGGCGTCCGGTCCCGACCGACATGATGAACACCGGCCAGAAAAACACCGGGATATCCACGTCACGCCGCGGGAAGCGCCGTTTCTGCGATTCTCGTATCTGTGTGGTGTGGGCAAGCAGCATTCCCGTCCCACTGCGAGACTTGCGGATGCCGTTAACGTGGGTTTTGAACGAATACACCTTACCGGTACCCTCGGTGAGTACACGGCATGTGAGTGAAGTGCCCTTGCTCCACAGAATCGGACGGTTGCTACGGTCAACCGGCGCACCGACGACAAGGGCCTCCGGTACGTTACCGGTGATGGTGGTTTCGTACCATTCGTTATCGTCGGGGGAAATCTGGACTTCTCGGTCAAGGCGCAGTCGGCGAGTGGAGCCTAATGTGCCCTTGCCCGCCATGTAGAGGCCTAACAGGCGCTTGACTTGGAAGATACCGGATTTGAGGGTCTCTCGCTCCGAATCCGACATCGAAGAGCTATCAAGATCGCGAATTGCGCGGCGCACGAGACCCGAGAGGTAGGCATCTTCTCGAAAGAGGCGCATCGGATCCTGGACGTTATAGCGACGTATCAGTCCGAGCAGGGTTCGGACCTGATCGCGCGAAAGACCGGCATCACGCGCGGTTCGCTTTACGTTGAGGCTCGTAAACAGCCCGCCGCCCTTTGACGACCGGCCGGACCTGCCACCGCGGGAGGAGAGAAGAGCCCCGAGCGCACCGACGATGAAGAGTCCAACGAGGATCGCTATCGTGATGGCGTTTGTTGCCGGATCGGGGTTCTCGAAAAAGTTGTAATCTGACGCCTGCAGTATAATCATACCGACTCACCGCTCAGGACGATTCCGAGCCCTTAGGCTCCGGCACGTGCTCGAGGAGCTCCTCGATCTTGGGTACCAGCTCATACTCTACGAGGTCTCCAATAAGTACGGAATCTTGTGCGTTGAACGCACCGACAAGCTCTTCGAGTGTTGCATTGAGCTCGCTGCCGTACCGTTCGAGTTGCTCTCGCGAGAGCCGAGGTTCGGCATCGACCCGAACCACATTCGGCATAACGCGCAAGAGCTTCGCCACAAGCTCGGTAAAGCGCACGATCATATCCATGGCCCGGCCGTCGTCACCGCGTTGGAGTACGACCGAAACATCGTTCATCTCGGGAATGAGTCCACGGAGCATTTGTGCCGTCGCGCCGGCCTCTTGGAACGGCTCCTCGATTTCGCGTGCGCGAGACTTCAACAACGTGACGGCCTGTTCGAGATAGGTCAGAAGCCGGCTACGGCGTTCATCTTCCGGAAGCCGACCTTCTCTGATCTCGGGGGCATCAACCACACGAAAAAGCGGATCGTCTCTTTTCTCGGCATCTACGAGATCTTGGGCATAGGTCGGCAAACTCGTGGAAATGGTTTCCGCCTCCGCGGCCAACTGCGAGAGCCGGCTCTCATCCCGCTGTTCTACGGCTTCGTGGAGGAGGGAGAAGTACTGCGCCAGTATCCCGAGTCCGTTCGAACGAACTTCCCAGGCGGGAAGGGCCCGGATTTCTATCGTGCCCACATTGTCAACGTTCGTTTGTTCCCACGTGTGCGGGGTGTCGAGTTGCACGCCTTCATCGTCCACGACGACGTCGGTAATGTAGAGTTGCGACTCGTTGAGCCACCCCCGAATGCCCTCCATGACCTCGCCGAGTGTACTCTCTGATTCGAGCTCAACATCTACCTGTTTTTGGTTTATCAAAACTTGCACCGGTACCTCCTGGCTAAGGTGGCCGCGTTCATGTGTTCGGTGCCCGTACTTCGGCGTCCGTTTCTTCTTTCGTTATCGGAGAAAATGCTCCGGTGGACAAGCCTATAATTGCTCACTCTGTGCCCCCGCGGGCGACGGCGTCGCCGGCGGTTGGTCACTGGCCGCCCTGATTGTTCAACCGCTGGAGGGCGCGCTGATTTTCGTCGAGCTGCTGCATCGCCTCGTCCATACGGCCGAACTCCGAGCGCAGTCGCCGCTCGTAGCGGTCGAGGTGATCCCCATAGTCGTCCATATCGTCTTCGGTACGAGTAACGCGGTTGTCGAGGGTCTCTTGGCGATTCTCGAAGATCCCCCCGGACCTCGAAAACGATTTGAGGTATTCTTCCACCTTATAGGCGATACCTTCGTCAACGGTGACGTCCCCGTCGGTATCGTTTCCAAAGAGCTGGGATACGGCTTCGAGGTTGTTTTCGATAGCAGCGTCAAACTTTTCCTCGTCCATTTCGAGGTAGCCCCGTAAACGGGAAGCGTTGACATCACCGGTGTTGGACCCTTGGGCGTTTGTGCTTATGCCGATCTGGTGAAGCAAGTTGATTTCCCGACCGGCATCGGTGGGATAGGAGTTCATCAAATATTGCTGCAACCGTGCCCGCATCTGGTTGAGGCTGGTCTCTCCCTGCAGCATCCCGAGTCGATCGCGCGCTTGCTCGCGCTCATCTTCGTCCTCGAAATACTGGATTTCGTCAATAACGGCTTCGTTGGAGCGGGTAAGGATGTTGATGTCGCGCATGAACTCGTTGTACTGCGCCAAAAAGCCGATAACCGACTCTTTTATGGTTTCCTTATCGGGCTCAACGTTGAGTGAAACCGGCCCGCGACTCGGACTCTGGAGCTCGAGCGTGGTCTCGGGGATGAGATCGTCGATTTCATTGGTGCTGCGGGTCGCCGTCACTCCGTCGAGTTTGACCCGGGCGTCCGAGGCGGTATCGATGGGATTCTTCGGTTCGAAATCGCCTTGCGCGTTGGGATCGAAAATGCGGGCGTTGCGAATGTAAAAGTCGCGATGGGTATTCTCGTTGCGCACATTGAGAGCTTCGATGGTATCGACGTACTCGGAGAGGGGGATTTGAATTGTCTCGAACTCTTCTCCCGGTTCGAGCTCCGGCAGCGGTACATCGGATCCGGAGGAGCGCGCAAAGAGGAAATTGTTATCCGTGGCAACTTCCGGCGCTTCTTCTTGTTCTATCTCCGGGAGCTCTACGTCACTTCCCGGGTATGGTACGGTTATGTCGTCGAGTGTGACCGATCCACCATCCGGAACGTTCGGCCCCTCGGGTGGAGGCTGCGTTTCCGGGATCTCGTCCGAGCGATCGACGACCCGAACCTCGAGCTCGAGGACCATGTCCTCGTTGATGTCCATGCTTGGCGAGAGCGGCAGTGATACGGAACCTCCCGGTCGTACTTCCGCGGTCCCGTCGGCTATCTGTACGGTCTCGGAAGAAAGCTCACCTTGCCACGGCGCAACCGACGATTCATCGATGGATACCTGTTGTTCCGCGGTCTGTGACGGCTCGATGACACCGAGGTCGAGGGCAAGATCTTGTGCATCCCCGAGAAAGCTGAGGCGGTTTTCCGCGCCGGTGACCTGGGATTCGAACGTGACGATCTGAGTGTCGGATGAGTCCCGGACAAGGCGAGCCTCCACGAGATCGTCGGCATTTTCGTTGATCGCGTCCACAAACTCCGAGAGATTGCCCCCATCGAACTCGAAGGAGACCTCTTCCTCGCCGACGCGAAACCCGTAGTTTCCTGCCGCTACCTCACGGTCCATCCCGGCGGGCTCGGACATGAATCTATCGGCGCGGGCAATTTGCTCCACCTCGATATTGTTGGTGCTTCGCGGGGCTCGTCGGTTGGCACTGGCGGTCAGGACGGACTCGTCGGAAGAGTTCGCGACGCGCTCGGCAAACGGGCTTTCAAAGCCGTAGAGCGAGCGTGCCTGCTCGCTAAGTTGGCTTGCGCTCCTGCGCAACTCTTGCCACACTTGCTTTTCGTCTTGATATTCGTCGACCTCATTTTCCATGCGCTCGAGCGGTTTTCGCTCGGCCTTCATGAGATCGTCTATCATTTTTTGTGAGTCTACACCCCCGTCTCCGGAAATCCCGGGAATGTTCATATCGGACATATATTTCCCCTCCCGCAAGAGAGGCTAAATGGTTTTGTCAAACAGAAGACCCAGCGTTTCTCTGATGCGAACGTGGAGTCTTTGCATTGCCTCAGGCGGAAGTTCCTTAATTACTTTGTCGGTTTTCGTGTCAATGATCTTTACAACCACGTCGTTTAGGTCTCGGTCAATACTGAACTTGAGCTTCCGATTGAAAATTCTCGAAACGTTATCGAGCTCTTCGACTATCGATTCGATATCCGCCTGAGACGGCTCGTCCGAAGACGGTGTTCGTCGGGCCTGATCGTGCTGAGCAAGGCCTCTTACGGCCGGATGCCGCTCATAGTCCGACGCATGCTGCAGTCGAGAAACCTCCATGGACATACTCTTACCTCCGTGTAAGAAGAGGTGAGAGGAGCCTACCGGCTCCTCTCACGCCCATTGGTAGCGAAAGAGAGGACGTCCAGAACTCTCTTTCATACGTGAACGGAGTACAACGCTAGCCCAGTAGTTGGAGTACCGACTGTGGTTGCGTGTTTGCCTGTGCCAACATGGCCGTGTTCGACTGCGTCAAGATTTGATTCTTGGTGAAGTCGACGACTTCCGACGCCATGTTCACATCGCGAATCTGTGACTCCGCCGCCTGCAGGTTTTCCGCAGCTATTGCCACCCCTTCCTGCGCCATCTCGAATCGGTTCTGATAGGCGCCGAGGTCGGCCCGCTGCTTCGATACTGCCCGCAGCGCCGAGTCCACAACACCGATGGTCTGATTGGCGTCGTCGGCGCTGGAGATAGACACCATGCCTTCTTCTCCTTGCGCATCC
Organism: Spirochaetia bacterium; assembly: GCA_041686235.1. GTDB lineage: Bacteria > Spirochaetota > Spirochaetia > DSM-27196 > PWMO01 > JAAAOH01. The sequence continues at coordinate 10,133 of JAWLED010000016.1, read as the reverse complement.
TGCAGTCCAAGTGCCGCAGCGGTCATCGTCCCGACGAAGGCGGTCTCACTTTGGTCCATGTTCGCGCCTACCTGGAACTGAATCCCGTTCGCGTCCTCAGCATCGCCGGCAAAACGACCGGTCAGCAGGTTCATGCCGTTGAATTGAGCATGTGATGCGATCCGGTTGACCTCATCAACAAGCTGCGAGACCTCGACCTGGATCTGCATTCGGTCTTCCGCCGAATAGATGCCGTTTGCCGACTGCACCGACAGTTCCCGGATTCGATGCAGGATGTCCTGCGTTTCCTGCAGGTAACCTTCCGTGGCTTGGATGAACGAAACGCCGTTTTGGATGTTACGTTCCGCCTGGTGCAGCCCGGAAACCTGGCTGCGCATCTTTTCGGATACCGCCAGTCCTGCAGGGTCGTCGCCGGCCCGGTTGATCCTCATCCCGGAGCTTAGCTTTTCGATGTTGTTTTGAACATCTTGGCCCCGGGCGGAGAGTGTCCTGTTGGCAAACTGGGCACTCATGTTGTGGTTAATTATCATATGTCCCTCCCTGAAAGATGATTCGAGGCATCCGTGCCTCGGCTCAACTGCCGACCGAGCCCCGAGGCCGTCAACGACGTCCCCGCTCCGTTCGGGCTCGAGAAGCAGCGAGGTTTGCCTGATTCCGTTGGGAACCGCCAAACCCCGCTACTGTCAACATTCAAGGAGGTGTGTTTTCAAAGATCATAACGGCCCACACCGGGACCGCTAGACATCATACTACGCTAACCCAGCAATTGCAACACTGATTGCGGTTGCGTGTTGGCTTGAGCGAGCATAGCGGTCGAAGACTGCGTGAGAATTTGATTCTTCGTGAAGTCGACGACCTCTGAGGCCATGTTTACGTCCCGAATCTGAGACTCGGCCGCCTGCAAGTTTTCCGCGGCGATATCGATGCCTTGAACCGCCATTTCGAGACGGTTTTGATACGCACCGAGGTCGGCGCGTTGCTTGTTCACCGCTTTGAGCGCTTCATCCACGATGCCTATAGCGCGGTTTGCGCTGTCCGGCGAGGAAAGAGTGATAGGACCGCTGTCCTCGCTTCGCACGCCGAGGGACTCGGCGGTCATTGTGCCGATGTACACCCGTTCGCGCTGGTCCATGTTTGCACCGATGTGAAAGTACATGGACGCGGTAATCGTATTTTCCCCGGTGTCTCGTGCGAAACGGCCCGTGAGAAGATTCATGCCGTTGAATTGGGCATGTGATGCAATCCGGTCCACCTCGTCTACGAGTTGCGAGATTTCGACCTGAATCTGCATCCGGTCTTCTGCGGAGTAGATTCCGTTTGCCGACTGCACCGACAATTCTCGGATGCGGTGCATTATGTCTTGGGTTTCCTGCAGGTAGCCTTCGGTCGCCTGTATGAACGAGACGCCGTTAGAAGCGTTGCGAGAGGCCTGATTGAGTCCCCGGATCTGGCCGCGCATCTTCTCAGAAACGGCAAGACCCGCCGGGTCGTCGCCCGCTCGATTGATGCGTAGCCCGGAACTCAGCTTTTCGATGTTGTTTTGAACGCGCTCGCCGACCACGCCACGTGAACGTTCGGCGAACATTGCGCTCATGTTGTGATTGATAATCATGTTACTTTTCCTCCGTGAAAAGTTTTGGCCCGTCAACGACGGGTACCCGGCATCCGTGCCGGGGTAGGGCCATCAGTGCTTTGCGCTACCACCTCCTTTGCGAAACGTTTCGCAGTGTGTGTGCCGTTGCGGCTTGTCCGCAGGAGACAATCCCGTTTTGGCACCAACACAATGCATATCGGGCTAAAGCTACGCTTAATTGCACCGATATACAGAGTAGGGGAGAAAACGGTCCGAAGCGGTGCAGGCCGATTCGTACACTTTCCCCTGTTCCTTAGGTTCGGCCGGCAGTGTTTAAACCTTTAGCACAAATTTTGCAATTATGGATTCAGTGACGGGGTGAGGGGGGATCTCGGGCGTCTCCCGTGGTCTGAGTCGATGTTGTCCCTACGGCGTAGCTCCCGAACTCAGGATTGCAGTCTGTCGATGTACTCCCGCGCGATGGGATCTTCCGGTTCCAGGTCGAGAACCGAGTGGAAGAAGCCTTCCGCTTCTTCGACGTTTCCCTGTTTTACCGCGAGAATACCGAGGTTGGACATGATCTTGGTGTTGGAAGGCTCTTTGTTGAGCGCTTGTTCCAGCCGCTTGCGGCTTTCTTGGTATTGGCCAAGCTCCATATGGCAGATGGCAAGCTCGTTGAGGGTATCGGCGTGATCTGAGCCCTGTTCTTCCGCTTTGAGAAAAGCATTTCGGGCCTCCTCGTACATTTCCAGACGCCGGTATGCCCAGCCAAGAAGAAACCAGGCGTTCCAAACCTCCGGATGCGACTCGAGGAATGTATTGATTTTTTCGATCCCCTCTTCCTCCTTTCCCATACGTATGAAGTCGTAGGCCTCCTTGAAGAGGTTGTCCAAGAGGTTCTGTGAATCAATCTCGTTGATAATCGTTTGAGCCTCGCTGACCTTCTCTTCGTCTTCGCCGACGTGAGTGTAGGATTCCAGATGCATCCGTGCCCGCTCGTAGTTGCGTCGCTTCAAATAGAAATGAGCGCCGTTGAGGTGAGCCTCGGGAAGCACCTCTTCCTGTTCGAAGAGGTTGTGGTAAGCTTCGTAAGCTTTTTCGTCGTAATGTTTCGCCCCGCTTTCGTCACCGCGTGTCTCCGCCGCGTCGGCGCGCTGTTCGTACAGCAACGCGAGATTGAGCTCTACACGCTGGTCGCCGGGAATCAGTCCGGAGAGCGCAAGGAATATTTCCTCGGCAACGGCGAAATCTTTGTTCTTTGCTTTCAGAACGCCGGTTTCCGTCAGCTCTTCGATGATATCCGGGCGAGCTTCGAGAACGAATTTGCGGTAATACGCTGCGTTTTCATGGTGCGGGTCATAGGCGAGAATCTTCAACATTGCCGCGATAATCTGCTCCCACGTGAGCTCTGAGGGGTCCCAGCGATCGTCGCGTTGTTGGACTTCTACGGGAAGCATCACGTTTGGGTCGATCTCGAGCTCGCCGACGGTGCGGTCGAGGGACTCGGGTACCGCAATATAGATGATGTTTGCAAGCGGATCGGGAGTTTCGTTATGGTCCGTCATAGTACCTTCTATTCGCCTTGTTCGGAGTTTTCGGTGGCCTTTAGGGTCCGTGCCCTATTGGAATTGAGAAATTCCGAAATCATGAGTTTGAACCTCATCGGCACAGCATCGTCTTCGAACTGGAGTGCGAGGGCGGCAATATCGTTTCTCCCTTCCACCGCTTCGAACCGCACCACCGTTGAGGGTATTTCCACCTCTTCTTCGGTATCAATTCTATGTAGCCGCAGCGTCGCCGTTTTTTCGACGAGAAACTTTGCGAGTCCAAGAATGACTACCTTTGCACCGCCGAAGGAAAGGTCCCGCACGATACAGCGGCGCGGAACCCCCTCGATATAGAGTCGTGCTTCCTTGTGATTGAGCCCCATTACCCGCGCGCTGTCTGCGGTAATGGGGATGCGTTCCTCTTTTCTCCGGGTGGCGCTCATGTTTGCGTCCACCAAACGGCCAATCACCTCGATGAGATCATCCGGCGGCCGTTGCGTATAGGTCAATGTGAGGAAGTAGAGCTCGGGTTTCTCTTGTCCGTAGGGGGTGAACCCGCTGATCTTCGCCGCAACGAAGAATGATACCGGGTCGGTCTTATCGCGCTGAAGAAAGCTCAATCGCAAGGATACGGCGCTGTTGGCTTTCTTTATGGCCTCACTGAGAGACGAGTTCATGTTTGCCACGACTTTGGCGCCGGTCATTGAGGCGGAGTAGAGAACGATAGGCCACTGATACCCAGTGCACTTGAGAAACACCTGCTTCGGATTGAGCATGGTCGCCTTGATCACGTCTTTTGTGAACGTGACCTCGACGTTCGAGTACTGCTGATAGTATCGGGCGATTTGCTGGCTGGTGCTGATCGCCATGAGTTCCTAAAAAATACTACGGTAAGCGTTAGATCGATGTCAACACTGCCTACTCGTCCAGGGTTGCGTCGAGTGTCTCTATGAGGTTGTTTGCAATCTCCTCGACCTCTTCGACCTCTCCATCCGAAGCGGAGCTCTCCTTTTTTTCTTCGGTGTCGGCGGTATTCGCCGAAGAGGCCGGTTCGACCTCTCCGCGGGCCTTGAACAGCTCGTCCACCGACAGCAATCCGGCGAGGATCGCCACCTTCAACTCGTCATCGGTCGAGACCGAGCCTTGGATTTCTTGTACTTTCGTTTTGTAGTAATCGACGATATCGCGTAGACGTTCGGGATCCTCGTCGGTATGCACCGTAAAGGAAGTGCCGAGGAGCTCAATCCGCATGGCCTAAAAGATATCGAGCTCGCCCCGATCTTCGGAAGTGTCACGCTCTTCTGCTGTATCGGAATCGGTGCGGGCTTCGTCCTCATGTTCGGTTGTAGGCTCCGGTCCTGCCGGCTCCGGCGATGCAGGCTCCGGTCCTGTCGGCTCGGGTGAGCCGGCCTCGGGTGATGCAGGCTCCGGTCCTGCCGGCTTGGGTGAGCCGGCAACGTTCTGTGGGGAGCTTTGCTGCGGCTCTTCGAGCACGACGTCCTCGAGTTGGTCGAGCTGGTCAAGAGCCGACAATATGCCTTGCTCTATCTCCGATTGGTCGCGCTTATAGTCGGTTATTCGGGTTTCGAGCTCGTCGATCCGTTGTTCGTAGCTCTCGAGCTTCTCTTTGAGCACTGAGTTTTCGTGCTTTAAGTCGGCGATCCGAGCGACCGCCGCATGAACCTTTTTCTCGAGCAGCCGGATCTGATCGAGCGTAATCATACGTTTGCGTTCTTCTTTGCCGTCTCTACGAGTTGCTTGAAAGCCGCCGGATCCTCGATGGCCATGTTCGACATTGTCTTGCGGTCCATGCGAACATCCGCCTTCTTCAGCCCTTCCATAAACCGCGAGTAGGTAATCCCTTCTGCACGGCAGGCCGCCGAAAGGCGGGAAATCCACAGCCGTCGAAAATCTCGCTTGCGCGTGCGGCGGTCGCGATAGGCATATTGCAGAGACTTGGCTACTGCGTCTTTCGCCGTACGGTGGGCCTTGCTTCTGCGGCCCCAGTAACCTTTCGCTTGTTTGAGTATCTTGTTGCGTCGATCTTTACGTCGTGTTCCATCTACTGCACGTGGCATCTCGGGTGACTCCTGTTCTTTCTCTTAACTACCGGTTTCGCGTTCTTTTCGTCCGCTATCCATAGGGGATAAGCTTCTTCGCGCGCTTCGCCTCGACGGGGTGAAGGGTCGCACTCTTTCGAAGCCCGCGCTTTCGCTTGCGGTCCTTCTTGGTGAGTATGTGACGCAGTCCCTGCTTCTTGTACTTTACTTTGCCGTTCGGCGTAACGCGGAAACGCTTTGCAGCGCTGCGGCGTGTTTTCATCTTAGGCATGCCGTATCTCCTCGTGTCGTGTTCCAGACGGTAGTTCAGTCCTACTTTTTCTGTTTTTGTGAGGCCGGGCTAACGATTATCGACATGAAACGGCCCTCCATCGCAGGTGACCGATCTAAGTGATACGCGCCCTCGAGGTTCTCCATGACGCGTTCGAGTACGGCTTTACCGAGCTCGGTATGTGCCATCTCACGGCCACGAAACCGTACCGTCACCTTCACCTTGAATCCCTCGTCGAGGAATTGGCGAATGTGCTTGGTCTTGAACTGAAGATCATGCTGCTCGATCTTTGGCTGCATTCGAACTTCTTTCAGTTTGACCTGTTTTTGGTTCTTCTTTGCCTCTCGGTTTTTCTTCTCTTGCTCGAACTTATACTTTCCATAGTCGAGAAGCTTGCAAACCGGAGGCTTGGCCTGGGGGGCGACCTCCACGAGATCGACACCCTTTTCTTGGGCCATTTTGAGAGCTTCGGTGGTCGGGACGATCGCTTGCTCGCCGCTGTCGTCGTCGATTAGTCGTACTTCGCGAACGCGTATACCTTCGTTGGTACGCAGGTCTTTCGCTGCCAATCTGCCTCCTGTAGACCTTTTCTCATAATTGAGGGTGTACTCTATCACCGAGGAGTCAAAAGGTCAAACGGTTGTGCTTCCTCCTGCAAGAAGGTATTGTTACACTCAGGGCGAGGCAAATTTTCATACAGAATGCATTCGCGAGGGAACTGCTATGGACGGCGTGCAGAAAGCATTCGAGCGCTCAATACAGCTGGAACAAGAAAACCTAAATACCTACGATATCTATTCGGCTATCACGACCCATGTCGGTCTAAAGCACTTGCTGTCGAGCCTGATGGAAGAGGGCCGATCCCATCTGGCAGAGCTCGAAGAGTTCAGAGCCGGCATGGATGACAGTTTGTTCGACGAAACCAAGGCGGCATCGATCGGGGAGATGGAAGGCGCGGAGGTCGAGTATGCCTTTGACGCCTCTATGGAGTACATAGATTTCCTCCGGATGATTTTCACTCGCGAACAGGCGTTGGCCTCCGTTTACGACGTGTTGAGTGGGGCTGCCGCAGACCGGGATACCGCGCACTTTTTCAAGCGACTTGCCGAAGACTGCCGCAAGCATGTCTGGCTTGCCAAGGACCGCTACGATCTCGAGAGCTTGAAGTGATGCCGCTGTCCGTGTGATTGCCACAGCTCGGAGGAAGTGCTAATCTCGGGGCCGGTATGTTTCTTTATCTGGTATTTTCAGCGCCGCTAATCGCACTCGGTCTGTGCCTATACTATCGTGTAACGGAATTGCGGTTCTCCGCCCTCGTGTTCGTTCGCGGCATAGTGGTAACCGTTCCCTTGCTGCTTTTGTGGTGGTTTTTGGCGTGGTCTTTCCGGCTATCATATACACCTGCTGCGGCGTATCAACACTACCTCTTTACGCAGTATCTATATCCGGTGGTACCCGGCATCATCCTCTTTTATCTCATCGAGCGCGCCGTGTTGCGTCAGCGGGGACATGTGTCGATTGTCTCGCTTTCCGTCTTCCTCGGCGGCATCTATTTCGTTCACTCCGTTATCGATGTGCTTCGCATCCCGTATCATTACGGTCCCTACGTCGGTTTCATTCTCCCGACGCTTCGACTCGCCCTAATTATCGTGGTGCCGCCGCTGTTGGGGGCGGTAACGCGCGAGGCCCGTCCCTTACGGTTCGTATGGGCGGCGGCCGTCGTCTTAATACCGGTGGCCTTTGCCGGCATTGCGGTACTTCATGAGCTGCGGTTTTTCGTAGTCGGCTATGTGCTGACCGCACTATCGGTGGCACTGGCAGGCGGCCTCCACTACCTCCTGCTGAGTAACTACTATCCCCGACGGCCGCGCGCATTCGCGGGTGTTCTCGGTCGGCATGACGAGAACGCGCAGACGGGCTCGGAAACCGGGGAGAAGCAACACGACGGAGATGAGGATGTACCCTCCGGTCCGGGCACGCGCTTGTTCCCGGATTCCGTGCATGACCGCTAAAGCCCGAGCTCTTGGCCGAATATGTGCGGCCGCGCTCATCGGTGTGGGTGTTGTGGCATTAACCTCCTGCGCCCCGCGGCTTACCCTCGTGTCGGATCCGGTATTTGCGGAGATCTATCGCCCCGGCGACGGTCTCGCCCATCGAGCCTCCGAGGGAGAATCGGGCGTGGATGTATTCAATCCGTTCAGTCGAAGCTATCGCTTGCACGTGGCCGAGGCAGACGCACTCGAGCCGACACGCGACGATGTATCGGAGATCCTGCGCCGCAGCGACGCGGGCCGCCATATCGCCGTCTCACCGTTACTATCGCCCCATGCGTTTTATCTCGCGGACGAATTCCCGGACCATGAGTTCCTCGTGCTTGCCGCCGGCGAAGCCGCGCAAGCGGCGGCCGACGATGCCGCGGAAGGCGGATCGGCTTTCGCCGAAAACGGAGGGGAAGCCGGGCCGGAAAACGTCGCTCGCGTAGTGCACGATCGGCGTCCCGCCTTTCGTAGTCTCGGAGAACGCCTTGCCGCCGAGCTCGAGGCCGCTTCCGGCGATGCGGAACTGGTCGGCTTTTTTGTGGCGGATACCGCAGTGCGGCGAGGCGAGCTCGACGCCTTCGAAGGAGGACTCGGACATATGAGGGAGCGGGCCGAGATCGTTCGCTTCCAAGATATGCCGAGTGCGTCGCGGTTGCGGGAGGAGCTCTCTCGGGTGCGTCGGGAGAACACCCGCCTGGTGGCCTCGTTTGTCGGCCTTCACACCGATATCGTCCTCGATGAGCTCGGCGAAGGGGAGCACAGCGTAGCTACCGCGGACCTCGGCCCCGGCGGTGCGCCCGAAGAGGTGGTCTCGTATTCGATCGAACGGGACTTCGAAGAGGGGGTCAGGCGATTTCTCGAAGGTGAGCGGGGAGAAATCGTGGTAGAGGCGAAGGTTGTGCTTCTGCGTGGTTAAACGCATGGGAGAAGTTGCCGATTGTGGGGAAAGGGGTGGACTTTGGAAAATTGGAGTAAGTTACAAACACGTTTGACAAAGCACATCCCCGGAAATATAATCGGTATTGCTTTACGGAACGTTCAGCGACGAAATGCAAAGGAGCTGAGAATGAAAAGAGGCAGCCTTGGGTACGTACTGGTACTGCTGTCACTGCTGTGTCTGCTTGCTGTCCCTGCCTTCACTCAGAGTAGGAACGTAACGAACGTTGTTTCCGTCGTGCTCGAGGACTTCGACGACCCCGAGGCGCGTGACTACATCGTACGTGGTAGCAAGTTCATTAATGAAGGGTACGTCGACGATGACGGTATTGTGGACCACCAGCTAGTGAACTCCTGGCCGAGCGCCCTTCACCGGGAGGAACCGGAGGATCGTACCCTGCGGTCGCTCGGTATACATGCAGCTTTCAATCGGAAAGGGCACAACTATATCGAGATTATTCCCGCTACGGAACAGGACGGAGAGCTCGTGCCCGACGGCATCGAGATCCCGGGCAAAGCGCGGAATATGACCATATGGGTGTGGGGAAGCAACCGCGACTATTCACTCGAGGTTCAGTTGCGTGATCATCGGGGCATAATACACACCCTCGACTTCGGCAGCATCCGATACCGGGGGTGGGACAACCTGCAGATCGATATTCCCTCCTATATTCCTCAGGAGGTAATCTACGTCCCTCAGCGAAGAGGCCTTGAAATCGCCAAGTTTGTGTTGTGGACGGCGCCTCGAGAACGGGTAGACGAGTTCTACGTGTATCTCGATGAACTCCGCGTCACTACCGACACGTTCGAAGAGCCGTTCGACGGAGAGGAGCTGGCGAATCCCGAAAAGGTCGACGAGCTCTGGGGTGAAGGAGGGAATGAGTAGATGAAACGCATCATCGTGTTCTTCATAGTCATGATATCACTGGCGGGAATGTCTTTTGCCCAGGAGGCGGAAACCGACGCGGAAGACCTCGGCTCCGATACTGCGCAACAGGCGCTGCAAGAGGTCTCCATCAGCCGGTTCGAAGACCCCGGTTTCTGGAATGTCTTTGTTCCCGCCGATCAAGGTGTCATTACCCGCCAGAGGATGGAAGGAAGCCCGGCGGACAAAGAGCCCATCGAAGAGGAAGCGCAGGCCGAAATTACGGTTCAAGACGAGTATGTTTTAGGTGTAAAAACCCAGTTTTTTCCACCGCGCAACAACACCAGCATCTATATCCAAGCAAACCGCCCGTTGGCCATTCCCGGTATTGCAAAGACCCTTTCGGTATGGGTGGTCGGCCGAAATTTCAACCATAATCTTTACGTGGTCCTTCGGAACTTCTCGGGCGACACCAGTGTGCTGCACATGGGCAGGATGAACTTTTCCGGCTGGCGGCAGCTCAGTGTGCCCATCCCGCCGGATATCGAGCAACGGGACGTTCATTATTCCGATCAGGGCGGTATAGAGATCATCGGGTTCATCATCGAGCCGGATTTGCTTGAAAGCTACGGTTCATATTACGTCTACTTTGACGACCTGCGTGCCCAGACCGACCTCTTCTCCGAGGAATCGAGGGATCCCGACGATATGCAGGATTCCTGGTAGACGTCGATTAGGCTCCGGTCGGGTTCGGCCCGCCTATAGCCGACGCCGGATTTCAATACATTGCATAATGCTGAGGCCGCCTTTCGGGGCGGCCTTTTGTTTTAGTGGTGCGCCCG
>JAWLED010000192.1:0-2540 GCA_041686235.1 Spirochaetia bacterium | reverse complement strand
TCCGCCGATGGCCCACGCCGGCGGAATCATCATGAGCCACGCCAAGGGGATGACGACGGGCACGTGTCGGATTTGTGGCTGTAATACGTCGGTGTATTGGTAGCCGCCGAATGGAAACCCCGTCCGCGAGCCCACGAACTCGACGGCCCACCCGAACAGCGGTATTCCGATCACCGCTGCTGCGGCGTGCCACGGGGGAAGCCCCTCGAACAAGAGTACCGCTACGGTAGCCGCTTGGAACAGAACGCCCAGCGAAATACCGATGCGCTCAGCGCCTTCGCCGAGCACCCAGCGGAAAATCGGTACGCAGATCATGACCAAAACCCACGCAGCTCCTACCACCATTGATACCGTCGAGAGTTGAGCAAGCTCTGCGGGCAGCGTTTGCAGCATCGTCATTAGAGCTTCCTGAGTAGTTTCAATTTGAGCCAGGCTCGTATGAACGGCCACCACGGAACGGTGTACATGAGTTTCAGATTCTCAACCGGGCCGTCTTCCTCATTGAGGAATCGGAGAATCCGGGTGAGCGGGTTGCGTCGGAATAACTGTGTAAAGATCGGCTTTGCGAGCTCGCCATGGCGGTAGAGGATTTGCAGCAACATCGAGTCAAACAGACGGTAGCGCCTCGGTGTTTCGTTTCCGTGAAAGGGATGTCCGTCTCGCACGAGGGACTCCACGATGGAGGCGGAGTCTTGCTGCGTGCGAAAGAAGGCAAACCCGGTCGAAGCCTTCACCCGGCCCCCTTTGGTGCCGGTGTACATGATGCGGTTGCCGCCTCGACGAGGAAAGGGCTGATCGCTCATGGGTATTTTACCGCTTTCTTCCTCGATGACCGTGTAGTCGTGAACACCGAGGATGCCGGTAATGTAGCGCTGGAGCTCACCGACGTACTCCTCATCGGGCAGTAGATCAGCGGAAAACAGGGTGTACTCCACGAGCGCCTCGGTGGAGCTCTGAGGAAGGATATACATGAAGCGCATAACCCCGTGCTGTGGTACGCGGAAATCAAAGAACGTCGCCGCCTGCGGATCGAAGACTTCCTCGTTCGTACGGATGACCCATCCGGTGAAATGCTGCCGGATATAGTGATAGTGCTCGAAATCCGGTTTGAACTCGCCCGGCAAAAAGAGACTATCGAACACCCATGCCGCGCGGTACACCCGGTCGCCGACCTGCACTTCGGCGTACTCACTCCCGTCTCTGACCTCGTCCACCGTGGCCGTAAGGAAATCCACGTTCGGCATGCGTTCGAGAACCGACTTTGTGTGCCGGTAGAAGTCCTCACCGCGGATCATGTAGTAGGAATAGGGCGAGAGATCGAGACGGGACTGGAAGCCTTCACCAAAAAAATGAAATGCGTCCCAGCGCTGAGAAACGGCCTCTGCGTACGGGGGCTCTTCGGCGGTCCAGAAGCACCAGGTGCGGTCGTTTTTCTGCTTATCGTCGAGGTCGATGATAAGCATGCGTTTGTCTCTCAGAGGGCTGTGCGCAAGGTGGTACGCAAGACTCAGTCCCGCAGCACCTCCGCCTGCCATGACGAAGTCGTAATATTCGCTTAGCATGCGTCATACTGTACTCATCTCGCGGTTTTCGGACAAGCAAAAGCAACGCGCCGAAATACGCAGTAGAGCCGGAGTATGAACGGTTTATCCTTTTTGATTTCCGGCGCCCTCGATAGGTGCCTCTCGGCGTGTGTCGACGGAGTGCTACCGCAGCGTTGCGTCGTGTGTGGTCTCTCGGTATCGAGCTCGACCCTGCGCCCGGCCCCGGTGTGCGCCTCCTGCGTTGCCGGGCTGGAACCGATATCGGGAGAGCGGTGTCGCGTATGTGGGGTCGGTCTCGTTTCAGAGCACGAAACGTGTCTGCGGTGCCGGGGCCGCGAGCTCTTCTACGACCGCCATGTTTCGGTGTTCGCCTACGCCGGTGTCGCAAAACAACTCATCATTGCCTACAAGTTCGGCGCTCGCGTGAGCCTGGCCGATGTGTTTGCGCCGTTTCTCACCGAGGTGCTTCTCCGCCATTTTGTACCGCCTCCCGCAGGCGAGGACACGGTCTCAACAGTGCCCGAAGTGGTGCTCGTTCCGGTGCCGCCGAGTCGCTCGGGGGCGCGAAAACGCGGCTGGGACCAGGTCGCGGGGCTTTCCCGGCGAGTCCGGCGTCTTGCCCGGATAGAGGCCGCAGCCGTTTTGCAACGGCGGGGAGGGCGAGAACAGAAGCGGCTCGACGTTCAGGGGCGCAGTGCAAACCTGCTCGGCACCGTGCGGCTGCGCAACGGCGGTGAGCAGCTGCAGGGGCGAAACGTGGTATTGCTCGACGACGTCTATACCACCGGCGCAACGATAAACGAATGTGCGCGTGTGCTGCGCACAGCACACGCGGCGCGCGTGGATGCGGTAACTCTTGCCGCCGACTAGACGGGTTGTTATATTCTGTGTACTGACCGAGATTGACACTCCTGGTCCATATTGCTAAACTCCGCATACACGTGAATGCAGCCGAGTGGAGAGGGAGAGTCGTTACGCGGCTCTCTTTTTGTTTGT
>JAWLED010000191.1:0-2548 GCA_041686235.1 Spirochaetia bacterium | reverse complement strand
GCATCTATCGTCTGGCCGTCGCCGGCCTCGGCAATCTCATCCACGGACGGCAATCGTAGCACGGGGCTGTAGTGGATATCAACGGCGGGGGTTGTGTTACAATCAGCGCGTTATCGAATCGAACCTCGGAGCTTGCCGAAGGCCGAGTGCCGGCACCTCCGGCGGCTCGAGACCGAAAGGAGACTGCACGATATATGAGCGAAACAACCGAGACCAAAGACTGGGTCGCCGAGGCCGAGCGCGTCGCCCACGGCATCCGACGCCGTGCGTTGGAACTTACGATCGAGAAAGACGGCTGCTACCTCAGCCAAGCGCTTTCCTCGGCGGAGACCCTTGCCGTTCTCTACACGCGCGTGCTCAACATCGGCGCGAGTACCGCCCCGCAGGTCCCCAGCCCCTTTCCCGGTGTTCCGCGTCCCGGCTTCCACCCCGTCGGCGCCGACTATAACGGGCCCCGTTCGCCTCACTATGACCGACTCCTTCTCTCGGCCGCTCACTATGCGGTAGCCGTCTACGCCGCCCTCGTCGAGACGGGACGAATGGCACCGGAGGGGCTCGAGCAATTCAACACCGACGGCAGCTCGGTGGAAATGATCGGCGGCGAGCACTCGCCGGGCATGGAATTGACCACCGGCTCATTCGGCCAGGCCCTCAGCCAGGCAGGCGGGATTGCCCTCGCGCGCCGGGCGAAGGGAGAGACCGGACGGGCGGTCGTGTTTATGTCCGACGGTGAGTTAGAAGAAGGTCAGGCATACGAAGGCGTGCAGGCGCTCGCCCATTACGGACTCGATAACGTGGTCGTGTATGTGGACGTAAACGGTCAGCAGGTGGACGGCGCCACCAAGGACGTGATGAACGTAGAGCCGCTGACGAGCCGACTCGAAGCCTTCGGCGCAGCAGTGGAGACGGTCGACGGGCACGATGTTACGGCACTCGAGGCGGCAAGCCGCGTCGAGCATACCGGCAAACCGCTGTTTGTTCTCGCCTACACCGACGGCGCGCGGGGCGTGCCGCTGCTCGAAGCGAGAAAGCCTTACGTGCATTTCGTGCGCTTCAAGTCCGCCGAAGAGAAGGCACAGTTCGAAACGTTTCTCGAGAGGATGTAACGATATGGAATTAGCTCGACAGGTTCACGAACGAAATCTGGTGTCGTGGGCGGCCGATAAACCGGAGGTCATTGTCTTCTCGGGCGATCTCACCGGTTCCACCGAGATCCGATCCTTCCGCGACACCTACCCCGATCGATTCTACTCGCTGGGGATGGCGGAGCAAAACATGATGAGCTGGGCCGGCGGCATGGCACGAGAGGGCTACACCCCCTTTGTGCACACATTTGCCGTGTTTATGTACCGCAGGGCCCTCGATCAAATCGAGATGTCTATTGCCTATCCGAATCTGCCGGTGCGCATGTTCGGGTTTCTGCCGGGAATTACGACCCCCGGCGGGGTGAGCCACCAGGCAATCGACGATATCGGCGTGCTGCGCGCGGTACCCAACATGACGATCTTCGAGACCGGCGATGCAACCGACATCGAAAGCGTGCTCGATGTGGCACACGCGGTGGAGGGCCCGGTGTACGTGCGGATGCTGCGCAAAGAGGTCCCGCGGCTGTTTCCCCAATCCGCCCCTATGGAGCTCAACACGGTACGCGTCGTTCGCAAAGGCACCGACGTAACGCTCGTCACCGCCGGCATCACCACCGAAGAGGCCATGCGCGCCTCCGCCGCCCTCGAGTCTCGCGGGGTCTCGATCGAGCACCTCCACGCCACCACGCTGAAACCGTTCTCCGATCCCCAGGTCGTAGAAAGCTGCGCCAAGTCCAAATACGGGGTGGTAACGCTCGAAAACCATACCACCTCCGGCGGGCTCGGCACCTGCGTGGCCGAGCTCATGGCCGCGCACGGCGTAGGAAAACCACTTACGAAGCTCGGACTCTTTGACACCTACGCCCACGGCGCCTCCCGGGATTACCTCATGAGAGAGTACAACCTCGATGCGATGAGCCTCGTGCACAGCCTCGAAACACTGATGAGCGAGCAGTTCGACATTACCGAGGACGAGTTATCCGAGGTGCGGGTTTCGGAGTTCACCGGAGACGGACAGCTCGAGGCGCTGTAGCGCCGGCGGGGCGGCGTCGGGGGTCCGGGTCTCCGGCCCCTGGGGTGCGATTCGGCGGCGCCGGCCGGGGGCCGATAGGCCCAAGCTTTTGACTATCAGCACAACCCCGGATCGATGCTCCCGTCGGGCAGCATATTGTCGGGATGGGGTTGCCCTCTTTTCTCCATCTGAAACCGCACACAGCTGGTGTTGTCGCCTTTACAGTAGGTTTTGATCCAGCTCTCTTCGAGCTTTCCCTGCTCGTAGAATCGTCTCATCGGGCAAATCCGATACCACTTGCATTCACCCGCCACGCTTCCCTCCTCCTGCTCGTGAAGGCTAAAAGAAACGGTGATCCAATCAATCTATAGAGCCCGGCTTCAGGCGTGCGGCGTTCTTGGATGCGCACTCACCGGCAAAGCGGACGGCCTCGCCGACCGAGGCGCCGCCG
>JAWLED010000190.1:0-2555 GCA_041686235.1 Spirochaetia bacterium | reverse complement strand
CTCATCGCCGGTGTGTTTCACAATCGCCTCGAGGCGGGGTGGCTGCTCGAGTCGGACGCTACACTCAATTACGCGCTCGGCACGAGCAAACTCCAACCAACGTTCGCCGATACGCGGGCGGAGCATGCTTACAACACCTATCGCAACCGCGGTTTGCCGCCTGGTCCCATCGGAAGTCCTGGAATCGAGGCGCTCGAGGCCTCTGTGTACCCCGCCGATCACAATTATTTCTTCTTTCTTCACAAGCCGTCCGAGGAAACGGTACTATCTCAGACGTTTAACGAGCACCTCGCGGCAAAAAGCAAATATCTCGATTAACGCACGTATCTCAGCGCATGGCGTTGACAGCAGGCGACACTTTATATAAAGATATAGAAGAAATGGCACACTATATGAACGACTGTTTTGATCATGAAACGCATTTTTTTGTCATCGGTGGAGGACACAAGTGATAGCGGACGGCATTGTTCTCGGTACAGTCGGTATCGCAATAGTGTTTGGGTTTCTACTCTTACTCGTTTTCACGATGTACGTGATCTCCGCGATCGCTCGACGATTTCCGGATATATCACCTGGGCCACCGAATCAGAGGCAGACACCGCATTCCCGTGAAGCGGAAATCGCGGCGGCCGTCGCGGTGGCCAAGTCGCGATCACAATCACATCGCGCAAGGAGCTCCGTATGAAAAAGCACATTCACCTAATGAATACGGCATTCAGAGACGGATTTCAGTCCGTTTTCGGTGCCAGAGTCACAACCGACGATTTTCTCCCGGCGGTAGAAGCGGCCGTGTCGGCAGGCATCGATCACTTCGAAGTGGGCGGCGGTGCACGGTTTCAATCGCTGTACTTTTACTGCAACGAAGATGCCTTTGACATGATGGATCGTATCAGGGCTACCACCGGCCCGGAGGCGGACCTGCAGACACTCGGCAGAGGAATCAACGTGGTCGGATTGGAGTCACAGTCTCGCGACATTATCGATCTCCATGCCAAGCTGTTCAAAAAGCATGGTATCACCACCATTCGCAATTTCGATGCGCTCAACGACGTAAACAATCTCATTTACAGCGGTCAGTGCATCCACGAGGCAGGCCTGAAGCACGAGGTCACCGTCACTCTGATGGCGCTTCCCCCGGGCATTGCAGGAAACGCCCACACTCCGGAGTTCTACGTAAAGACCCTCAAAGATATCCTCGATTCCGACCTGCCCTACGATTCGGTCGTTTTCAAGGACGCCTCCGGCACGGCTACTCCGCGCACGGTGCACGAGACCATCTCCCAGGCGCGCCGCATGTTGGGAGAAGACACGAAAATCGCCTTCCACACGCATGAAACCGCCGGCACGAGTATCGCCTCCTATTTGGCTGCCATAGAGGCCGGCGCGGATCAGGTGGACTGCTCCATGGCGCCGGTATCAGGCGGAACCGCACAGCCGGATATCATTTCGCTATGGCATGCGCTGCGCGGCAGCGAATACGACCTGGGCCTCGACATCACCAAGGTTCGAGAGGCCGAGGAGGTATTCAAAGAGTGCATGGCTGACTACTATGTTCCACCCGAGGCCAAAGCGGTGGAACCGCTCATACCCTTTTCGCCGATGCCCGGCGGGGCTCTAACGGCCAATACGCAGATGATGCGCGATTCGGGCATCCTCGACCGTTACGCCGAGGTAGCCGCCGCCATGGAAGAGGTCGTTGCGCGCGGCGGTTACGCCACCTCGGTCACGCCGGTGAGCCAGTTCTACTTCCAACAAGCATTCAATAACGTCATGGTGGGACCGTGGGAAAAGATCGCCGACGGCTACGGCAAAATGGTGCTCGGCTACTTCGGCAAGACGCCGCAATCCCCGGACCCCGAGATCGTAGAGCTCGCGAGAAAGCAACTGGGCATGGAGCCCACCAACGAGGCCCCGATAGACCTCAACGATGCGGATCCCAACAAAGGCAGGGAAGCCGCTCAGAGCATGCTGGAAGCCGAAAACCTTCCGATAAACGACGAGAACATTTTCATAGCCGCTACGTGTAAGGAAAAGGGAATAACCTTCCTCAAGGGAGAAGCGAAGCTCAATATCCGAAAGATCGACTCGCAACAGCAGCAACAGCAGAAGGAGGAGGCCAAACCCGAGAGCACGCCGGCTCCTGCTGCCGACACCTTCTCGGTCACCGTAAACAATACCGTTTACAACGTTCGGATTGACGGAGACACCGCCCTCGTCGACGGCAACCCGTATCCTGTTACAGTAGCTGCAGATGCGGGTGACGGAGCAAACGGATCGGCGCAGCACGCGAACAACGGCGGCGCGACTGCCACCGCAACCGCCCCTCAGACCGCACCGCACCCCTCCCCCGGCGGCGGTGCCGGCACCACGCCGGTCGAGGCGCCCCTTCCGGGAGTCGTATTGAAAGTCGGGGTTAGCCCGGGAGACCGCGTGAACGAGGGAGATATTCTGCTCGTGCTCGAATCGATGAAAATGGAAAACCCTGTTGCGGCCCCCACGGGTGGAACCGTGAGCGAGTTGAAAGTGGGTGTAGGAGATCAGGTTACCGGCGAGCA
>JAWLED010000189.1:0-2562 GCA_041686235.1 Spirochaetia bacterium | reverse complement strand
CGGCACCGCGGGCGGCGCCGCCCCCCACCCAGGCGCCGCTCCCCATAGCGGTCCTCAGGCTCTTCCTTCTCCTTACCGCCTTCTGCCTTACGGGCTTCCTCTTTTTCACCGCACCGGCCCACGCAGACGGTGTTTCCACCACCCCGAGCCCGCCTCAGGTGGTCATCCCCACTCCCGAGCCCTTCACCCTCAGCGCCTACGACGCCCTCCATGCGCGCGCGATGATGCATCGCGTCGGGTTCGTACAGTTGTGGGACGGCGAGAACGACCGCGAGACCGTGGCGGTTCGGGACGTCGAGACGGTCAAAGTCGGCGAGAATCAGAGCCTTCCCCCCGCCCACCGTGCCAGATACGACCTGCGGCTCAACGGAGAAATGGTCGACTGGGACCACACCTACATACAGTACGGGGGCCGGATGGTGAGCTTGCAGCTATTGTTTACCTACCGCAACCAGCATCCCCCCGACGACCTGCGTTACACCGGAGACGATTACAGCCGGTAGGCCGGCCGCCCGGCCCCGCAGGGCCTCGGCGGCCGCGGCCCCACACCGCCCCGCACGGCCCCGCCGTCTGCGCGCCACAGCGTTGCCCCGGCGCTCGGCAGTTTGTACACTGTGGCGAGGAGGAGACATGATAACACGCACTCAGCTCACCGACGAGCAGGCCCGCTACGCCATGGAGCACGGTGAGTTCCCGCAAGAGGTCCGAGAGGCGGCTACCAATGTTGCCGTCGTGCTAACTCAAGGGTGGTGCCCGCAGTGGACCTCGATGAACGTTTGGCTGAAGTTCATGCAAAAACGCCGTCGTCCCAAGAACCTCGACATCACCATATTCGAATACATCTACGACAAGTCGGATTTCTTCGTCGAGTTCATGCACTTCAAAGAAGGGCATTTCGGTAACGCCCAGGTGCCCTACATACGCTACTATAAGGACGGTTCGCTCACGGGCGAGAGCAACTATGTGACCTCACGCGATTTTCTCACGTATTTCGAGGAGGCAAGCGTTGCCGAACAATAACAGTATCATCGCATATCAAGGACTCGAGCCGACCCTCGGCGAGAACGTCTTTGTTGCCCCCGGCGCCTACGTCGTGGGCGACGTGGAGATCGGAAAGAACTCGAGCATCTGGTACGGAAGCATCGTGCGTGGCGACATTCACTACATACGCATCGGTGAAGGGACGAACATCCAAGACGGATCGATCATCCACGTGACCCACGACACGAACCCGGTGGTGGTGGGAAGCAACGTCACCGTGGGACACAAGGTCGTCCTCCACGGGTGCACCGTCGAGGATCTTTCACTGGTGGGCATCGGAGCGGTCGTGCTCGACGGCGCCGTGGTCGAGAAGTACTCGATGGTGGCGGCAGGTGCGGTCGTTACCCCCGGCACCGTGGTGCAGGCCGGGATGCTTTTCGCCGGAATTCCGGCAAAACCACTTCGCGAGCTCACCGGCGACGAGATGCACAGCTTCGAGGATAGCGCCGCGCGCTACCGCGAGTACGCGGAAGCACACAGGGAGAGCACACAATGAACATTGCGTTTATCGGCCTCGGGCTCATGGGCAGCCGAATGGCCGCGAACATCCAGAGACACGTACAGAAAGATCTCGTTGTCTACAACCGCTCACGCGAAAAGGCCGAGCCGCTCATCGCCGAGGGCGCAGAGTTTCGCCGGACCCCCGAGGAGGCAGCCGCGGACGCCGATGTCCTCATCACCATGCTTTCCTCTCCCGACGTCGTAGCACAGGTATCGAGCGGAGAGCACGGCTTTCTCGGGACCCTCAAAGAGGGGGCCCTGTGGATCGACTGCAGCACCGTCAATCCCTCGTTCTCCCGCACCATGCACGCATTTGCTCGCAGCAGGGGCATCCGCTTCGTGGACGCACCGGTGGCGGGCACCACGGGACCGGCCGAATCCGGTGAGCTACTCGTGCTCGCAGGCGGCGAGGAATCCGACATTAGCGAGGCACATTCGATCTTCCAGGCTATCGGGAGGAAAACCATCCACGTCGGCGAAGTCGGCAAGGGAGCCTCGATGAAGATGGTGGTCAACTTTCTCCTCGGCCACGCACTCGCCGGTTTTTCGGAGGCCGCACACCTCGGCAAGCGACTCGGCCTCGATCAAAAGCAGCTCTTCGACACCCTCCTCGGCGGCCCGATAACCGCGCCCTTTCTCGGCGGGAAGCGGGAAAACTTCGAAAACGGCGAATATCCCGCCGAGTTTCCCCTCGAGCTCGCGCACAAGGACCTCCATCTCGCCGCCCAGACCGCCTACGAGGCGGGAGCCTTCCTGCCCAGCGGCGCTGCGGTGAAGGAGTTGTTTTCCATGGCCACACAAGCGGGCCTCGGCAAAGAGGACGTTTCCGCGGTCTACAAGATGTTTCGCGGAATCGGGGACGTGGACGAGGACGGGGACAGCGCCTCCGACGCGGGCCGCCACGAGGGCGAGGGCGAAGAGTAGCCGTCCCTCGAGACGTGAGAGGCGGGCACAGCCTCCACTGGCGGCAACCAACACAGCCCGGCGGGCGCATCCCCGGCGGGCGCATCCCCGGCGGGC
>JAWLED010000089.1:0-11107 GCA_041686235.1 Spirochaetia bacterium | reverse complement strand
CCGATGTCGTCTCAGAATGAGAAATGGGACGTCTTGTTTTTGCGCATAGTTGATCTGGCACTCCCGCCGATCCCGCGCTATACTTTACTCGTGCACCTCCTCGAGCTTTTTGCCGCGCTCGGGGCCGCGCAAGGTTTCCTGCTTCTACTGCTCATCATCCTGCGGTACCGACATCCGAAGACTACTCCACTCGCGCTGTTGCTGCTTGTGTTCTCGCTGCGGCTCGGCACCGTTCCGTCCTGGAACCCCGGGTCCCTGATCGCGCACCCCTGGCTCTTCCCGGCCACGACGCCGCTTCCCTTTCTCTTCGGTCCGCTTCTCTGGTGGTCGGTGCGCGAGCTGGCCTCGGGGGCAGGAGCCGGGGTGCCCGCCGCGGGGCGGGCGGGCTCTGTCGCGGGGGCGGCCGCGAGCGGGAGGCCACGGCTCCTGTCGCTCCATTTCCTTCCCTACGCTGCGGAAACGGTGGCGGTGACGGTAACCGTCCTGACGTTAACCGACGCGCTGACGCCGGCGACCCAGGCCGTGGCGACGACGCCCTCCGATGCGCTTCCCGCTGCAGCGTACGTTCTCTTCATCGAGGACATCTTCGCCGGCAGTCCACCCCTGTGGCTTCCGTTGCGGAACGCGCTGAAAGTTGCGCTGAACGCAGTCTATGTGGGACTTGCCTGGCGCATCGCCTTCGGCCCTGCTATGCGCACGCCGGACACCGGGCAGCGACGCTGGATACGGGCACTGGTGCTGGTGTCCCTGGGCTCGCTGATACCCTTCGCATTCGTCGCCGTGGTGCCCGGCGCCACAGCCGGTCTCGCGCGCGGCGTGACACTTCCCTTCGTTCTTCTTGCCGTGGCGATGGCGCTTCTCATCTACACCTGTACCATGCTGGTCCTTCTGACCCCCGGGGTGCCCGGCTGTGAAGACAGGAGCCGACGCGTCGGCAGACGCACACTCGGACACCGGATGCCGACAGCCGAGGTCACCAGCGCGCGCACGCCGGGACACCGCCCCTCCGGGACTGCCGTCGCCGTGCACGGCGTCACCCCGCACTCCACTGCCCTCCGGGCCGAACCCGACGGAGACTCCCTGCGCCTTGCCGCCAAAGTGCGGCGCGAGCTCGAGGCGGGCGCCTTTCGAGACCCCGACATGTCCCTGCAGAATCTCGCCGCACACCTCCGCGTTCACCCGAACCGTCTCTCCCGCGCCATAAACCACGTGTACGGGGAGAGCTTCCCGTGCGTGCTCTCCCGTTGCCGCATCGACTACTTCATCCGACGCGTGCGAACCGGCTGCCACGACAGTCGCAATATCCTCGAGCTGGCATTCGATGCGGGCTTTCAGTCGAAAAGCACCTTCAATCGCGTCTTCAAAGAGCGGCTTGGTATCGCGCCGTCGGCGTTCGTGACCGCAAACACGGATTGCGGCGACGGCATACCGGGGTTGGCAATCCGACCGGGCCGGGCTACGATGTGGAGCAATGGAAACCGCACGAATCGATCTGTACAGCGACACGCAGACGCGCCCCTCGCAGGAGATGCGCCGAGCTATGGCGGAAGCGGCGGTCGGAGACGAACAGCGCCGTGAGGACCCCACAACCAATCGCCTTCAGGAGCGAATCTGCGAGCTTCTCGGCACCGAGGCCGCATTGTTTCTGCCGACCGGCACGATGGCAAACCAGATCTCGTTTCGGGTCCATTGCCGCCCTGGTGATGAAATCATCATGGAGCGCACCTCCCATGCCCGCAACTTCGAGTCCGGTGGACCCGCCGCCCTCAGCGGTGCAAATGCGGAGGTCATCGAAGGGCTGGCCGGGATGTTCAGCGCCAACCAACTCGAGGCGGCAATCCGAGGTGGCGACAATCATTTTCCCCGCTCGCGGGTAGCATTGATCGAACAAACCGCGAACCTCGCCGGCGGCACCGTCTGGCCGCTCGAGCAGATCGAGGCGGTTTCAGAAACGGCCCACCGCCATGGACTCGCAGTTCACATGGACGGGGCACGCCTTTTCAACGCGGTCGTTGAAACGGGCACACCGGCCTCGGAGTACGCGCGCCACTTCGATTCGCTGTGGGTCGATTTCAGCAAGGGGTTGGGAGCACCGGTGGGTGCCGCACTGGCCGGAAGCCGCGAGTTCATCGAGCAGGCCTGGCGCTTCAAACACCAGTTCGGTGGCGCCATGCGCCAATCCGGAGTCATTGCCGCCGCCGCTCTCCACGCGCTCGACAACAACGTGGAGCGCCTCGCCGACGACCACGAGAATGCCCGCCTGCTTGCCACCGGGCTCGGCGAGATAGACGGCATCGCCGTCGAGCCCGTGGCCACAAACATGGCGTTCTTCGACGTCGCCGAGCTCGGCATCACCGCGACCGAGCTGGTCGAGCGCACGCTGAAACACGGGCTGAGATTCTCGCCCATGGGCCCAACCCGAGTCCGCGCGGTAACGCACCTCGATGTGTCACGGGATCAGATTCTCGAGGCGGTGGACATCGTCCGCCGTGTTACCATGTGACGGATCAGCGGGTCTTTTAGTTGTTCACTTTCCACTGGTGTCCGCCGGTGTCGGTGAGCTCCTTCCCCCAGATCGGCACCTCCGCCTTCAGCGCCTCGAGCACGTCACGGCACAGCCCGAACGCTTCCGGGCGGTGCGAGGCACCAACAACGATGATAATCGGGATCTCACCCACTGAAACGCGCCCGAGCGCGTGCTCTGCATAGACGTGGAGCACCGGCGATTCGTATCCGTCGGCGGTCCGCTCGATGAGCTCTCCGATGCTGCGCTCGGCCATGCTGCGATGAGCGGTGAACTCAATAGCGCTCACACGCCCGGCATCAGTTTCGTCTGCCCGGACCAAACCGGCAAAGCTCGAAACGCCACCGATTCGCGGATCAGCCGATAAGCGCGAAAGCACCTGCGATATTCGCTCGCCGGGAAGCGGACCCTCGGTCAAAAACCGATCAGGCTCGATGATCAGCTCTGTTTTTGCCATCGATGTGCTCCTTCAATCGGGCCCCGGGGGAAGTGTCTAATACCTTGTTGATAAATCCCCGCTAAATCCTTATAGGGCGCGAGAAAGGGCCGTCGAGACAGCGTCCGTCCAGCCAACCTCGCGCTAACTATTTCAAACGCCGTCGCTTGGAAAAAAACCATCAACAGGCTGCTTGATACTTCCTAGCCACCACCAAAGGGGGGCAAGAGGGCCACCTCAGAGCCTCCCCCAACCCGTTCCTCACCCTCGACGAAGCGCTCGTCCACGGCGAGACGGTACTGCCGTTCCCCCAGGCCTGGAAAGCGGCGAAGAAGCTCGCTCTGCAAGTCTGCGGCGGAGACGGACAACTCGACTCCGAGCTCGATCGGCACCTCACCTATGATTTCGGTGAGCGGGCCAAACGCGCAAACACGTATCGTATTCATAGTCAAAGCTCCACACGACGCACGCGCATCTCGCGTGCGTCGAAATACAGTAACGCATCCGAGAGCGGCGTCGCGCCGGGCGATTCGCACCACCTGAGAAACTCTCCCACCTGGTAGCCGGCCGCGGTCGAAACGACGTGGGGCAAGATGGGCTTTCTCGGCTGCGAGCTCGCGCCGTAGTCCGCGCCGAATGCGCGCTTATATCCGCCGCCGTCAGGGAGCAGCGTGGTTACCTGCCCGTACCACGACTCTACTCCGGCGTGGAAAATCGGGCACGAGAGCCGGTTCTGAATATCGGATAACCCGGCGCGCGCGGCAAACGAATCGAGACAATCGAACACCACAAAGGCGGTATCCGACACGCTGCTGTACTCCCGAAAGCGCTCGAAGTCAATCGCCTCGCACACCGTCCCCACCGTGAGCTCGGGGTTCACCTCCTCGAGCCGCCGACGGGCGCACTCGACTTTTGCGGCGCCGATGTCGTCCTTTCCGTAGAGAATCTGACGGTTGAGATCAGGGGCGTCGACTACGCCGGGGTCCCACAACTCGATCCGCATCGCAGCGAGACGTGAGAGCTGCATGGCCACGTTGGTTCCGAGCCCGCCCACCCCGGCAATGAGAGCCGGCGTGGTCAAAAGGCGCTGCCACGCCTGGTCGCTAAAAAGCGGTCTGTGCCTGTCGTAGCGACTCATCCAACCTCCCGCGCCCGGCGCCCCGCGTTCGCCGCGGGCCCCCAGCGTTGCCCGCATTGGCCGCGGCGCCCCGCGTTGGCAGCGCCGCCCGGCATTGGCAGCGCCGCCCAGCGTTCGCCGCGGGCGCCCCGCGTTGGCCGCGCCGCCCCGCGTTGCCCGCATTGGCCGCGGCGCCCCGCGTTGGCAGCGCCGCCCGGCATTGGGAGCGCCGCCCAGCGTTCGCCGCGGGCGCCCAGCGTTGCCGGGGCCCCCGCATTGGCAGCGCCGCCCAGCATTGGCAGCGCCGCCCGGCATTGGCAGCGCCGCCCGGCATTGGCAGCGGCGCCCGGCCGCCGTCACGCAGGGGCTACCCGTTGTCCTCACACCCTCCTTTATTGCGGCAGGGTTTGAGGTAAATAGTCCAGTACAGCAGCCCCACGAATAGCGAGCCGCCGATAATATTACCGATTGTGACAGGAATAAGGTTTTTGAGGAAGAACCCGCCCCAGCTCAATTCGGCGGCCGCGGTGGCGGTTGCCTCGAGGAACGCGGGGTCAAAGTTCTTGATGAACAAACCGATGGGAATGAAATACATGTTGGCCACCGAGTGCTCGAAGCCGGCGGCAACGAATGCGGTGATCGGAAAGATAACCGCGAGAATCCGATCGGTGGTCGTGCGAGCGCTGAAGGTCAGCCACACCGCGAGGCACACGAGGATGTTGCACAGGATGCCGAGCACAATTGCCTCGCCGAATCCGTGCTCCAACTTACCCGTGGCGGTGGCCAGCGCCGATGCTCCGACCTCCCCGCCGCCGTTGGCGTAGTACCCGCTGTAGAATACCATAAGCGCCAAACCGACGGCACCGACGAAATTGCCGACGTAGACCACGAGCCAGTTTCGAAGCATGAGCTTTGTCGAGACCTTGCCGCCGGCCCACGCCATAACGATGAGGTTGTTTCCGGTAAAGAGCTCTGCGCCCCCGACCAACACCAGTATCAGACCGAGAGAGAACACCAGCCCCACGAGCAGCCTCGTCACCCCGTAGGGAAGCACGCCCGAAGCCCCGGCGGAAACGGTGGTTGCAAAGACCGCCCCAAAGCCGATGAACGCCCCGGCGAGGACCGCGAGGGCAAACAACGGCAACAGATCCATTGTTGCTTTCTTCACGCCGACACCTTCCGCCTTCTCAGCCATAGAGGGCGGAAGCAGCGCATCCATTTGAATATCTCTGTACGCAGTACTCATAGCTCGATTACCTCTCCTCTACTGTTCCTTTACCGTTTGTTTCTTCTGCGCGGGGTTGGTCACCTTGACCGCGCAGGCCTTGAGCTCGGGGATCTTCGCGTCCGGATCCAGGTTTTCGTCCTGGGTAAGCAGGTTCGCCGCCGCCTCTTTGAAGTGGAAGGGGACAAACACCACCCCGCTCGGTACGGTTGCACCGACACGGGCGCGCGCGCGGATCTGTCCCCTTCGGCTCTCGATCACCACGGCCTTGCCGTCGGCGATCCCGAGGGCCTCGGCGTCCTGCTCATTTACCTCGACGTAGCCCCGTTTCTGTTTCCAACTCAATCCTTTGCTCTTTCGCGTCATTGTTCCGGTGTGGAAGTGATAGAGCATGCGGCCGGTGGTCAGCACGTAGGGGTATTCCTCATCGGGCTGCTCCGACGATAGCCGCGGCGGCACCGCATGGAACTTACCCTTCCCGCGGCGAAACTCGCCTACGTGGAGGATGGGCGTGCCCGGATGCTCGGCGTCGGGACAGGGCCACACCAGCCCCTTCGTCCCGAGACGGCCGTAGTCCATGCCGCCGTAGATAGGTGCCACACTCGAGATCTCCTTCATAATCTGCTCGGGAGAGCTGTAGTCCCACTGCTCCTGCGGAGTGCCGAGGGCGGCCGCAAGGCGCCGCCCGAGCTCGGCGACGATACGCCAGTCCGGGCGCGCATCACCGGGGCCCTGCAGCACGGGGGTCAGCGCCTGCACCCGGCGCTCGGTATTGGTGAAGGTTCCCTCTTTCTCGAGGAAACTGGTGGCCGGCAGCACCACCTGAGCAAGCTGACAGGTTTCTGAGAGGAATATGTCCACCGCTGCGAGGAAATCGAGCGAGCGAAGCGCCTTCTCCACGTGACCGATGTTTGGATCCGATATCATCGGGTTCTCGCCCATGAAAAACATGGCCTTCACATCACCGGCCTCCGCCGCTCGCATCATCTCCACGATCGTGAGGCCGGCCTGCTCGTCGAGCGCCTCACTGCCCCACGCCTCGGCAAACTTCGCCCGGCTCGCCGCATCGGTGACCTTCTGATATCCGGGATACACGTTGGGAAGGGCGCCGAGGTCGCAGGCACCTTGCACGTTCGCCTGCCCGCGAAGCGGGTTCACGCCGGTGGAGGCTTTGCCCATATGACCGCCGAGCATGGCGAGATTGGCAAGCGTCTTTACCAGCTCGGTTCCGTTCGAGCGCTGGGTGATGCCCATGGCGTAGAGGATGCTCGAGCGCCCCCGCTCACTGTCGCCGCGGCCTTCGACCCCGCCCCCGTAGCGGGAGTCGCCGTCCTGGCGAAGGCCGAGGGCGTAGAGCCGCGCCGCACGCTCGATGTCGGCGGCGGGGACGCCGGAGACCTCCGCGGCGGTCTCGGGGTCCATCGCGGTGACGCTTTTTTCGAGTGACTCGAAGTCCTCGGTGCGCTCACGCACGAACTCCATGTCGGCGAGCTCGTCTCGGATCATGACGTGGAGCATGGCGAGGAATACGTGGATGTCGGTGCCCGGCGCCGACTGCAGATGAATCGTCGCCTTCTCGGCGAGCGGGATGTGGCGCGGGTCACACACAATGAGGGTGGCACCGCTTTGCACCGCGCGGTTGACCTCGTAGCCGATCACCGGGTGCGCCTCACTGGTGTTACTGCCGGTGATGAAGATGCAGTCCGCATCGCGAACCTCACCGATGCTGTTGGTCATTGCCCCGCTTCCGAACGCGGCGGCAAGCCCGGCCACCGTGCTCGCGTGGCACAGGCGGGCGCAGTGGTCGACGTTGTTGGTGCCGATCGTCGCGCGCATCAGTTTCTGAAAGAGATAGTTGTCCTCGTTGGTGCAGCGCGCCGAGGAAAGTCCGGCAACGGCACCGGGTCCGGCCTCCCGCACGGCCTGAGTGAGCTTGTCGGTGATGATCCCCATCGCCGTATCCCAGTCGACCGGCACGAAATACTCGGCGGTGTTCTTTGCGCTCAAGGGGCTCGTTTCGGGCATCTGCCACGGCGTGTCGGTGAGACCGAGCTCGTAGGCGAGGTCCTTTCGCACCAGCGGCGTAGTGAGGCGTTCCTTATTCTTGGCATAGTCCCACCCGTAGCGGCCCTTGGAGCACAGGAACCTGCCGGTGGGCGCGTTGGGGGTGCCTTGCGCGTAGGCGATGTCGGGCTCGGCGCCCTCGGTGTTGACGGCGAACTCGATGCGGCAGCCAACCCCGCAGTAGCCGCAGATGGTCTCGACGCGGTCGAACTCCCATTCGCGCCCCTTGCCGATCCGCGATTTATGGGTAAGCGCGGCGGTTGGGCAGACTTGGACGCAGCTGCCGCAAAACACACAGCTCGAATCTCCCATCGGCACGTCGAATTGCGTGGCGACGTAGCTGTCAAAACCGCGGTCGCCGAATTGAATGGCATCGGCGCCTACCACCTCGTTGCACACGCGAACGCAGCGTCCACAGAGGATGCAGTAGGGATGATCGCGGAGGAACATCGGATTGTCGTCGACCTTCTCTTCGCGACCGAGCTCGAAATCGAGCGAGGTCTCGGAGATCCCGTATTTGTAGGCGTAGCGCTGCAGCTCGCAGGTGCCGGATTTCTCACAGGTCACACAGTCGAGGGGATGATCGGAGACAAGCAGGTCAATGATACTGTGGCGGTGGTCGTAGAGCCCCTCGCTCTCGGTGATGACCTCGAGTCCGTCGCTCACCTCCATGGTGCACGAGGGCTGCATCTTGTTGGAGCCGACGACCTCGACGTTACACAGCCGGCATCCGCCGGAAGGCGTGAGGTCGGGATGATGGCACAAACGCGGGATGTCTATGCCGTTCTCCAGTGCGGCATCGAGAACCGTTTGATCCTCGCGTGCCGTTATCTTGTGTCCGTCTATCTGCATTGTGATCATTGGTATCTCCTTCGGTTCGTGGGGCCCTCGATCATCCGGCCGGGGCCTCGTTCTTGGCCGCCTGTTCTCCGCCCGCGCCTTCCTCGGCCGCGCCGGTGCTCATGCTCGCCTCGTACTCGTGGCGGAAATGCGTTATGGAGGAGAGCGCCGGGTTCGGGGCCGTCGTTCCCAGCCCACAGAGCGAGCCTTGTTTCATCCAGTTCCCGATGGTCTCTATGCGCTCTATATCTTCAGGCCTGCCCTGTCCCTTGGAAAAACGCTCGAGAAGCTTTTGGATCTGACGCCCGCCGATGCGGCAGGGCACACACTTGCCGCAGGACTCGTCGACGTTGAAGCTGAGATAGAACTTTGCCACGTCGATCATCGAGTCGTCCTCGTCCATGACGATCATGCCGCCCGAGCCCATCATCGAGCCGAGCCCCTGCAGCGTCTCGAAATCAATGGGGGTATCGAGGTATTCCTCGGTGATCATGCCGCCCGACGGTCCGCCGGTCTGCACCGCTTTGAACGCTTTGCCGTCGGGAATGCCGCCGCCGATGTTGAACACGATGTCTCGCAGGGTCATGCCCATCGGTACCTCGATGAGGCCGGAGTTGTTGATCTTTCCGGTGAGCGCGAAGACCTTCGTGCCGGGCGAGGTCTCGCTGCCGAGGCGAGCGTACCACTCTCCCCCTTTCGTAATAATGACGGGGATGCCGGCAAGGGTTTCGACGTTGTTGATGACCGTCGGTTTCCCCCACAGCCCCTTCACCGCCGGGTAAGGCGGGCGCTGCACGGGGGTGCCGCGGTCGCCTTCGATCGACTTCAAAAGCGCGGTTTCCTCACCGCAGACAAACGCCCCGGCTCCGTAGCGAAGCTCCACGCGAAAGGAAAAGCCGGAGTCGAATATGTTATCGCCGAGAAGCCCGATGGCCTCGGCATCTCGTATTGCCATCTGCAGCCGCTCGATGGCCAGAGGGTACTCCGCGCGAATGTAGATGTAGCCCTGATCGGCGCCGACGGTGTAGCCGGCGATAGCCATCGCCTCGAGTACCGAGTGAGGATCTCCCTCGAGGATGCTGCGGTCCATGTAGGCGCCGGGGTCCCCCTCGTCGGCGTTACATACGACGTACTTCTGCGTGTCCGTTGCCGCCTTGGTAAAGCGCCACTTCTTGTGGGTCGGAAACCCCGCGCCGCCGCGTCCTCGCAGCCCCGCGGTCTCGAGCTCCGCAAGCACCTCGTCGGCGCTCATATCGCTGAGCACCCGGCCGAGCGCTTCGTAGCCGCCGCGACCGATGTACTCGTCGATGCTTTCGGGGTCGATGAATCCGCAGTTGCGCAGAACCACCCGGACTTGCTTTTGGTAAAAGGAAATCTGGTGACCGCGGCTGATGGTCTCGGCGCCGGGCTCCTTATAGGCGAGCCGCTGGACTTCACGCCCTTTAACGAGGTGCTCGTCGACGATTTCCTCAGTATCTTCAGGCGTTACCTGAACGTAGAACGATTCGTCGGGGAGGACCTTGACGATCGGCCCCTGCTCGCAAAAACCGAAGCACCCGGTCTTTACCACCTGCACCGACTCCTCGAACCCGCGACCGGCAAGTTGCGTTTTGATGTTCTTGTATATGGTATCGGAATCGCTCGACTCGCACGCTGTGCCGCCGCACACCAAACAAAACACCGATTGTGCCATAACTATGCCTCCTTCTCGTCGCCGGCGTCGTCGGCGCGCGCCGGACCAGTCCCGTGTGCACCGCTGCCGCCGTCGGCGTCGAACATGTCGGCTGCCGGATGGTCGATAACGTGATTCTCGATGAGCCGGTCGTTGATGATGTATTCGGTGACGATACGCTTTGCCACCTCGGGTGTCACGTAGCCGAACAGAACGGGCGCTCGGCGCTCGGTTCGCACCTCGACGGTCGGCTCCGCCGACTGCGCGCCGAACCCGCCTGCTTGCCGCAGTTGCACGTCGGAAAGCCCCTGCGCGTCGAGCTCGTCGGCAAGCGCGGTCATGACCTCTTTCGCCCCTGAGGCAATACCGCTGGTTCCCATACCGACGGTGACAACGGCGGTACTTCCGCTCGCCTCGCGGCGGCCGAGCTGAGATTCCTTCTCGCGCCGCATCTTTCGAAGCTCCTCCAGTGTCATTGGTTTACGCTCAGCCATCATCTTCTCCTCGATTGCGGTAGTCTTCGATGATCTCGTCCATCTTGTCGGGTGTCACTTTGCCGTGCACGTTGTCGTCCACGACGACGACCGGCGCAAGACCGCAGCACCCCACGCAGCGGACCTCCTGCAGCGAAAACTGCTTATCTTCGGTTACCGCGTTGACCGCGACGTTGAGTTTCTCGCTGATGTGATTGACGAGGGTCTCCCCGCCTTTGAGATAACACGCGGTGCCCATACATACGGAGATGCGGTGCTTGCCCGGGGGGTAGAGATTGAAGTAGTTATAGAAGGTGGCGACACCGTAAATGCGGGAGCCGGGTATTCCCGTGATTCGCGCGACCTCTTCTCCAACCGGCTGGGGGATATAGCCGTAGTACTGCTGGATGCGATGGAGAATCATGATGAGGTTTCCCGGTTTCTCTTTCCATTCCATCACGAACTCAAAAAGGTCTTCAGGAAGTGTCGAGGTTCGTGGTATTGCTGTAGGCATGAGGGCCTCCTTCACTAACTATTATGACACGGAATTCCGCACCGTCGATAACGGAACTAATACGATAGTTATTTATCGATATTTAAGTATGGATATAAATAGCACTAATTGGTATGCTGTGTCAAGGGAACAGCAATGAAAAATGAATCGATTTCCCCGCACAACGGGGTCACTCAACACATCGATATTTTGAAGGTCGACGCCGAGGGGATCACCGAGACACAAGACACCGTGGTCGACGA
>JAWLED010000088.1:0-11129 GCA_041686235.1 Spirochaetia bacterium | reverse complement strand
GCCGGAGGCTGGGCAGGCACCCCGGCAACACTTTCCCTTGCAGCGGCACTCTTCGCTACGCTCAGCTCTTTCGCCGTATCCATCTATCTCCTCCGAAGGGAGCGGGAAACCACCTACATACCCGCGAGCTCACATGCCCCAGAGCGAGTCCACACAAGCGTCGAGTAAGACTCGGGCCGCCCTGGCTGCTCGCAACATCACCCTGGTGGCGAGCGGCGCCGCGGTCTCCACGTTCGGGACCGGGCTGTACGTGGTTGGGGTCGTGCTCTATATCACCGAACAGTTGAACTCACCGGGGATCGTATCTGCGTTCAACTTTCTGGCATTCGCCCCGGCCGCACTGTTGGCCCGCCCCATCGGCTCGTTGGTTGACCGGGCCTCAAAGAAATATCTCATCGTCGGAAGCGACGCGGCCCGCGGGATGGTGATGGTCGCCTTCGGCACGTGGGCTTCCCTGGTGGCAGCCCCCTCGGTGACGCTGCTCTTGACCTTCGGCTTCCTCCTCGGGCTCGGCCAAGCGGTGTTCGTTCCGAGCGTACATGCCTACATGCCCGAGCTTGTTCCCGAGACGAACCTGCCACGAGCAAATGCCGTGCGCGCAAGCAGTAGTCAACTCAGCAACGCCGCCGGCATGGCAAGCGCGGGGTTCCTGCTGCCCGTTCTCGGGCTTCCGGCGTTGCTCATTGTAAATGGAGTCTCGTTTCTCCTTTCGGCCCTTCCCGAAGCGGCACTGCAGTCACAGGTACCCGCCCATAGGAGCGAGAGCGCCACCACCGAAAGAACTCCGAACGCGGTTACCGCGACCTTGTTCGGGGATAAGCGACTGGCATCCCTCACCGTCGTCAATACGGTTATGTATGGGCTGTCCGCCCCCATCGTGGTAACCGTTCCCTTCATCGTCAAACAGTCCGCCGGGGCCGGCAGCCCGCTCACCGGACTCGTCTTTGCCGCCATGGTGATGGGAGGACTGGCGGGTTTTGCCTTCGCCTCGATGGTGGCGCGCAAGTACCGCCGCGAAGGAGAGATGATCCGTGTAGCTCTGTTGCTCGGGGCCCTCGCCCTATCGTTGGTGTCCGTATCGCCGGTGACGGCTATCCTCTTCATAGCAGCCCCCCTGTTCGGCGCCACCGCCGCAATCGTGCACGTGGGAGTTATCACGCTCATACAGCGCATAACCCCGCCGGGCGGCCGCGGCCGTGTGTTCGCGGCAATAGAGGCATTCGCCGCCGCCGCGGCCCCTGTCGGCTATGTCGTCGGGGGGCTACTCGGTTCGGTGTTGCTGAGCCGGCTTCAAGTAATATACGCCGGGTTGTCGGGGATCGTTATCGTTGTGTTGTTGATGACCTTTGCTGCACTTCGAACCCCTGCGTCATCTCCCGCTGAGAGGACGAGCGAGCAGGACTACTAAGCTCTCCCCCCGCGGCCTCCATAAACATCGTGGCAAGCTCGTCCATCGTCGGATGCGGGGTGGGTTGCGAAGGCTCGAATCCCTCCTCGAACCCAAACGCCTCGAACCGCTTCACCAGCGAGTCGTTTTTCGAGACCATATGCACCGGCACCGAAAACGTGGAGCTTTGCTCCGCTATTGGTATTCGAGGCTGGTGGTCGCCGATGATAATCGCAAGGGTTTCGTCATCGACAAAGGTCGTCAGGTAGTCGACGACACTGCTGAGACTATACTCGATCGATGCGGTGTATCCCTCCGGGTATTCTCCACCGCGAAGCCAGTCATTGTCGAATACTCTTCGGGCCAAATCGTGGTAGATTTCCCCGTCGCCGATACGCTCCCAGTCATCGATTAACGGGGGCAAGACGTTAAACGGCACGTGGCTCGATACCATCACGTATACGCCGAAAAAGGGATCGGTATCGTTTCCGACCTCCCCATCTTCGCGCCACTGTCGTACCCGATTCAGCATGAACTGGTCGGTAAGCCCCCCGCCAAACGAGTAGTGTTTGCCCTCGTAGCCGAACTCTCCCTGCAAATACACATCGTCATAGGGAAAAAAGTCGACAAACCCGTCCTCGAGATAGGTCATTCCGGGCGCCGCGAGCACCGAATAATAGCCCGCCTCTTTCATGCGCCGTACGAGCGTGGTCGTATCGCTTTCCCACATCTCGTCGTACGCGGTCTGATCGCCGATCCACGTTCCCGACAATATGGTTGCATCGGCCAGCCAAGAGCGTCCACCGAAGGCCGGGGACTTCATGAAGTGAGAGTAAGAGCGAAAGCCGGCCTCTTCGAGTTGAGAGCCAAGGCGGTCGTACACGTCGGCGATGAGCTCATAGTGGTCGTTGCGGGTAAAGAGCGTGTGACCATAAGACTCAATGATGAAGATCTCGACATTCTCATCTTGGAGGGCGGGAAATGCGTAGTCGGACGACGCGTCTTCCGGTTCCGGCCCATCGGATCGCGCGTCCGGCTCTTGCCCTTCCTCTGCCTCGTCCTCGGCGGCTTCGTTCTCGGCGGCTTCGTCCTCGGTCTCCTCGACGTGTCGGGATTCTCGCTCACCGAGTTGCCGTATCATCATCACGCCGGCCGGATCCGCAGTGAGCACGCGGGAGTGTGTCAGTGCACCGGCGGCGATCAGCACGCATGCGATGGCCACGGCAACAGGACGCCCGGGCCGTAGCGCAAGCCGCCCCAGTCCGTGAACCAGTGCCGAAAACACAGCGGTTAAAAGGCCCAAAAGTACGGCCACGAGTGCCACCACCACGCCCGGCTCGCCGGCCACCGGCGAGCCGGTGACCATTTCCAGAAAGGAGGGGAGAAATCGTGCATCGCGCCACATCGAGAAGTGCTCGCGGTAGACGAACTGAAAGAACGCCTCCCCAACGGCAAACGAGAACACGAGGGCGAGGAGGAAGCCAACCACCACTGAGGCGGGCAGAAGGCTGCGCCGAGCGATCGTTGCAACGACGATCACAACGGCGGCGGCGAATGCCGCTTCGGGAAGCGGCACGAGTAATGCCGGAAGATCCCGGGCGGGAAGCCAATGGTAGATCCCCACCAGTGCATTGATGACAAAAAAGACGAGTATGAGCAGAAGCGCTCCACCCCACATGCGTGGAGCGGCCCATCGTGTCGGGCCGCCGGGTTCGGCTGCGCCGGTCCAAGACCGCGCGCCTACGCCGCCCGTTCGGTGCTGCTCCCCACGAGAGTGTGTATTCGTAGTGCCGGTGTTTGTTTCGTTTCTGTTGGGTGCGGTTCCGTGATGCTTCGCTGCCATGCTTCGATAAATATAACGAAAATCGGCTTATCGAAACATCATCGGCTGACCCAAGCAGCTAATTCGGGCTGGGCGGATTTGAACCGCCGACCCCGTGTCCCCCAGACACGTACGCTGACCACTGCGCTACAGCCCGATGATATGCTGCAAAAGCTTATTACGCCGGACGCCGCCGTGTCAACGGCCTTCGGCGTCGTCGCCGGGGCCGGGATGGACCGTGTTCAACATGCTGCGGTGCAGATAATCCTTTCTGTAGAGCATGTCATAGGGGACCTTGTAGGCAGCTTCGATGGTCTCGCGGCTGAAGAGCTCGTGCGTTGGTCCGAGCTGCAGGCCCCCACCCTTGGAGAACAGGAGCAGATAATCCGAATAGTTTTGCGTCAGCTCGAGGTTATGCGCCGAGTAGTAAATGCTCGTATTGTAATCGGCGGCAAACTGTGTCAAAAACTCGAATGCTTGTTCTTGACGCTCCGGCTCCACGGCAAACACCGGCTCGTCGAGGATGACAAGCTTGGATCCGTAGAGAACACTGAATCCGACGATCATCCGTTGGAGCTCACCCTTGCTGAGCTCCTGAGTCCGCTTGTGCCGGAAGCTATCGAGCTCGAGGGCTCGGCCCACATCCGACGGGAGCCCCTTCGCCTCGGGTCCATGGTAGCCGTTTTCGAACACGAACTCCAAAAGGTCGCCTGCCGGCGCTTCGGTTTCGAACTCCATGTTCTGATACACCACTGAAACATAGCGATTTCGCTCTTCCTCGAGCTCGGGATTGGCGGGCGCATGTGTGAACTCTCGTGTGTCCCGTTCGAAGAGCTCTACCCGTCCGGTCGTCGGGAACAGACGCGCGCCGGCCAACAAGAGCAAGGTGGATTTCCCGGTACCGTTCTCTCCGACAAGGGACACGACACCCGGTGGCAAATCGAGGGACAGCGAGGAAAACACTTCGGTGACTTCGGCGGGTTCTTCGACCGCCCGCGGCGGCGCCTCCTCCCCGGCCACGCCGTCAGTCCCCCCACCGGAGCCGGGGGCCGGGTCTTCGGGCGCAAAATAGAAGCTTACATCCTGAAACGATACAATTGGCTGAAACGTTTGATCTGACGGAGTTGATTGACTCATGTCTACCTTACATGCCCTCTGAGGCGCTTCCACTACCGGTACGCGCCGCGTTTTGTTCTTGGTATTCGGGAATGGTGATCATTGGAGGTCGTTCTTCCTCGACGATTTCATGCTGAATCGATTCGAACTCTTGGTCATGCACCTGAAACTGCCGCAAAACCGTGCTCATGTCGGGAAGCGTGGGAATGATCCCGAGCTTCTGCACGCGGCTGAGAAAGGTCTGCATAATCCCGAATGCCATCCGCCCGAGTCCCCGAGTCGACTGGTTGCGGTGGACCCGTTGATCGAGATCCGTCTGCGCGAAGGCCTCTATGCCCCATCGAGTGTAGACATCGAGCAGGTGGGACGTCTCGACACCGTATCCGATGGGGAACGGGATATTCTCGAGGACCTCCCGTCTTACCGCGTATTCGCCCGACAGCGGTTGGATAATCGCGGCGAGCTCGGGGAAAAACAACGAGAACAACGGCCGAATCAGAATTTCGGTTACCCGGCCCCCACCCGAGGGACGCACCCCCTGCGATGAGGCAAGCGGGCGATCGTAGAACGCTTTCACGTATTGAATCTCATCTCGAAAAATCAACGGTGCTACCAGCCCGTACACGAAGCGCGGGTGGATATTCTTAATATCGGCGTCAATATAGACAATGATATCACCGCTGAGCTGGTAGATCGCCTTCCACAGGTTCTCCCCCTTGCCTTTCTTGGCTTCGAGAGTGGGGAGAATGTCGGCGGAACGGTAGGTGTCTGCCCCGAAGGAGCGGGCGACCTCGAGGGTGCCGTCCTCGGAGCCCGAATCGATTACGGCGATCTCGTCGAGAAGTGGATATCGCATCATCAGCTCGGAGCGAAAGATCACCACTTCTTTCCCGATGGTAGATTCTTCGTTGAGCGTGGGAATACAAAGCGATATGGAGAGCCCCCGCTTCTCCTTTTCCTCGACCAACCCCTTTAGATCCCGAAACTGCGAATGATGGAAGGTGTTCTTTTTGAGCCAGGTATCGATACCATTTGTGGTAGCGTTACTCATCGCAACAGCCCCTGTCGAGCGCGAGGATGAGGCCGACGAGCTGTGCCACCCCCTGCGAAATCGGGCCGATCTCTACACGCTCGTTTTCCTCGTTCACGTTCTCACCGTCACTCACCCCGATGGTAACCGCGGGAATGCCCTTGTCGATGAACGCCGAGAGCTCCGAAGTGCTCGGGGTAATCCGCGGGTTCATATCGAGTCGTTTGAGAATCTCCCGCGCATGGTCGGCCAAGGGGTGCGAGAACTTGATACCCCCGGGCCGGCGTCGGGAGAGCACGTTGAACTCGACTTCCGCACCCGTTTGAGACGAAACCTCCGCACTTATATCGCCGATTTGATTCGCAATATCCTGGACGAGCTCGCCCGAGTCACTTCTGACTTCGAACTGCAGTGAGGCCTGGGTAGGAATTGTGTTGAACGACGCGCCGGCGTCGATGGAGTTGAGCACGATCGTGGTACGAGGGCGGCGCGGTACGGGGATTTCGAGCATGCGGTTTATGATCTCGTTGATGTTTACAATGGCACCGCCGGCACCGAACCGGGTCCAGTCGTACTCTTCCGGCACCCGATACTGGATCTCTCCGCGAAGCATACCGATGGACCCATAGCTCAGTCGACCGAGCTTGACCCCTTCGACACAAATGCCGGAGGATACCGAGATATCCTTGTTATTGAGAAAGAAACGAATCCCCTCGATATCGCCGCGGCCGAGACTGCGTGAGGAGCCCATGAGCACCAGATTCGAATTGAGCCGGATATCGAGTTTTTCGAGAATGAGCGGCAGAGTGGCCACCGCCGCCACACCGAGGCTGTTATCGCCGACTCCAATTCCGCCGACAAAGCCCGGTTGGATAAGTGCGGTATGATCGACGAGATCCGAGAACGCAGTGTCCATATGCGCAACCACGAGGATATTCCGCTCGGGGTCCTCTCCGGGAAGGATCCCCAGGGCGTTCCCCGCTTCGTCGGTGGAGCAGTTCTGCAGCTGATATTCGTTGAACCGCTCGAGCAGGAAATCTACGCGTCTTCGCTCGTGAAAGGTCGGAGCCGGGATCTCCGAAACCATCACGAGGTTCGTCAGGAGAATCTCGGTGAGCTCATCGATGCGCCGCTCGAAGCTCGGAAGCTCGTCGAGAATGGCCTCGATACCCTGCTTCATTACTGACACCTCGCGGGACAACACTACAACGCGTTAGCCTTCTCTTCTTAGGCTATCCGACAGTATCATTTGTATCAACCTGTCGCGCGTGCCGCTCCTGCCGCCGGCAACCGCCGGTGCGCGATCGGCCCTACGCACAGGGGTGGCCTCAACTGTCGAAGTCGACCTCGGGTACCTCGAGGTCTTCATCGTCGACCTCAAAATAGGTTTTTGCCTCGAAGCCGAGTTGAGACGCTACCAACGAGGTCGGAAGCATCCGGATGCGCGTATTGAACTGCCTCACCCTCTCGTTATAGCGGCGCCTCGCCACTGCGATACGGTTTTCGGTGCCGGCAAGCTCGTCCTGGAGGCGCAAAAAGTTCTCGTTGGAACGCAATTCCGGATAGTTCTCCACAACGACCAGGAGTCTACTCAGCGCGGAGTTGAGCTCGCGTGTGCCCTCGGCAGTCTCCTCAACGGTCTCGGCGCCGGCAAGTCGTGCGCGGGCATCGGCAATCGAGGTAAAGATCTCCTCCTCTTGAGCGGCAAAGCCCTTCACCGTGTCAACCAAATTGGGAATGAGATCACTTCGGCGCTTGAGTTGATTCTCCACCTCGGACCAGGAAGCGCTGACCTGCTCTTCCATCTCTACGAGGCTGTTTCTGGCACTTACATACCAGGAGACCATGATGACTACAAGTAGAACAATGACTCCTACCGCTATAAGTCCCTTATAGGAACGACGCTGTGCCATGATGTATCCGTTCTCCTCTTTTTTTTGTTCGTATCACTGGTTTCACTCGTATCGCTGGTGCGCCCGAAACCTCAGAATCCCCGGGAGGCGCCGCCGCCGCCAAAGCCGCCGCCGCCGAAACCGCCGAACCCGCCGGCACCGCCTCCTCCGGCGCCAAAGCCGCCGCCAAAGAACCCTCGTCCTCCGGTCAAAAACAGCAAGGGCAAAAAGAGCCGTCCGCCGCCGAGAAAGAACATCAAGAATAGAAAATAGAGCACACGCCCACCACCGGACGACGAGCCGTTACCGCTGGTGCGTGAGCTCGGCGCTTGGGCTCCCTGCTCGCTGAGATCGACGTCATACTCCTCGGCGATAAGGCCGGCCACCTGCTGCATGCCGGCAAGGAGCCCCTCCCCGTAGTTGTCATCTCGTAAGGCCGGAACTACCGCCGAATCGAGGATTTCTCCCGCGCGTCCATCCGGCACGGCACCTTCGAGTCCGTAACCGACTTCGATACGCACTTGCCGCTCTTGCATGGCGAGCACGAACAGAATGCCGGACTCGTCCTCTCTGTCGCCCACCCCCCATTCGGAGGCAAGGCGAATGGAGTACTCTTCGACGTCTGCATAAGGGGCCACCGAATCAACCACGGCCACCGCAATTTCAGCTCCGGTGGCCTCCTGCACGGCCTCCGACAGAGCGGTCATCTCCTGCTCGGTTGAAGCGTCGATCACATCGGCATAATCGTTTACGAACCCGCTCGGCTCGGGAAACTCCTGTGCATGAGCTATCTGGCCGGAGAAAACGAAAACGGCCCCGAAAAGCACTAACGCCGCCACCAACCGACGCGAAGGACCGGCCAATCGCACGTCCACGGTGCCACCGTCGCGCGTGTTTGTCGTGTGCATACCCTATCGCTCCATCGCGTCGACGATGCGAACCAACTCGCCCAGCCGTGTCAGTAGATCCCGCGCCAGTGTATCGGCGTCTTCGGTCCGCCCTTCTCTAAACGCAATGAGGCGCATAAACGGGCCGGGCTCCAATCCAAGCACTTCGTTTACCTTCGACACCAAAGCCCGCGGCTCGGACGGCACTTCGTCGGCTTCGGTGAGCCGCAGCAGGCCTCGAAAGACCGCCGCTACCCGCCCGTACCATTGGCTGAGCTCACGCTCGAGCATGCGTTTGCGTCCATGTGCGGCGAGCACGAGTTGGCGCAGAGAAATGAGGTTTCCCCGCATTTGGTGCTCGATCTGATGCCGCAGATTCTTATCGTCTATCGACAGCACGAGGGTGGGATCGTCGCCGTAGAGAACGCGATGTCGATCTCTGATGTCGAGGTATTCCATCGGAAACACATCGCTCGAGCGGGCAAACTCTCCGGATGAGAGAATGAGCGGCGTAATGTGGTACTTGCGCATCAACTTGCCCATGGAGCGAGACAGACGGCCCAGCGCTTCAGGGTCGGCCTCGGAGAGCAGGACGAGGACGTTGACATCCGAGACCTTCGCCCGAAAACTGCCGTGCACGTAGCTACCATACAGCAGGACCGCTTCGAGACGGTCTGCAAAAGCGTCCTTCAAATGCCGGAGAAACTGTACTTCAACCGCGTCCGCTATTTGCTGTTCTGCCTTTGCCATGACCGACTCCTGCCGTATGTCTAGAATTACCGGCAGTATACAACCGCACGCCGGCGGAATCAACGCCTTCGGTGTGTACCGCAGAGCCAACCGTTGACTTCCGGCGTAGGCCATTTTAAGATGGTCACGATTCGCAACGGCACGTCCAGCGCGCCGTTTACAGGTAAGTAGAAAATCAAGGAGCAACACATGGCAAATTTGGAATCGAGCTACATGGGCATACACCTCGACAGCCCACTGGTCGTCGGCGCGTGTAGTCTCACGAGCCACATGAAAGCGATAAAGAAAGTAGAAGAAGCGGGTGCCGGAGCCTTCGTAATCAAATCTCTATTCGAGGAAGAGATCCAGCTCGAAAAGTACAAGATGGAAGAAGACATCGCCATGTACGATAATTGGCATGCGGAGATGACCGACATCTTTCCCGAGATGAAACACTCCGGACCGGACGAACACCTCATGTGGGTGCGAAAAACCAAGGAAGAGGTCGGCATCCCGGTTATCGCGAGCCTAAACGCCGTATCTCACGATACATGGGTCGAGTGGTCGAAGAAGCTCGAGGAAACCGGCGTCGACGGCTTGGAGCTCAACTTTTTCTCCACCCCGCAAAGCTTTGATGAGGACGCAAAGCACATCGAAGAGGCACAGATAGCGGCTCTGCGTGACGTAAAGAAAGCGGTCAAGATTCCCGTGTCGGTAAAGTTGAGTCACTTTTATACGAACCCGCTCGAGCTCATAAAGCGCATGGCCAAGACCGGCGTTGACGGGTTCGTCCTATTCAACCGCATGTTCCACCCGAGCTTCGATATCGAAAAAGAGCAGCTGTCCTATCCCTTCAATTTGTCCCATCCCAGCGACCATCGGCTGCCCATGCGCTTTGTGGGCATGCTCCACGGCAACGTCGAGGGCAGCCTCTGCGCATCGAACGGCATACACAGCGCCCAAGACGCCGTTGAGCTTCTGCTCGCCGGTGCCGACGTGTTCCAGGTGGTAAGCACGCTGTACAAGAACTCGATTTCAACCGTCGAAGAGATTAACAAGGGCATCAGCGACTGGATGGACAACAAAGGATATCGCTCACTCGACGATTTCCGCGGAAAACTCAGCGCGATGAATACCAACGATGCTTCGGCGTATCGCCGTGCTCAGTACGTCAAGATGCTGCTTCACGCCGACGACTACATACAGCGTCCGACGCTCATATAACGGCGCACATGACAATAGGAAAGGAGGCCTTCGGGCATTGCCCCGAAGGCCCGGTTGAACGCATCACAATCGAAAACGCGAATGGGCTTGCCGTCTCGGCCATTACCTACGGCGCAACCCTCATCTCCGTTCTCGTACCCGACAGCACCGGAACCCGCGAAGAGGTAACCTTGGGCTTCGACTCCCTCGAAGGATATCTCGGCAAGCACCCCTATTTCGGCGCAACGGTCGGGCGAGTAGCAAATCGAGTCAGCAACGGAGCGTTCAAGCTCAACGGGCGCACCTACAAGCTCGACCGCAACGAAGGCGGGCACACGCTGCACGGGGGGAGCGAGGGGTTCAACCGAAAACTCTGGAATGCCGAGCTTGCCGGCGAGGCGAACGAGGCGTCGGTGGTGTTTAGCAGAACCAGCCCCGACGGCGAAGCCGGTTTTCCGGGTAACCTCGCGGTGTCGGTACGGCTGTCGCTGTCGGAGCAAAACGAGCTCACCCTCACATACGAGGCAACCACCGACCAGGCGACGCCCATCAACCTCACCAACCACAGTTACTGGAACTTAAGCGCACAACCGAGCCGCACAATCCGTGAACACATTGTGCGCATCGATCCCGGCCACTACCTGCCCACCGGCGAAGGACAAATTCCAACAGGAGATGTCGCCTCGGTCGACGGGGATCCGCATGACTTTCGCACGAAGAAGGCGGTCGGCGCGGATATCGAGGACGTGCCCGGTGGTTACGACGTGTGCTACCTCTATGGAGACGAGCTCGACTCCGCCGCGGTTATGGCATCGGATTCGTTGCGCCGCATCGTAGAAGTCGAAGACCCCACAAGCGGGCGAACAATGGAGGTGCACACCACCCTGCCCGGCGTTCAGTTTTATTCGGGAAATAAGCTCAGCGGTGCCCCCGCCCGGGCGGGAGGGACATTGCCGAAGCACGCAGGCATGTGCTTCGAGACCCAGTTTCTCCCCAACGCGATCAACGAGCCGGCCTTTCCCTCTCCCATTCTTCGCCCCGGAGAAAAGCTCTCCCATAAGAC
>JAWLED010000015.1:18216-44210 GCA_041686235.1 Spirochaetia bacterium | reverse complement strand
GTTGAGATCGCGATCAATTGCTGTGATAGAGAGGTTATCATACCCCTCCCTACCACCCTATTTGGCCTCCTGCTTCACATACCCCCAAGGTTCGGACCACTTTTCAAATAGCGCGGTGGGTGAGCGGCTGCGGGCGCCGAGGCGCGGAGTGCGGCGCGGATCGCTGTGCGCACGGGGAGCCGAACCGTCCGTCCCGTTGACTTTCCCTCGGTCCTCAACGATACTTTTCGGGTATGGAGAAACGTAAGTTCACGCGTACCGATTTCGAGACCGGCGGGGTCATTCGCGTGGGCGAAGATAGTATCCCGTTTACGCTCATAGATGTCTCGCTCAAAGGCGTGTTGACCAATCCGGAGCGCCCCGACGCGGTATCTCTCGGGCAGGCGGCGGAAGTGGATATTGATTTACCCGGTTCGAGTGTCGCAATTCACGCCGACGCCCGGTGCGTGCACCGCGAGTTGAATTACGTGGGATTTCGCTTTGAGGTCATCGATGCAGACAGCATGATGCATCTGCGGCGCTTGCTCGAGCTCAACACCGACCGTGCCGACGAGATCAGCCACGAGCTTTCGTTTCTCACAGACTCCTAAATCAACGACAACCGGGAGCACGGCATGGACGTCGACGCCATTGTCATAGGCGGCGGGCACGCAGGCATAGAGGCCGCGCTTGCCCTCGCTCGTCTCGATCATTCTACCCTGTTCATCACGCAGAACCTCGACGCAATAGGGAAGCTCTCGTGTAACCCGGCCGTCGGCGGCCTCGCCAAAGGTAACCTCGTGCGTGAGATCGACGCGCTCGGCGGTCAAATGGGGCGCCTGATCGATGAGACGATGATCCAGTTTCGCATTCTCAACCGCAGCCGCGGTCCCGCGGTGAGGGCCCCCCGCGCGCAAGCCGATAAGCCCGCCTACCAGCGGCGGGCCAAACAGGTGCTCGAGGAGCAGTCGGGGCTGTGGCTTTTTCAAGATACCGTGGTGGATTTTATCCTCGACAGCGGCGGCCACCGGGTCGAGGGCGTGGTGACCGAGCGTGGCCGGCGGTTTAGCGCCCAGGCTGTCGTGTTGACCACCGGGACGTTTCTAAACGGCCGCATCTTTATCGGTGACCACAGCGCCGAGGCAGGCCGCCTCGGTGAGCCGCCGTCTCACGGAGTCGACCGTCCGCTGCGGGAGGCCGGGTTCCGGGTGGGACGGCTCAAAACGGGCACCCCTGCGAGAGTCGCGGCGTCCTCCATCAACTTTGATGAGATGGAGGTTCAGCACGGTGACGAGATGATTCTTCCGTTTTCCTTCTCAAACGATGAGATCGACCGCCCGCAAACGCCGTGCTACATCACCTATACGACCGAAGAGACCCACCGCATCATTCGCGAGAATATGGAAGCCTCACCCTTATACTCGGGGAAGATCGTGGGCGTGGGACCGAGATACTGTCCGTCCATCGAGGATAAGGTCGTAAAGTTTCCCGACCGCACCCGCCACCAGATTTTTGTTGAGCCCGAGGGGCTCGGCACGGAGGAGATGTATCTCAACGGAATCTCCTCGTCACTCCCCGAAGCGGTGCAGGAGCGTTTTATCCGCACCCTCGCCGGGCTTCGCGACGTACACATTGCGCGGCCCGGCTATGCGGTGGAGTACGACTACATCGACTCCACGCAACTCTACCCCTCGCTCGAGTCCAAACCGCTGGCGAGGCTCTTCGTGGCCGGGCAAACCAACGGCTCATCGGGCTACGAGGAGGCGGCCGCCCAAGGGCTTATGGCGGGCATCAACGCCTCGCGAAGCATTCGCGGCGAGCCCCCCTTCGTCCTCTCGCGCGCCGACGCCTACATCGGGGTGCTCGTCGACGACCTCGTGACCGTCGGCACGCGAGAGCCGTACCGCATGTTCACCTCGCGCGCCGAGCACCGCCTCTCGCTTCGCCACGACTCCGCGGACCGGCGCCTCACCCGCCGCGCATACGAGCTGGGGTTGCAGAGCCGCGAGGCCTTCGAGCGCTTCGAGGCCAAGGAGCGGTCCATCGACGAGATCAAAGAGCTGCTTCGAAAGCGCCACGTCGA
Organism: Spirochaetia bacterium; assembly: GCA_041686235.1. Classification (GTDB taxonomy): domain Bacteria; phylum Spirochaetota; class Spirochaetia; order DSM-27196; family PWMO01; genus JAAAOH01. The sequence goes on along the minus strand of JAWLED010000015.1, from coordinate 42,148 downwards.
CGACGAGCTGGTGGCGGCGATCGAGGCGGCCCGCGTCGGGGCGACGGACAGGGTTGGCGCCGCCGGTGCCCGCGAAGGCGGTGGCCCGGACGGGGTTGGCAGCGACATACGCGAAGGTGGCGGCCTGGACGGGGGTGGCGCCGGCGCCCGCGAAGGCCGCGGCCTGGACCGGGTTGGCAGCGACATACGCGAAGGCGGCGGCCGGGACGGGGCAAACGGCGCCGCTCCGCAAGGCGCCGGCGCCCGCGAAGGCGGCGGCCTGGACGGGGCAAACGGCGCCGCTCCGCAAGGCGCCGGCGCCCGCGAGCCCATGCGGCACAAAGGCAAGACCCTCTATCAGGTTCTCAAGGACCCCACCGTCACCATCGAGCACTTGGCGGAGGCTGTGCCGGAGCTCGGTCAATACGGTGGGCGAAGTCGGCTGGCGCAGGTGGAGCTCGACGTGAAATACGAGGGCTACGTGGCCCGGCAGGAGCGCCAAGTGGATCGATTCCGACGTCTCGAGGGATTGCCGATCCCGTCTGAGTTCGACTACGACTCGGTGGAGGGTTTGTCGAACGAGGCGCGCGAGAAGCTCAAAGCGATTCGCCCGTTTTCGGTGGGGCAGGCCTCTCGTGTCTCGGGGGTGCGAAACTCCGACATAACGGTGTTGCTCGTGAGCCTTGGGCGCAAGGAGCGGGCAAGCTGATGGGTGCGCGCCGGGACCCTCGATCGGCGCCCGATGACGGCGGGTCGGCGCGCCGCGGTCGGGAAGGGCAAAAAGCGGCCGTATCGGTAGAGCGGATCAGCGGCGGTCTCGACGAGCTCGGCATTGCTGCAGACGACGCTCAGATTCACGCGCTCCATCGGTATATGGGCGAGCTCGCACTGTGGAACCGAAAGCGTGACCTCGTGAAGGCGGAGGGGGAGCTCCTCGTCGTGCGGCATGTACTGGACAGCCTCGCCGGCCTCGAAACGGTTCGCGGCGAGCTCGAGAGAACGATGGCGGCCCGGTCGGCGGGACAACCCGGCGGCCGGACCGCGGGAGAACCCGGCGGCCGGACTGCGGGCGAACCCGGGACCCCGAAGGCGCGGCTGTTCGATCTCGGATCAGGCGGAGGCTTTCCGGGCATACCTCTCGCGGTATTTCTCCCGGATGTGCAGGTGACGCTGGTGGAGCGTTCCGCCCGCAAATGCGCGTTTCTCCGAGGCGTTGCGGCGGTCACGGGACTGGCGAACATCGAGGTGATGCAGGCCGACTACACCGCGATCGGCGGCGCCGGCCGAGAATCGGCGCCGGAAGCCTCGTCCGGGCGGGCGTCTTCATCATCGGGCCCTGAGGGGGGCGCCGATGTGGGAGGTGCCGACGTAGTGGTCTTTCGTGCGCTTGCCCCGATAGACGAGGAGCTTGCCGGGAACGTGCTACAGATGCTCAGACCATGGGGAAGCGTCGTTGCCTACAAGGGGAAATACGAAAACGCCGTCTCTGAGGCAGACGCGAGCAGACGGCGCTTTAGCGAAACGGAGGTGATTCCCGTCACCGTGCCGGGCCTCGACGAACAACGATCGCTTCTGGTGCTCAGGTCTTTTCGAGAATCTTCTTGAGCTCTTCCTTACCGACGAGATCGATGAGCCGGGCCTCGACGAACTGCTGGGCCCCTTCAGTGAAGGAGCCGGCGGTCACGCAAAACCCCCTTCCGGCTTTGAGGTCCTTGATCCGTGCGTGAAAGTCGCGCAGCAATAGCTCACCGACCTGGCCGCTGGTGCGGATAAATCGAAACAAAATCGTATCTACCCATTTCGCAGTTTCCACCTCGGTGAGAATGTCTGCGTACTCGTTCTTCTGCACCGAAACATCGGTGATCTTCACGCGGGCATGATCAAAGTACCCGCTTGCCAGGCGACGACAGAGGGCAACGAACTCCGAGGGCGGCGCAATGAGATATGTTTGTAAGTTCTTGTTACTCGAGAGCTCCCGATTTTTTTGTAACTGTTGGGCTACGTCCTTGTAGTTCGGGTTGGCACGGTGTATCTCTTCGAGAAGCGGGAGTGCCTTCTCGATCTGTTGCAACTGCATGTAGGTAACCGCCAAGCGGTATTTGAGCTCCACGTGCACATCCGGCGGGATATTCTCGTGGCGGAGCCCGAGCTCGAAATCGAGCTGCGCCTTTTCGTACTGGCGCCCTTTGAAGTGAATGGAGCCGGACATCAGCGCGGCACGAGGTCCATACTCGGGATCGGCCCGTAAATGAGTGAACACCTTTACCGCCTGCTCCAATTGGCCGAGTTCGTAGTAGGCTTTGGCCATGACGAACAGCGCCTCTTTGTCGTCGGGCCGGCTATCCACGACGCGTTTGAGCATTTCGAGGGCGTCGTTGAATTTCTTCATGCGGTACAACGACTGTCCAAGGTACCGCTGTGTGCCGACGTGTTCTCGATTTTGCTCGTGGGCCGCCCGAAGCAGGCTTGCAGCTTTCTCAAAGTTCTTGCGTCGATACTCGAGGTATCCGAGGTTGTAATTGAGCTCGAATACGTCGGCGTTGATACTGCGGGCGACAACGAGTGCCTTATAGGCGTCCTTGTAGTGGCCGTTCTTTAGCGCGGCAATACCGTAGCGGAGGTTTGCGTTATGCTGATCGATTTCGGGCACGGTCGCGGAGAGGTCGATGAGCATGCCATATGTCTTCATCGCCTTTTCCCAGTCCTTCGAATCGTAATACGCGCTCGCCAGGGTCTCCATTGCCTCATGGTCCTTGGGATTCTGAGCAAGGGCCTTGTTGGCTTCCTTGATGGCCGCTGAGCGGTCGCGATGTCGTCTGTTTCGCTTTTCCTTGCCCCCCTCTTGACGGCGGAACAAGGAGAAGATGACGAAGATAAGGATTGTGACCGTGATGCCCAGTATCACAATCACCGTCGTCACGGTCTGACTCATGCCGCTATTATCGGTAGGCCCGTATCTCGTGTCAAGAATTGGAGCTGCGCAAATGGATCCGGACAAACGCAACTGCGGAACAATCGTGGTCCCGATGTTGCGGAACGTGGGTATGGACCGCGCTCAACTGTTCTCCAAAGCGGGAAAATATCCTACCCAAAGGTCGAATTGACAATCTGCCGATAACGAAATAGGCTCTAGCGGTCAAACAGGGGGCAACGTGGCAGGTTCGGTAATCGGTATCAAGATCGCAGACGGAACGTTTTTTCCCGTTCTCGAACGTTCTCACAGGGGTAAGAGGAAACTCGTACTTACCACGGTGAACGATCAGCAAGAGAGTGTGCAGATCGATCTCTACCAGGGCGAAGACGATTCGATGCAAGGCGCCGAATACGTTGGCAGTCTGGTTGTCGGCAATATCCAGCCCGCCGCTGAGGGAGAAGCGGAAATCAACCTCGTTCTCGGCATCGATCAGGACGGGAACCTCAACGCAACCGCCAGCGACGCATCTACCGGTGAATACGAAAGCTTGTCGGTCAGTCTCGAATCGCGTGAGGACGAGCCGTACACCGTACCGGATTTCCAGCTCGACGAGCAGAGCCTGGACGAACAAAGCCTGGACGAGCAGAGCCTCGGTGAGGCCGAACAGCTGAACGACTTCGACGCGGACATGGATTTGGACATGGACCGCGACTTCAATGAAAATTTTGCCCAGGGGCTGGAAGAATCGACGAGCGAAGCTTCTTCAGAGTTCGGTGAGCAGACGCTCGGTGGTGCAACGCAGTCGGAACGGCAGCCGGAAGCGGGGGACGAACGGGGCGAAGAAGCACCGATTGCGTTTTCCAGGCCCGCCGACGGGCAGCCTCCCACCCCACGAAAAGGCGGTGTGTTACTGTTTCTCGGGTTCATGATTCTTTCTCTCGCTGCACTGGCCCTCCTCGGTTTCTTGGTCTACCGCTTGCTGCGGGGACCGGAGATGCCACCTTTGGAGGCTCAGCTCCAGGTTGTAGAGTACGCTCTCTTGCCGCTTGCCATGCCTTATTTCCCAAGAGGAGTGCGACGCCATCACAACGACCGCAATCCGTAGCTCGGCGGTGCGCTTCGTTTTCCTGATCCTCATTTCCGTGATCACCGTTTCCGGATGTGCCGAGCAGGGTCAAGTATGGGGCATACCGCAAGAGACCTTTTCTCAGCGCCTTCAGCGCGAAGACCACGATTTCCTCCGTCAACTCGACTACGACGAGCTCGACCTCGAAGAGGTGTTTCTGCTTCGTCCGGGGGCGGCGTTTTACCTGAGTGAGGTCTATGCCGATCTCGAGCTAAGCGAAATGCGGCGCAAAATGCTCCGTCTCGAGCTCGAAACCGGAGAAGACCCGTGGCGTCACCGCGCGGTGGAGACTCTGTTGTCGGATCTCGAAGCAGACGAGCGCTACGAAGAGCTTGCCTCTGTGGCACAACAGGCGCTCGAGATCTATCCCGACGACGAGCAATTCCGTTTTGCGCGCTACACGGCCATGTATGAGCAGGGGCAAGACGAAGCGTTGCTCGAAGGATTTCGCGGAGAAGAACCGGCACTAAAACCCTTCCTGGATGCCGACCCGTTCGATGATCGCCGGCGTGAGGCGGAACTGTGGCGAGCTGTGAGCTCGTACCGCACGCGCAGCTCCGAGTGGCAGGAACATGTACGCAGCTTCTTCGTGGACCTCCCGGCAGCTCCGCAGCACGGGCGGCTCTATCTCTTTCTCATTGGTCGCAGTCGAGCCCAAGAGCCGTTCAGTAATGAGGAGCTCTCGCTGTTTCGGGCTAAAGCGCGTCTAGGGGAAGGTGAGTTCGACGAGGCGGCCACCATCTTTCGCGAGCAGGCAGAGGGCGGTGAGGCACCACAGGAAATCGCCGGTCTCCCGGTGACTCACTGGCTGGTTCGCGACATGGGGCTGGCGTTTCTGCGCGCCGGACTGTGGACACGAGGCGGCGACATTCTCGAGGGCTATGCCGAGACGAGCTCAGAGGGTGAGCTTCGGGCGCGGGCATTCGAGTACGCGGGGCGCGTGTACAGAGCGAGCGGAGACCACCAAACAGCGGCCCGGCGGTTCGAGCAGGCGCTCGAAGCGTTTGAGAATGTCGAAGAGCGCCGTCGGCAGCTATGGTATCTGATAGACGCGCGAATCGACTTCGCGCCCGGTAACGCGGTTGAGGCGTTCGATCGCTACCCCGATGTTCCGCTCAGCGATTCCTATTTCGATCGGCTGTTGGACCGCTTGGCATCGGTGCTCGTGCGTGACCAGCTATGGGAGGAGCTTGCCCCGGCTGCCGACCAATTGGAGCGCGCCGGGCTTATCGAAGCATCCGATCAGTTCGATTTCCTCGCCGCGGAGGCGGCATTGCAGGGCAAAGACGGCGCGGGCGACGCGTCCGCAGCGGCGGCACGGCTCGAGCGGGTACAGACCGAACCCTACTATCGGCTTCTGGCAGCGGTTCGGCTCGGAGAAACGGATACCCTTATTGCTCCGGCGCCGGGGCCGGAGGAAAAGGTCGAGGAGCGCGAAGCGGAAAACGACGGTCGGGGACCGAACGAGACCGAGAGAGCGCGGGGGGAGGCGCTGGTCAGAGGGTATCTTGCATTCGGTCTGTACGAACGCGCCTATGAAACGGCGATGACTGAAAGCGCAAACCTCACCGTCGAGGTGCTCGAAGAGGTATCGCAGGAAATCCAGAGGCGGGGACTTCTCATTGAGTCGCTGCGCCTGATGAACCGCGCCCGCTCCAAGAGAGAGTTCGTACTTACCAGGCGACGGGCGGAGATACTCTATCCCCAGCCATTTTCCGTTGCCATGGAAGAAGTCGCCGAGCGAGAGGAGCTCGATTTGCCGATATTCTACGGTCTCGTGCGTGAGGAGAGTCACTTCTCGGCGGACATAATCTCGAGTGCCGGTGCCACGGGCCTCTCACAGCTCATGCCGGCCACTGCCGAGGACATGGCACGCCGCATGCGCCTCACCGAGCCGGACCTCACCGACCCGTTCACGAACCTCACCATCGGGGCGTTCTATCTCTCCCATCTGCTCGAGCGTTTCGACGACGGGTTGCTGCCGGCGTTGGCGGCCTACAACGGAGGACAGGGGCGCGTGCGCCGATGGCTGCAGGAATACGAGTCGTTGTCGGGACCCTTCTTTCACGAATCCATTCCGTTTCGTGAGACCCGGCAGTACATTCGAAAAATCTTGGTTTCGGCGGCGTACTACGGCGAAATCTACGACCGAAGAACGATCGCGGAGACCGTGCGGCTATTCTATCCGGAGATGGAGTCGTTACCGGAGTCTCAGCTATGAGCGTGGTGGAGGCAATGCTGTTAGGTGTGGTGCAGGGGCTAACCGAGTTCCTCCCTGTGTCGAGCTCCGGGCATCTTGCAGTGCTCAAGCATCTTTTCGGACAAGGTGAGGTCCCTCTTCTCTTTGACGTTCTTCTCCACATATCGACCCTCGGTGTCGTCATCATTGTTTTCCGCGCGCGCATCGGCGGGATTATCATGTCGGTCGCTCGATGGCTCGCACGCCGGGAGCAGATGGAATCCGATGCGGAGCATCTTCGTATCGTATGGCTCGGTCTCGCGGCAACCGTGGTGACCGGCGTGCTCGGGGTGACGGTGTCCGGATTCGAGCCGGGACAGTATCCAAAGCTCGTGGGAGTCCTCTTTTTGGTTACCGCGGGGTTGCTTCTGCTCACGCGTCTTGCCCACGGGGTCCGCGGCTATGGTGAAATGGGTGTGGGGCGAGCGCTGCTCGCCGGGTTTGCCCAAGGTCTCGGGGTGTTTCCGGGAATCTCGCGGGCGGGCATTACGATTTCAGCGGGCCTGTTATCGGGGCTGGCCCGTCGGCAGGCGGCGGAGTTTTCCTTTCTCATCTCGATACCCGCCGTTCTCGGAGCGTTTGTACTGACCGCTCGGGACGTGGGGGAGCTCAGCGCCACGGTTCCGGCGCCGTCGCTCGTTGCCGGGCTCGTCAGCTCGTTTGTGGTCGGGTTGCTTTCGCTCAAACTGCTGCTGAGGCTCGTCCGCGGCGGGCGGCTCTATCTGTTTGCGCTTTACTTGATTCCGCTTGGGATCATCACTCTCGTTTTTACATAGACCCTCAAGCTCTGCCGCCCGCGGCCGATACAAGATATTAGGAGGGGAGCAGTAGTGGTGCAGCGGTTATCACATGGAGTGGTGGCCGGCTCCTTGATTGGAGCCGGTGCCGTAATTCTCTCGTCACTCGTGACGCATGTGATGTCGGCAGGCGCCGGGTTTTGGTTGACGCTGTTAGCCGTTCCCGGCCGGTTTCTGTACAGCAGTTTTCATGTCGCTGCGTTTCTGGTACCGCTCTTCTTAGTCGTATATGGGGTTTCGGCGGCGCGAGAGGATGCTCGCACCAACACCTTGTCAGGCATCAATCTTCTCGTGCTGCCATTTCTTTCCTTTGCCCTCTCCCTACGGCTGGCTTTCAACGCACAGATTCACGCCGCACCGATCACGAGATGGGCGGAGAACACCTTTACTCGCCCCGGGGGAGCGCTTTTCTTTCTTGCCCTGGGTGCACTGTTAACGGTGGTTGCCCTGCGCGTTGCCACGCACGGCGCGGGGGCGGTGTTCGGCGTCGGCGCGCTATTTAGCAGTCATCGAACGCGAGGTAGCGAGTCGGATTCGATGCGCCGGTCGCAAAGTCGCATAACGCGCCTCATAGCAGACCATTCGAGCGTTGCGCGGGACGGCGCCGATAGCGCTGAGGGCGGCGAGTCCTCCGGGCTCGGGCAAGGAACCGGCGCCGAAACCTTCGAGGGCCCGCCACCGCCCGTTACGGCTTCGGGACGACGGAGTCCCGACTGGTTGTCTGCGTTCTCCGAGGAGCCCGAGGTGAGCTTCGGCTATAACGAGCTCTACGAGGAGCCGACCGAGGTCCTCGATGCGGAAGAGCTCGAAGAGCTCTCAACGCTCGACCGTGATTGGTCGGTCGAGACGATATCCGACGAAGCGTGGCGGGCGGATCCCGCGGAGCGTCACCAGCCCGAAGAGCTCGACGACCAAGTCGGCGAGGAGGCTGACGAGGCTGAGCTCGAAGTTGTCTACACCGAAGGGCGTTTCCACGATCCCGGCGACCGATACGATCCGGCAGCGGGTCTTGCTCGCGGCGATACGGTTTCGCTTGCGCTCGTTAACTACGACGAGAACTCGAGCGCGAGCGACGCAGCGGCCGAAGGTGACCCGCGCTCAGGCTACGGGGTACCGATCGAAGGGCTCTTGGACCAATATCACGAGACTCGGTACTGGGAGATAGACGAGGAGACCAAAGAGGCGGCGGAAGTCCTTCGCTATACCCTCGAAGAGTTTTCTATACAAGCGGAAGTTACCGGTATCCGCAAGGGACCGGTAATTACGATGTTCGAAATACTTCCCGCACCCGGGGTGAAGCTTGCCCGCATCACCAACTTGGCCGACAATATTGCCTTGCGGCTTGCCGCCTCGAGCGTTCGTATTGTTGCCCCGATTCCGGGCAAGCATGCGGTGGGCATCGAGATCCCGAACCGTCGGCGTCACATCGTTTCCTACATGGAGCTTCTCCAACAGGACGAGTTCTGGAGCCCGAAGCTCGAGATTCCCCTCGCGCTGGGAAAGGACATTCCCGGCGACGTAGAAATCGTCGATCTGACCAAAACGCCGCATTTGCTCATTGCCGGGGCGACGGGCTCGGGAAAATCGGTGTGCGTCAATTCGATCATATGCTCCATCCTCTACCGGCGCAGCCCCGAAGAAGTGAAGATGCTGCTCATCGATCCAAAGATCGTAGAGCTCAAGTTCTACAACGATATCCCGCACCTGCTCACCCCGGTGATAACCGATCCCAGGCGGGCGTTCCAGGCGCTTCAGTACTGCATCTACGAGATGGAGCGGCGCTATAGCTTGCTCGACTCGCTCGGCGTGCGAGACATTGGCTCTTACAACGAGAAGATCAAAAAGCGAAATTTGGCCACCGAACCGCTTCCATACATTGTGGTAGTGGTCGATGAGCTCGCCGATCTCATGACTACCTCGGGCAAAGAGCTCGAGTCCACCCTGGCGCGGCTGGCGGCGATGTCACGGGCGGTGGGTATCCATCTGGTATTGGCCACCCAACGGCCCTCCACCGACGTCATTACCGGTCTTATCAAGGCAAACATACCGTCGCGGATTGCCTTTATGGTGTCGAGCAAAGTCGACTCGCGCATCATCATTGACACCGGTGGTGCGGAGAAGCTGCTCGGGCAGGGCGATATGTTGTTCACCTCTGCATGGGATCCCTTCCCTACACGTATGCAGGGAGCCTTCCTCTCCGACGCCGAGGTGGACCGAGTCGTAGAGCATGTGAAGACGCTTGGAGAGCCCGAGTACATCGATGACGAAATCTTCGTGGACGACGAAGATGAGGACGGCTTTCAAGGCAATCTCGAAGACCCGCTCATGGAGCAGGCCATCGACATCGTGGTCTCGGCAAACAAAGCTTCAGCCTCCTATCTGCAGCGGCGGCTGAAGATCGGCTATAACCGTGCGGCTCGGCTGGTCGAGGAGATGGAGCGCATCGGGGTGGTGGGCCCGCAGCGGGGCAGTAAGCCGCGTGACGTCCTCGGCGCCCCGGAATCCCGGTGAAGTGTCAAGAACCCTGTTGACGCGATTTGTGGATCCTACGGCGGTGAAAGCACTTGGCGCCGAGAGCGCTGCGCAACGCGGGTCCTGCTGAGCGAGTCTCCTCTCTCCATAAAGACTTAGCGCGATTTCATCAACAATCTGGTAGACACTTCAACGAGTTCCCTGATCGAGCTCACCTCGGTCTCCGCCGCCGCTTGCCCTCTCGGCGGCAGTACCCGCCAGCGTCTGCGCGGTGGGTTCTCGCCCGCCGGCCCCGCTGTGTCTGCGGCGGTGGCGGGCGCGGCGGCGTCCGGGGAACGGTAGCCGGCATCGGCGGGTTCTTCGACGAGTGTTACCGCCGCCGTGGCGGGCGGTGCCTGATCTTGGGGGACCGGCTCGAATCCCGCCCGATAGAGGGCGCGGCGCGTCCAACGGAGGCCCGGGCCGTCGGGGCCGGCGAGCGTCACAGTGGGAGCCGAGCGACGGGCGCTTGCCACCACCGGCGTGCCGTCCTCGCGGAAATCGACGCCGTGGCGTGAAAAGGCGCTCCGCAGTCGTCCGTCGAGGGCGAGATCCTCCGGCGCGCCGTCGACGACCTGGGCGCCGACCCCTGAATCCTCGAGAGCAGGGACGAAGAGCCACATGCGGTCGGCGGTCTCGAGGGCGATCGAGAGATCGTGGGTAGAGAACAGCACGATTCGCCCCTCGCGGTGTGCAAGATCGCGCAGCATGTGAGTGATTTCGAAACGAGAGGTGACGTCGAGGTACGCGGTGGGCTCGTCGAGAAGCAACAGCGGCGCTTGCTGGGCGATGCCGCGGGCTATGTGCGCTTTTTGTACCTCGCCGTCGCTGAGCGTCGCGAGCTCGCGCTGCGCTAACGATTGGATGCCGGTGACGCGCAGCGCATCAGTTACGTAGCGTCGGTCACCCTCGGTGAGCCCGCCGAACCACGAGGTATACGGATACCGGCCTAAGGCAACCAACTCGTCCACCCGGAGGTGCGGCGGGGTCTCGTGGTGAGGGAGCCCTATGCCGACCTGCCTCGAGCGGGTTGCCGGGGGAATCTCGTGGATGTTTCGCCCGTCTACCCGCACCATGCCCGAGAGAGGTGGTTCCAAGCCCGAGAGAACTCGGATGAGGGTAGACTTGCCGGCGCCGTTGGGTCCCACCACCGCGACCAACTCCCCGTGGCGAGCTTCGAGGGCGAGATGCTTGGCGAGTGTCGGCCGGGGGCGATAGCCGACGGTGAGCCCGTCGGTCACGAGCCCGCTATTGTCGCTCATGACGGCGCCCCCCGGGCGCGTACGCGTTCCGATCGCATAACGGCGAACGCTACCACCGGCGCTCCCAACAATGAGGTAACCGCGTTGAGGGGCAACCGCGCGTCGAGGCCCGGCAGCCCTGCCGCGATATCGGCGAGGAGCGCGACGATGGCGCCGAGAAGTACGACCGCGGGTAGGAGCACCCGGTGGTTGGCGGTATGAAGCCTGCTGCGCGCGAGGTGGGGTACCGCCACACCAATGAACGTGATGGGGCCGCAGAAGGCGGTAACCGCGCCGGCCAGCAGCGCGCTCGAGATAACGATGAGTGTTCGTACCCGCTTCGGGCGGACCCCGAGGGAGACCGCGTGTGTTTCGCCGAGCAGGAGCGCATTGAGGGGTTTCACCAGCACAGCGGTAATGCTGAGTCCGATCACCACCGCCGTGGAGAGAATGCCGAGTCGACTCCACCCCACCGAGCCGAAGGATCCGAAGGTCCACACCACAAAGGTCTGAATGCGGTCGGCGGCACTGAAGTGCATGAGCATGCTTACCGCCGCGGAGGTGGCATAGCCGATGAGCAGGCCGAGTACCAGCAGCGTCACCACCGATCGGACTCGGTGGCCGACCGTCACGACGATGAGCATGACGGCCGCCGCCCCGATCATCCCGGCACTGACGGTGCCGAGCTCGACGGGCAGCCCGACCTCGGGAAGCAGTGAAGCCGCCCCCACGCCGGCGGAGGCGAGAACGACGAGCGCGACGCCGAGGCTCGCTCCGGCATTTATCCCCAACACGAACGGGCCGGCAAGTGGGTTGCGAAATAGCGTTTGCATTTCGAGCCCGGTTGCCGCGAGGGCCGCCCCGGCAAGTACGGCCGTCAGGGCCTTCGGAAGGCGGAGAGCGAGAACGATCTCCTCCCACACCGGTGTGGAGCTGCCGGCGCCGGAAAGTATCGAAACGACTTGGCCCGGAGGGACCGCCACCGAGCCGAGTGCGAGGTCGGCCATGAAGGCGAGAAGGAGTAGGGCAATGAGTGACGCAAAGTGGCCGAGGGTGTTCATGGGCTACTGCAATTGCCGGTAGTAGTACAGATCGTGGTCCGGCAAAAGATCCGGATGAAATATCGAGATAAGATCGGCGAGGATGCGATCGGCATAGAGATATCCCGACTCGAAGTAGTCGTTGCCGCCATCCTCGGCAACTCGTGCGTTGTTATTGTAGACGCGCCCCTCGGCGAATGCATCGAAGAGGCGAAACCGACGGTTCTGTTCGCGGCCCTCCTCGAGCGACTGCCACTGGCCTGGGTTGATCCAGAAGTCGGCCTCTCCGGCTTCCGACAACACCGTTTCGAAGTCGAGATGCAGAGTGCCCGTGCCGCCTCGGTCGGCGAAAACGTAATCCGACTGCGCGTCATCGAGGAACACCGCCGAGTAGTTGTCGCCCTTCGGCATTGCCCATGAGGATCCCCACGGCACATTGAGAAAGACCGTCGGACGGTCTTCGCGTGTCTCGACTCCCTCCTTGGCCACACGGCGAAGCTCGAGGTAGCGTTGTTCGATAGAGGAGAAAATCTCCCGCGCGGTGTCTTCGAGATCGAAAAATGCGCTGAAAAACAAAAGCCACTCGCTGCGACCGAGGGGCTCGTGCTCGCGAAACTCGCTGGTGGTGACTACGGGCACATCGAGATCCTCTACGCGAGGATACGGGTTTTCAGCCTGGGTGCCGGCATCGTAGGAGAAGACGACCTCGGGATCGAGGGACAGCACCTTTTCGAGGTCCAGATCTCCGCCGCTTCCCACCTCTGCTATGTCGCCGTTGCGCATACGGGAGCGGATCTCCTCGGAATAGACCCAGCTGCGGCGGTCGTGCCCCACGATATGCTCGGCAACGGCGAGCTCGGCAAACGCGGAGAGGTAGGTGCTCGATAGGGTTATGACCGAGCGCACCGGGGTTCGCATGACCGTTGCGTCGGGGTACCCGTCGGGGACACGCTCACCGCGCTCGACGAGGAGGTAGCGGGTTTGCGCGGACTCGTCGTCGCTAGACTCGCTGCCGGTGGACTCGTCGTCCTGCGGGCCGCCGTCGGTGTCCTCGGCATCCTCAGTGTCGGACGAATAGACCGTCACGAGCGTTGCGTTTCCAACCGACCGGAGGTCGAAACCCCGGGCATAGCGTGGTCCGAGCTCCTGCGCCCCCGCCGGTGTTGCAGGAGCGAGACCAAGAGCAACCGATAGCAGCACAATCACTCCAAATGCCTGTGCGCGTGGGAGGCGCGAGATCTCAGACGAGGTGCAATCTAACATAGGGGGGATTGTACCTATAGAACGACGGTTGGCAAACCGTCGAACGAGCGCGGGTTCATACACACGCTCGTTGATACCCGAGATAGCTTAGAGGCTGCTCCACACTGTGTGGCGCCTCAGTGCACTTCGCAGGCCGTCGAAGGTGGGCGCCTCGGCCTCGAAGGTGAAGGTGCGCGAGCCCACGTCTTCGAGAAAGTGGGCGTCGGAATTGGAAATGACGGGATTGCCGCGTGTATCGATGGGAGAGGGTGACTGTGTAACCTCCACCGCACTGTAGGGTGCATCGGGAAGGAAGCCGAGCTGGGAATAGATGCTGTTTACCGCGCGGTCGATGTGGGCGGGGATGAACAGTCCGCCGGCGGTGGTGACCATCTCGCGAAGCTCGTCGATTGAGTAGTCGGCGGCATATATGAGGTGTTTATCTACCTCGCCGAGAATCATGTCGTCGATATCCACGTATACTTGGTCCCCATAGCGTTCGGGAATGACGGGGATATTGGGGAGGGCCTGATACACCGTCTCGCCGAGCTCGAGCGCAGCTTCGGGGCTTTCGAAGAGGCAGAGCACGTGAACTTCTTCCCTGGTGGTCGCCTCGATCCCGTAGAGTGCCGAAATACCGGCCGACTCGGCGGCTTCGCGAAACGTCGGACAATTGAGCGCGCTATTGTGGTCGGTGAGCGCAACGAGGTCGAGCCCCGCGCGTGCCGCTGCCCGAACAATGGCGGCCGGCGAAGCGTCGAGGTCGCCGCAGGGGCTGAGGCACGAATGGAGGTGACAATCAGCTTTGAACACGGGCATAGCGTTCGACTCGGTTTCCGCCGTTACGAGGATTCTTTGAGCTTCTCGTAGACTTCGGTGCTGACGGTGAACTGATTCTTGTCGGTTCGAAAGATTGCAATACCTTCGCTTTTCGCCGCATCGACCATATCCTCGGGCACGGGTCGGGAGTTACAGATGATCACCGCCCGGGCGCCGGCGAGCGTTGCAACCGCGACCGTGTTCTTGTGGGCCTGTATCGTAATGAGCACGCTTTCGTCGGGCGCGTTCGCCATAACGTCGCTCAGCAGGTCCGAGGTATAGCCGGTGCTCACGTTCCCGTCTTCGTAGTGGTCCTGCATGCACTCGTAGCCGAGGCTGTCTCCGAGGTCTGTTACCGTCATGTCTCGGTGTCTCCTTTTGGAAGATGAATTACCGCACGTACGGACGTACCGCGCTTTGATGACTCTATGTTGAACGTGTCGCACACCCGTCGAGCGTTGGGTAGGCCCATTCCCGCGCCGAACCCGAGAGAGCGGACCCACTCGGTTGCGGTGGAATATCCTTCGGTAAGAGCCTGCTCAACGTCTTCGATGCCGGGGCCGCGGTCCGTCGCAGTGATCTCTACCGTGTCGTCCGAAAGCGAGAAGGCTAAGCGCCCACCGTGGGAGTGAACGACGATGTTCATTTCGAGCTCATATGCCGCTACCGCCGCGCGCCGGATCAGCTTCCGGTCGAGCCCCTGCTCGATCAACAATTTGCGGAGCTCGGTAGAGGCCTTTCCGGCGTTCTCGAAGTCGTAGCTCGAAATGTTGAAGTCTCGAGTGGACTCCTCTGCAGTCGGGTGGCCGGCCTCATGGGGAACCTGCTCCTCGAGCTTGACGACTTCGTGATCGAGCTCTACAAGTAGCGCAACGATAATGTCGCGGCTGGTAACGATGCCGACGAGCTTCTTTTCGCGGTTGAGGACCGGAAAGCGTCCGAACTGATATTTGTCTATGTATGATATTGCGAAAGACAGCGGCATGTCGTCTTCGAGCACAATGAGATTGCGGCTCATGTGCGCGGTCACCGTTTCGCCGATGTACCCCTCGTCGAGGGAGCGAATGATGTCGTCTACGCTAACGATACCGAGAAGCCGTTCTCCCTCTACCACCGGCACGCCGGTTATTTGTTCGGCCCGCATGAGATGTTGTACGTCCCGCAAGCTGGACTCCGGGCCGACGGTGAGGAGCTCTGTAGTCATGACGTCTTTGACTTTCAGCTTGTAGATGAGATCGAGGATGATCGGAGGAGATTCGTCGGCATTGATCGGAAAACTCTGGTGCACGACGTTCGTCCTTTACCCGGCGTCCGTTTCTCGCTGGTGCTTTTCTTTTAGTTCTTCGAGGCTGAGAATACGGTTTTCGGGCTCTTGCAGTGTAATGGTGTAGAACAGGTTTTCGATCTGGAGTCCAAAGTTGACGTTATCTATGGAGCACTGACTCGGGCAGTTCTCTCCCTCGCAGCGCCCGGCGCACTTGAGCTGTACCGTGGTGAAATTGAGGAACCCCCGCACACCGGCATCTATCATCGTCTCAAAAACGGTGGACGCCGCCTCGTTGGGCACTGCTATGACCCCCACCTCGATATTGTGGCGGCGAACGTAGTCGGCAAGCTCACTGACCGGAAGCACCGGCGGATTACCCTCGAGATCGTGTTTAGCCGGATCGGTGTCGAACCCGGCAACGATCTGAATGCCCTCTTTCTCGAACTCTCTGTAGTTTAGCAGGGCCGACCCCAGGCGCCCACAGCCAACAATAACGACGGGGAAACTCTTTCGGCTGCCCAGTACGACGTTGATCTCGGTGATGAGCGTGTCGATGTTGTATCCTCCGCGCTTGTTGCCGGGGATGTTGATCTGGGAGAAGTCTTTGCGGACCACCGCGGGCGTTACCCCAATTGCGTCGCCGAGGTTATTGGAAAACACTTTGACGAACCCGAGCGACTTTAGCTGACGCAGTACACGCAAGTATTTGGCAAGCCTGAGTACGATTCCTTTGTGCAGTGAGCTATCCATGATTATGTCAATCCTATCACGTTATTCAAATACTTTGCTTTTAAACGTAGGAAATCGTACAATAAATTGCAAGTTGTTACTCTGAATTGATAGGAATATTTTAATTGTGACGTCTTGCGCTATGATGAGTTCGCTGATACAATAAAAAATCATCGATTAATTGGTTGATTTCACTCAGCAATACTACTGAACCAGGCCGGGGTACCCCGTACCGTACGATGGGCGCCTTGTCCTAAGCCGAGTCTCGAAGTGAGCACACGAAGATAGGAGGAGCAATGCAGCCAGCAACTCAAGAAGAGGTTCGTCTACCGGATGAGCTCATGGAGTTCATAACCGAGTGGAAAGAAAAGCCGGGCAACCTCATTATGATCCTGCACCGAACGCAGGAAGTGTACGGATATGTGCCTCGTAGCATCGCGGTCGAGTTGTCGCGGGTACTGGATATTCCGCTTGCAAAGATTTACGGCGTGGTTACCTTCTACAACTATTTCAAGACGAACAAGCCGGGCCGAAACAGCATGCAGGTGTGCATGGGCACCGCGTGTTACCTCAAAGGTGCCGAGGACATCATCGACGAGGTCGCCAATCTCCTCGATATCGGCGTGGGAGGAACGACCGACGATAACGAGTTCTCCCTCGAGGCGGTACGTTGCGTGGGGTGTTGCGGATTGGCTCCGGTATTGGTGGTAAACGATCAGGTATACGGAAAAATGACCCGGGATAAGCTGCCGGAGATTATTGCGAAGCATCGGAAAGAGTAGTGCACTACACGCTCTGTGACTATTTGCTGGACCTTTTCCAGAACGCGCTGGAAGCAGGCTCGACGGAAACGTCGGTCCACTGGGAAGAGGACGGAAATAACGTGAACCTTGTGGTGGAGGATACCGGTCGCGGTATGACGGAGCAACAGCTTCGTCGCGCACGTGACCCATTTTACACCGAGCCGGGCAAGCATCCGGAGCGGCGAGTAGGTTTGGGTCTTCCATTTCTGTTGCAGACGGTGGAAGCCACCGGTGGGGATATCGGCATTCAATCCGAGCCGGGTGAGGGTACGCGCATCGATTGCCGACTCGACCTCGGGCACGTAGACACGCCGCCGGTCGGCGACCTTGCCGATACGTTTGTCCAAATGTGTTTGTACGAGGGAGATTACGAAGTACGAATAACTCGGCGGCGCGGGGAACGCTCTTATAGCGTGTCACGAGGTGAGCTTACCGAGGCGCTCGGAGAGCTCAATTCCGCCGCCTCCGTGTCGCTTTTGCGGCGCTATATGCGCGGGCTGGAACAAGAGCTGGAAACGATGGAGGTTTAGCGATGGCAAAGATGAGTCTCGAGGAATTAAAAGAATTGCGCGACAAGAAGCGTCGCGAGTTGGATACCCGTGAAACCGAGGGAAAGAGCGTTCAGATCATCGTCGGGATGGGTACCAGCGGTATTGCTGCCGGTGCAAAGGAAACGTTGAACGCGTTTCTCGATGAGCTCGATGCCCACAACTTGTCGGACGTGACCGTTCGGCAAACGGGAAGCATGGGATTGGACCATGCCGAGCCCACCGCTGAGGTTCGCATGCAGGACATGCCGACCGTCATATACGGGCAAGTGGATCAAAAGACGGCACGCAGCATCGTGCGGGAACATATTCTGGGCAAACGGCTTCTCGAGGACCATATCTTCGATCGCCCGGCGCCGGACATCGTGGAAGAAGGTTAAGGGAGGCGGAGTATGGCGTTTAAGCAGTACGTACTTGTATGCGGAGGAACCGGCTGTGAGTCCAGCGACGCAGACGGCATCTACCGGAACCTCCAGAAGGAAGTGGAGAAGCAGCAGCTCGAACAGGACGTACAGGTCGTCAAGACCGGGTGCTTCGGCTTCTGTGAGCGGGGGCCGATCGTAAAAGTGCTGCCCGAAGAGTCGTTCTACGTGGACGTCACGGCGCAGGACGCTGAAGAGCTGGTCACCGAGCAGTGTCTGAAGGGACGACAGGTTCCGCGACTCCTCTACCGAGAGGACGAAAGCAAGGAGCATGCCCGCATAGAAGATATAAGCTTCTATCAGAAACAGTTTCGCGTTGTGCTGCGAAACTGCGGGTTCATCGATCCTGAAAACATCGAAGAGTACGTCGCACGCGACGGGTACCAAGCCCTCGAGAAAGTGCTCTTCGAAATGAGCCCCGACGAGGTCATCGAGGAGCTCAAAGCCTCCGGGCTGCGTGGCCGCGGTGGCGCCGGGTTCCCCACGGGTATGAAGTGGAACTTCACCAAACAGGTTGAGGACGCACCGAAGTACGTGGTGTGCAACGCCGACGAAGGGGATCCGGGCGCCTACATGGACCGAAGTACCCTCGAAGGCGACCCCCACAGCGTGCTCGAGGCCATGGCGATTGCCGGCTATACGGTGGGGGCGAACCAAGGTTACGTGTACGTTCGCGCCGAGTATCCTATCGCCATTGATCGTCTCCGCATTGCAATTCGCCAGGCACAAGAGTACGGACTCTTGGGCGAAGACATTCTCGGAAGCGGATTCACCTTCAACGTGGAAATCCGCCTCGGCGCCGGGGCCTTCGTCTGTGGCGAGGAGACCGCTCTGCTTGCCTCCATCGAAGGGGAGCGGGGAATGCCGCGCCCGCGCCCGCCGTTTCCGGCAGTGAAGGGGTTGTGGCAGCAGCCGACGGTCATCAATAACGTCGAAACGTTTGCAAACGTCCCGGTTATCATAACGCGTGGGTCCGACTGGTACACCAAGATCGGCACGGAAAAGTCGAGGGGAACCAAGGTCTTTGCGCTCACCGGTAAAATCAACAATTCCGGCCTCATAGAGGTGCCGATGGGAACGACGCTCAGGGACATCGTATACAACATCGGTGGCGGAATTGCGAACGGAAAAGAGTTCAAAGCGATCCAAAGCGGTGGTCCTTCGGGCGGGATGATTAGGGCCGAATATCTCGACACCCCCATCGACTACGAACACCTCCAGGAGTTGGGCTCGATCATGGGCTCCGGTGGGCTCATCGTGATGGACGAAGACGATTGTATGGTGGACGTTGCCAAGTTTTATCTCGGGTTTACCGTGGAGGAATCCTGCGGCAAGTGTGCCCCATGCCGGGTCGGCGGAAAGAAAATGTACGACATCCTCGACCGCATAACGAAAGGGCAGGGGACGATGGAGGACCTCGACCGCATGGATACCATCGGGTTTTCCATGCAGCGGGCGTCTCTGTGCGGACTCGGGCAGACGGCACCAAACCCTGTTATGTCGTCGCTCAAGTACTTCAAAGACGAGTATCTCGCACATATACATGAACAGTCTTGTCCGGCGGGACACTGTAAGGATCTGGTTAAGTTCACCATTCTGCCCGACAAGTGCATCGGGTGCACGCTCTGTGCGCGTAACTGTCCGGTCAACTGCATCAGCGGCGAGCGGAAGCAAACCCATGTCATAGACCAAGACCGCTGCATCAAGTGTGGCATGTGCTACCAGGTCTGCAAGTTCGACGCAGTGGTGAGACAATAGATCAGGAGATGGCAATGAAGAAGATCAATTGTACCATAAACGGCACCCCGATTCAGGTTGCCGAGGGAACCAGCATATACAAGGCGGCCCGGCAGGCGAAGGTCAAGATTCCGGCGCTCTGCTATCACCCTGATCTCCCCGCGTGGGGTGCCTGCGGAATGTGCGCGGTCAAGATCGAGGGGTCTAACAAGATGCCCCGAGCCTGTGCCACCGAAGTGCAGGACGGGATGAGCATCATTACCCACGATCCGGAGCTGCAGGAGGTCAGGAGATCGACGCTGCAGTTGATTCTCTCTACGCACCCCAACAGCTGCCTCACCTGCGCCCGAAATCAAACGTGCGAGCTCCAGGAGCTTGCCGCGGAGTTCGGCGTGAGGGACATGCCGTTCAAGATGGATCTGCAGGACATCCCGCAAGACGACTCGACCCCGTCGATCGTGCTCAACCCCGAAAAGTGCGTTAAATGCGGGCGCTGCGTGAATGTGTGTCAGGAAATGCAGAGCGTGTATGCGCTGGAGTTTCTCGATCGCGGTCACGAGGTGCGCATGGCGCCGGCTGCGGATGTCCTGTTGAACGACAGCCCCTGTATCAAATGCGGCCAGTGCTCGGCGCATTGTCCGGTCGGCGCCATTTTCGAACGCGACGAGACCTCCAAGGTGCTTCGCGCGGTGAGAGACGAAGGCCTGACGACCGTCGTGCAGATCGCCCCGGCGGTTCGCGTCGCCTTGGGCGAGGCCTTCGACATGGAGCCGGGCGAGCTCTCGACCGGAAAGATCTATGCCGCACTGCGGAGGCTCGGGTTCGACGTGGTCTTTGACACCAACTTCGGCGCGGACCTCACCATTATGGAAGAGGGCACGGAGTTCGTACGGCGATTCGTAAATGGTGAAGGCGAGCTGCCCCAGATTACCACCTGCTGTCCCTCCTGGGTCGACTACATGGAGAAGTTCTACTCGGATATGATCCCCCTCTTCTCCACGGCGAAGTCGCCGCAGATGATGCTTGCGGCAATGACGAAAACCTACTATGCAGAGCAGCAGAACCTGAAAGCCGACGACATCTTCCACGTCTCGGTCATGCCGTGTACGTCCAAGAAGTACGAGATCGTGCGTGACGAAAACATGTACTCCTCGGGTTCTCAGGACATCGATGTCTCGATTACCACCCGAGAGCTTGCGCGCATGATCAAGTCGGCCGGCATTAACTTTGCCGAGCTCTCCGATGAAGAGGCCGATAGGGCGCTCGGGCTTTACACCGGCGCCGGGACCATCTTTGGGGCAACCGGCGGCGTCATGGAGGCTGCTCTGCGCACGGCCTATCATCTCGTGACCGGCGCGGACCGGGACAAGGTGGAGTTCCAAGAGGTGCGCGGTCTCGAAGGCGTGCGAGAGGCGAAGGTCGACTTCCAGGGCACCGAGGTTCGCGTGGCGGTTGCACACTCCATTTCGAACGTTTCTAAGGTGCTCGAGCAGGTGAAAGAGGCAAAGGCGAAAGGTGAGGAGCTTCCCTATCACTTCATAGAGGTCATGGCCTGTCCCGGTGGGTGTATCTCCGGCGGCGGGCAGCCCTACGGGACCACCAACGTCGTGCGTCGGAAGCGCATTAAGGGGCTCTACGCCGACGATACCGACCGACAGTTGCGAATGTCGCATCATAACCCGGCCATCGCGGAGTTGTACGAGAACTTCCTCGGCGAGCCGCTGTCTGAAAAATCTCATCACTACCTCCACACGAGCTACACCTCCCGGCCGGTGTACAATAAGTAAACGTTTCTCGTAGATTCGTTGGCGGGTCCTGCGGGGCTCGCCTCTTTTTTTGGAGTGTTACATGGATCGGAGGGAAGATGCTCGAGAGACCGGCGCGGAGCAGATGCACGTTCGGCGCTTTGATGCGTCTCGCGACGCCGAATCCGCTTTGCGGATTTGGACGGAGGTCGGGTGGGTCGAGCCTGCCGAGAAGCACCAGGAAGAAGCGCTCGCGAGCTTTCTGAGCGGCGCGGATGCTTGGGTGGCGGAGCTCAGGGGCCGGCCCGAGTGCATCGTCGCGACGATGCCGGGGACCTTCATGCATTTGTCACAAGAGATCCGCATGCGCGCGGTCATGGCGGTGACCACCAGCCGCGTCGCGCGCCGGCAGGGTCTTGCAAGCCGCCTCACCGCTCACGCGCTTTCCCACGGCGCACGTACCGGGGAGCTCGTCTCGTTTCTCGGCATGTTCGACCAGGGATTCTATAACAAACTCGGCTACGGCAGCGGCTCCTACGAGCGGCACATCTCGTTTGACCCGGCCATGCTCAGCGTGGAGGGCCGCCCGCGGATGCCGTACCGATTGAGCACCGAGCAGGCGGCGCAGATGCATCAAAACCGACTCGAGCGGATGCGCGCTCACGGCGCGTGCAACATCCTCCCGGAGGCGGCAACCCGAGGCGAGATGATGTTCTCCAAGGGCGGCTTTGGGCTCGGGTATTACGACGAGAGCGGAAGGCTCACGCACCACCTGTGGGCCGTGGCAAACGGGGAAAACGGCCCGTATCGAGTCGAGTGGCTGGCGTATGAAACGGTGGCGCAACTACTCGAGCTTCTCCGTCTCATCAAAAGCCTCAGCGATCAGGTGTATTCCGTGTCTCTGCACGAGCCGGCGTGGCTGCAGATGCAAGACCTGCTCGATCAGCCCTTTCGCCATAGCAGTCTCACCGAGGGCGGGAAGATGGAACACCGGTGGGAGAGCTTCGCGTACTGGCAGCTGAGGATCCTCGATCTCGAAAAGCTCATGGCGGTGACATCTATTCCCACCGGAGAGACAATTTCGTTCAATCTCCGGTTAATCGATCCCATTGCGCGATATGTTGAAACCGAAACCGGTAGGAGCAATAGCGAGAAGGGAGGCAGTGAGGACCACGGCACCGACACCGAGGGCTGGAACGGTCTCGGCGGCGATTACATCGTAACCCTTGGAGAGGTCTCCCACGCACGGGCAGGCTATGAGAGGTCATTACCCAGTATGCAAAGCTCGGTTAACGCATTCTCCCGCTTATGGCTCGGCGCGGCATCGCCGTTTTCACTGGCGGTTACCGACGAGCTGCGTGCCCCACCTGCGCTGCTGGAGACGTTGTCGCGACAACTGCGCATGCCCAAGCCTTCGCTTGACTGGCTTTTCTAATTTCTCTATCCTCACGCATCAGGAGATACCGGGGTAATGTCTAATCCGCACCGGCAGCAGAAGTGGGAGCTTGCCCTCGAAGATTCCACACCGCTTGAAGACTCCACACTGCTTACCGGCTCAGGTGAAAAGCGTGACGATGTAGGTCAACTGAAGGCGGAAAACGAAGAGCTCAAGCACAAGCTATCCGAAGCGAAAGAGCGCCAGGCGTGGCTCGAAGACCTCGTGAACAAGAACCCTCATACCGGTTTACCGATTCGCCGTCTTTTCGACAAGGAAGTAGCACGTTTACTCACCGCAGAGCGGGGATCAAACTCGCCTGGTACGGTTGCCGTCGGTGTGCTGCGACTCGACAAAGCATACGACCGGATCAAAGATACTCGCGACCGCGGCAAGGCGCTGTTGTTCAACACCGCCGATCGAATCAAAGGACTCGTCGGTGAATACCTATTCCAATCGGACCGCCTCGATGAGTTTCTCTTGGTTCTCCCGTCCATGCCGAATCCCGACGCGGTGGATCTCATGGCCCAGCGCATCGTGGATGCGATCTCGCGTCCACACGAACCACCGGCCAAAGACGTAAGCTTTGGATGTTACCTCGGCCTCTCGCTCAACACCAGGGAGGACCATACAAAAGAAGAGCTCCTCGGCAACGCATATATTGCTCTTGCCGAATGCGAGTCCGGTGGTGGACGCTATGTTGTCTATGACGACTCCATCGGCAACCGCTTTCGCGAGAAAGCGGAGATCGAGCAATCGCTGTCGGCGGTATCGCAAAAGGGTTTCGACGAGTTCGAATTGCTCTACCAACCCTTCGTTGATGTCGAAGGGTACGTGGTCGGCGCGGAAGCGCTGATTCGTTGGACTCACCCCCGCTTGGGCCGTATTTCTCCCGGGCGCTTCATTCCAATTGCCGAGGAGACCGGAGCTATTCGACTTCTCGGTCAATGGACGCTCTACAACGCTGCCCGTCAGCTCAGAGATTGGAACAAAAGCAGTGGGCTCGATCTCCATATGTCGGTAAATCTGTCGCCGACACAGTTCGAGCAGCATGATCTCGTAATGCGGATAGAAGGTATCCTCGAGGCGCTCGGGCTCGAGGGACGGCATCTCAAGCTCGAGTTGACCGAAGGGGCGGTCATGGAAAACCCCGAAGATGCAGTGCGCAAGATGGAAATGCTTCATGAGCGGGGCGTGCGCATCTCTATAGACGATTTTGGTACCGGCTATTCATCACTGTCGTATTTGAAACGGCTCCCGGTGAATACCCTCAAGATAGACCGATCCTTTATCGAGGACGTGACCGGTAATACCAACAACCAAGAGATCGTGCGGGCG
>JAWLED010000015.1:13266-18116 GCA_041686235.1 Spirochaetia bacterium | reverse complement strand
CGCCCGTTTCGATTACGTAGACCTCGAGCTCGATCTCGAACGCAATGAGGCGGGGCAAGCCCTGCGAAGGCAAGCGCAGACGGCGGGCATTCGCGTCATCCGCTCGTACCATGATTTCACCGGGGTGCCTGGGCAGCTGGAGAGCCGCTACGAGGAGCTTTGCCGCCGCGAGGAGGAAATCCCTAAGCTCGCCGCAGCACCTCGAAACACTGCGGAGCTCCTGCGGCTCATTGAGCTGCTGCAGAACGGCGCGGGTCGAGACCGAATCATTGTCGGAATGGGCACGGTAGGTTTCCCGACCCGGGTGCTGGCCCCGGTTCTCGGAGGGTATCTCTCCTATACTTCGGCCGATCACGACGACGCCGTTGCCGCAGCACCGGGGCATGTCGGTCCCCGTCGGCTTGCCGAGACGTACCGGTATCGCAGTATGTCCGAGACTACCGCCGTGTTCGGTATCATCGGGAAGCCGGTTATGCACTCGAGCTCGCCCGCCTTCCACAACCGCCACTTCACCGAAAAGAACCTCGATGCGGTCTACGTCCCGTTTGAGGTCGATGAGCTCGACCCGTTCTTCGAGCTGGCCGAGCTTCTCGAAATTCGCGGGCTCTCGGTGACCGTGCCGCACAAGGAGTCGGTTATCTCCTATCTGCACGAGGTCGATGAGTCGGTGGTGCCGGTCGGCGCGTGCAATACGGTGTTGGTGAGTAAAAACCGACGCCGCCGCGGGCTCAACACCGATGTAACGGGGTTTATGCTTCCCCTCGAGCGGGCGATCGGCGCGAGCGGCCCCGAGGCCTTCGACGGCATGCGGGCAACGGTTGTGGGGGCCGGCGGTGCGGCGCGGGCGGTGGTGTTCGGTCTTTTGCGCGCCGGTGTTCGGTTGTGCATTGTGAATCGCACCGTGGAGCGCGCCGAGCGGATGGGAGCCGAGATTGCCGGCGCACTGGGCGTTGAGCGTCCCCTTGCAGCTGCGCTCGATAGCCGATCGCGGGAAACCATAGAAGAGTATGGCAGCCTCATTGTACAGACGACGTCGGTGGGAATGGAGCCCAACGTGGACGAGGACCCGCTTCCATTCTACGAGTTCCGCGGACATGAGATTGCCTGTGACATCATCTACGCGCCCGAGACGACGCGGTTTCTCCAACGGGCACAGGCTGCGGGGTGTGTAACCATTTCGGGTACGCAAATGTTCGAGGAGCAGGGGCTTGCCCAAGCCGCCTACTTCGAGCATATCGTGTGAGACGCAGTCAACGTACGAAAAGCTTTCCGCTTACCACCCGCACTAAGGCCATCTTATCGACACGCACGCTCACCTCTTTTCCCTCGCCCACGGTTTCACCGTGTAGGACCAGGTTTGAAGATCGTTTGTCGAGACGGACCGGACGAATGAAAAGGCGTGAGGGCCCGCCCCCGCCGCGCTCGATGACCTCGAGATAATCGGTCCCCCGCGACAGAGCCTGTTCGACGAGGCGGACTTTCCCCACGTAGTCGAGCCCGCGGGCCTCCGGCATCTCCCGCGGCACGAGGGCACGCGAAATCTGCTCGGGAACGAGAATGAGCCTTCGCTCGATTCGCCGTTGCACCTCTTGAACCTGTTCTTGGGAAAGTCCCGCCTGTTCGGCAACGGCGGTGAGGCGTTCCTCCACCGCAGAACCGGAGCGGTGGCTCTCTGCGGCAGTCTCGACCCCGGCTTCCTCGGCGCTCCCGGGGCCCTCGCCGCGCGCCTCCGCAGGGGCCTGTGCGGGAAGCGCTACCTCGGCCGGCTCCTCGAAGCGTCGCGCGCGCAGCTCGGGCGTCCGCGCCGTCTCCACGGGTTTTGTCGCCGGCACCGCGCCGAGCCCCGATCGTTCGAGCGCCGCGCGCCACTCGTGTTCCTCCTCCCGAGACAGCAGGAAGGCACCGGGACCGAGCCGGCGCCGGAGGTAGGGACTGAGACCGGGGCTGTGCTCTACCATCGGAGCGTGACTCTCCTCAACGAGAAGTACGACGCCGTCGAGGAGCTCCACGCGCTCGTATTCATCCTTCCACGTGTCCACCGAGAACCGAACGTTTTGCGGGAGTGAACCTCCGTGGAGTGTTTCGAGCGAAGTTTGGATCTCTTTCGCCTCGAAGCCTGCGCGAAAAGCACGAACCACCGAGTCGCGATTAATTTCGTACTCGCAGTACCGGTCGTAGCGCACGAGGTGCGCGGCCCCCACCGCCGGCAGTGCTTCTGAGAGCGAGGCCGCAGGGGTCAGCGTCATCTGGTAGCTCGGTGTTATCACCGCCGGAGGCTGCCCCGCGCGCCCGTGCTCCGCTTGGCGCTGCCCCTCGAGGTCGTCCTCCGCGCGGCCGTGCTCCGCTTGGCCGTGCTCCGCTTGGCGCTGCCCGACTCCCGAGGTTCTCGACTCCCGCGGCTCCGTGGGTTCTCGCATACGCTCGAGGGCCTCTTCGGTGGGAGCGTAATAGTTCTCACCGCGGTCCTCGATGACGCCGAGGCCGCACAGGCGCTCGAGGAGCGTTTCGTCGGTCGTCGACTCGAGGGGCCGCCGGTGGGGGCTCTCGATCCGGCCGGCGGCCGCCGTGCAACGAGGTGCAGCAATCCGGATGAGCTGCAAGAGATGGTAGCCTCGAACTGCGTAGCCGGGCTCTAGGGATGCGAACGCGGCGCGAAGCGCGCAGGCGAGGGCGCTGCTCCCGGCAGCCGCCGCCCACACGGTGGCAAGTCGCCCGCGGCGGGAAAGGGCGGCGATGTCGCGCCAGGCGTCGAGCACCGGATGTAGCTCCGTGCCGTGCTCGGCGGCAAGGCCGAGCTCGGTCAGCGCGGCGCGCAGCACTGCGAGGTGATAGCCGTCCTCTCTTGTGAGAAAGTCGACCGTTTCGCCGAGGCGTTTTTCGCTTCGCTTTTTGAGGCGCCCGTCGGCCCGAAAGGAGAGGGGTTCCTCGATCAACAACGAAAACACAGCCGAAAGCAGCGTGTCGGTCAACCACGGCTCGGCGGCCGTCGGTTCCTCGAGCGGAACGCTGGGAAACAAGAGGTGTCGTCCCACAACTCGTTCGCTCAGCACCGGCTCCAGTATTGGATTGAGGTAGAGCCGTTCGGTGTCTATTTCGGGATAGACGAGCAGCCTATCCTGGAGATTGAGTACCCGGTTTTCGACCTCGAGGCGTGTGTATTCGGTGCTGAGAAAGTCGAGGAGCTCCGTACGGGTCGGATGCTCGAGAAGCTCGACTGCCGAGAGGAACCGCGCATCGTCGGTGTCCATCGCGGCGAGAACGGCATCTTGCGTCGATGCACGACTGAGAAAGTTTTGTAGCCGGTCGAGGAGCGACTGCTTGTTGAACGGGGTGTGTACCTCGCCGAGATAGTTGCGCATGATCTCGAAAAAGGAACTGTCGGGCAAGTTGAGCAGTGTTTTTCGCCACTGAGCTGTGTCCGGCACCATCTACTCCCAGATCTCTATGTGGTACTTGTAGCCCTGTTCGGTGAGAAACTTCTGCCGGTTGCCGGCAAACTGCTCTTCGGTGGTAAAGCGCGAGACGAGCGTGTAGAAAAACGAATTGCGCTCCTTCGGTCGCAGGATCCGCCCGAGCCGCTGCGCCTCTTCTTGCCGGGAGCCGAACGTGCCCGATACTTGAATTGCAACCGAAGCGTCGGGAAGATCGATGGCGAAATTGGCTACCTTTGAAACGACGATGATTCGCAGCTCCCCACTTCTGAAGGCGGCGTAGATTTCCTCCCGCTTCGCATTGGGGGTCTTCCCGGTAATAATTGGTGCGTCGAGGTCCTTTGCGATCTTTTTGAGCTGATCGAGGTATTGCCCGATCACCATGACCGAATCCTCGCGGTGATTCTCGATGAGCTCGCGGGTGATCTCGATTTTTCGCGCGTTCTCACTTGCAATGCGGAACTTGCCTCGTTTGTCGGCGGTGGCATAGGGGAT
The DNA here is from genome assembly GCA_041686235.1 of Spirochaetia bacterium. GTDB lineage: Bacteria > Spirochaetota > Spirochaetia > DSM-27196 > PWMO01 > JAAAOH01. Next base: position 14,190 of record JAWLED010000015.1, on the reverse strand, counting down.
CTTGTCGTCGCCCGGCAGCTCTACGCGGATTTCATAGCAAATGGCCTCGGCGATCCAGCCCTTCTGCTCGAGCTCCTTCCACGGAACGTCGTAGCGCTTGGGGCCGACGAGACTAAATACGTCGCTCTCTCGCCCGTCCTCGCGGACTAAGGTGGCGGTAAGGCCGAGCCGGCGCAATGCCTGTATCTCTGCGGTAACGCGAAAGACCGGCGCGGGGAGAAGATGCACCTCGTCGTAGATGATGAGGCCCCAGTTACGAGCGCGGAACAGCGCAAAATGCGGGAAGTCCTGATCGCGGTCGGGACGCCACACCAAGATTTGATAGGTTGCCACCGTTACCGGCTTGATATCCTTGCGTCCCCCGCTGTATTCGCCCACCTCGTCGGTGGTTAGCCACGTCTTGTCGATGAGCTCGTCTATCCACTGGTGGGTTGCTGCGACGTTCGTTGTGAGAATGAGGGTCTGGGTACGGGCCATCTCCATGACCTTCATCCCGACGATGGTCTTTCCCGCCCCGCAGGGCATGACCACCGTACCGAAGCCCGTCCCCGGCCGGCCGTCCCCGTAGAACGCGCCGGCTGCCTCTCGTTGGTAGTCGCGGACCACGAACGGGTGGCCGTCGCCGGTTTGCTCGCGCAGCGTGAGCTCGAGTCGGTCGCCCTCGGTAAGTGGCGCCTCGTCTTTTACCGGATACCCGATGCGGGTGAGCTCCTGTTTGAGCGTTCCCCGGTCGTAGAGCGATACGAGGAAGCCCGGCAGTCCGTCTTTTTCGGCCGGACGAAGCATCCCCTGCACACGTTTGGTAGAGGCGAGCTCGGCGCGAATGTTCTCATCGGCCACGTCGAGAAAGAGCTCCGTGTCCTGCGCGCCGCCCCCGCCGGCACCGCCGGCACCGTGCTGCTCGGACTCCGGTGGCGGCGCGGA
>JAWLED010000015.1:0-13166 GCA_041686235.1 Spirochaetia bacterium | reverse complement strand
CCGGTGGCGGCGCGGAACCCGGTGCCCGCTCCCCGCCGGCACGCAGGACGAGCTTCCCGAACCGCGATATGAGGTCGTGAACATTCTCGCCGATGTGTTCGGGCACCGGATACCGCGAGTAGGTCGTGAGAACCTGCATGACGTCGTCCGCGCTCCATCCGGCGGAGGCCGCGTTCCACAGAGAAAGGGCACTCATGCGATAGGTGTGGATGTGCTCCGGCGACTTTTCGAGCTCGGCGAACGCGCCTACTGCGTTTCGCGCCTCTTCGAAGCCGGGATCATGCACGTCGATGAGAAGCGTGCTGTCGCCTTGAACGATGACGGGCTGTCGGGACATAGGCTCCCATGATAGTGAATGCCGTGCCCGGGGTGCAAGAGCGGGCGAGCTTCGTTATACTGAGCCATGACGATGAATAAGCCGGCTAAAGGTCAAATCAAGACCTTCGTAATCGACACGAATGTGTTGATCCACCGCCCGGATGCGATCATGAGCTTCCACGATAACGAGGTGGTGGTGCCTCTGTGGGTCCTCGAAGAGCTGGACCGACTCAAGACGTTTAGCGACGAGCGGGGGCGAAACGCCCGCCATGCCATACGGTTTCTCGACAACGCGGGGAAACACGGGCCGTTGAGCGAAGGAGTCAAGATCGAAAACGGCTCTATCCTGCGAGTGGTCCTCTCCGATCCCGACCGTATGCCGACGGATCTTCTGCACGACAGCGCCGATAACAAGATTATCCTTACCGCCTATCAAATGCAGCTCGAAGGAAAACGCGTGTTCTTTGTCTCCAAAGACATAAACGCCCGGGTGAAGGCAACAGCACTCGGGTTGAAGGCGGTAGACTACGAGAAGCAGAAGGTAAACATCGATAAGCTCTATGCGGGGTTTTCGACCCTCGACGCAAGTGAGGAGACCATGCAGGAGCTGAGCCAAGAGGGCACGATTGCCTGGAACGACACGCTTCCGCCCAATCACTTCGTGGTGCTCAGAGATCGCTCGGCGGGAGAGCACATCCTGGCGCGCTACGACGCCTCGGTGGAGGTGCTTCGTTACATCGACCACAAGATGCCCTCGGTGGCCGGGGTGCGCCCGCTCAACGACGAACAGCGTATGGCGTTGGAGGTGCTGCTCGATCCGACGGTAAATCTCGTCAGCCTCGTGGGCAAGGCGGGGACCGGCAAGACCTTGCTTGCCTTGGCCGCGGGGCTTCGTATGACCTTGGAGAACCATTTGTACTCACGGGTACTCGTCAGCCGTCCGGTCATTCCGCTCGGCAAAGACATCGGGTACCTCCCGGGTGCCAAGAACGAGAAGCTCTCTCACTGGATGGAGCCGCTGTTCGATAACCTCGAGTACCTACTGTCGGTGTACCGGACCCAGAACATCAAGAACGCCGAGCAGCTTCTCAACAGCAAAACGATTGAGCTGGAAGCGCTTTCCTATATCCGGGGACGCTCATTGCCGGGGCAGTTCATTATCATTGATGAGGCGCAAAATCTGAGCCCGCACGAGATAAAAACCATCGTCTCGCGCGCCGGTGAGGGGTCGAAGCTCGTGTTGACCGGCGACCCCTATCAAATAGACAGTCCCTACCTCGACGCAAACTCCAACGGGTTGTCGTATTTGGTGGAGACGTTCAAGGGGCAAGACATCTTCGGCCATGTCACCCTCACACGCTCCGAGCGTAGTCGGCTTGCCGAGCTCGCCGCGGAGTTGCTTTAGCTTTAGAGATATTGCAGTTGATAGATTAGTCGGATATAGTAGTAGAGATGGACGAGTACGAAGAGCTTGAAGCCGTAATGGACGAACCGTTTCGGCGCATCGAGGAGCAAACCACCGAGCATGCCGAAGCGCGAATGGATCGGCTTGCGCGCATTCTCGAAGATTTGGAGCGCGAGCTCGACGAGTTCCTCGCTCAGGCTGATCATACCCCGATCTCTCAGTGAATTTGGGTAGTGCGCGTTTAGCACGATCGGTGCAATGCCGAGACTCTAGGAGAAATGGTGATCATGTGTGACAAGCCAAGGCCTGCCGCCTGGGCGTTTCTGCTGTTCCTTTTTGTCTCGGGGCTTGGCTTTGCCGAAGCCAAGTTCTCCGGGCTGGATCTGCGGGAAGACCAGACGCTGTTGTTTGAATCCTCAGTTGATGCACCGGATTTCGGCAATTACAGCACGCTTTTCCAGGCGGATGCCGGGGAAAAAGAGCTCGAGCAGCTGACCTTCTATCCGGAACACATGTCGATCCTCGCCGACACGGGTCGGTTGCAAATTCAGAACCGATACGGCGTGTTTCGCACCGATGGCGAGCTGGAAGGCCTGTCGCCGGTGGAAGATTTTCCGGCGTTTGTCCGCGGCGAGGAGATAACGAGCGGGAAAGTCGCTCCGGTTCACACCTCTCCCGACGGCCGCTATCTGCTTACCACAAGAGAGAACAGCCCGGGCTTCGGCACGCTCGTGCTGAGAGACCTCGAAAACGGGGAAGAGGCGGTTATCAGTGAGGAGGTCAAGCTCGACCTCTCCGGTCCACCGGCAAAATGGGCGCCCGACTCTGAGTATTTTATCTATAGCAAAGAGAACACACTGTACTATTTCTCTGTGGCACAGCTCGAAGAGGAGCGTGTCATGGACGAGGACCTCAGAGACCTTGGCCGGGGCTCGGTGAACAGCGCCTCCTGGGCCGACGACGGCTCGCTGTACTACGTCTCCGGCTCGCTGGTGCATCGCATCCGAGACCTGGAGCTCTTTCCCCGCACGTTGTACGAAGAGCTGCTGCGGGTGGGAGAGGTCGTGGGGAAGATCCCCTTCGTTTTCGACGCCAACTTCGATGAGTTCTGGATTGCCCCCGACGGAGACCAAATTCTCTTCAACAAAGGCGGGCGAAACGTTTTTCTGTTTTATCTCCAGGGTGACGACTACGTGTCCACCGGCGCAACGGTGACCTATCCGTATCTTTTTCTCCCGCGCAACACGCGGGTCGAAGGCGTTGCCTGGTCCTCGATTGGAACGGTGACCATCGTCACCGAGGGAATGGAAGGCGGCCGCCGGCAGAGTAATCTGTATCGTATGTCGGTGCCCGACCGTCCGGGCGACATCGACGTCACGGAGCTCGATAGTGACGGGGTACGTGACATCGTACTGTCACCCGATGAGCAAACCGTTGCCGTTCTCTACGACGACGAGGTCGAGCTGCGAGACTATGAGAGCTGGCGGGTGGAAACGAGCTTTGCGCACCGCATACCCCACCATCTCATTTGGCGGGACGAGGACAGCTTCGTAGTCGGCGGAGATTCCCGGATAGAGCTGGTGAATTGGCGTGAGGAAGAGCGGCGTTTGGTCACGCTGTCTCAGACAAGCGATCACGGCTTCGAACGCGAATCGGGTGAAGTGCTCGTTCGCAACAGCGAAAATGCCTACCGCTACGAGGATGGAGGGTTCGAGCCGGCGGATCGGTTCAGCGTGCGCGGACCGAAGGTGTCCGCTGAGTCCGTTCGTGTATATCTCGAGCGTCTCGACTCGGGTACGTACGACAACATCGTGATGGTGCGCAACACCGAGGGGGTTGGTACCACGCGGCTGTTTCCGCCGCCGGAGCGTGAGTACGAGCCGATCCCTGAGGACGGGGAACCGGTGGATCTTCAAAACTTCACCCACGGAAATCGCACTCGGGCACGCGAAGTATCCTTTGTGTTTAATGCCGTCGATTCGGTGGAGGGGCTTACGACGATTCTCGATACGCTGAGCGACTACGACATCTCGGCGACGTTCTTCATCAACGGAGACTTCATGCAGCGTCACCCCGATGCGGTGCGCGAGATTGCGGACTCCGATCACGAGGTGGGCTCGCTTTTCTATTCATATTTCGATATGACCGATTCCAAGTACGAGATCACCGAAGACTTTATCACCGACGGCCTTGCACGAAATGAGGATGAATACTTCGAGATTACCGGCTCGGAGTTGTCGCTGTTGTGGCACACCCCATATTACTTTGTGAGCCCCGAAATCATCAGTGGCTCCCAGGAGATGAATTACACCTACGTGGGCCGCGACGTGGATGCTCTCGACTGGGTGCCGCGGACCGACGGGCAGAACGTGACGGCGCTCTATCGCTCCAACGCTCGAATCGTCGAGCGCATCCTCGAGGAAAAAAAGCCCGGCTCCATCATTGCCATGCGAATCGGGACTCCGGGAGAGGGAAGCCCTTATGGCGGAAGGGACGACTATCTATTTCAGAAACTGGACCTGCTCATCAATCGGTTAACAGAGCGGGGCTACGATATCGTTCCGGTGTCGAAACTCATCGAACACGCCGAATAGGTTGAGATAGGATTGATGATGCTATACAGTTTCGGAGGTGAACATGGGCTATAACGCCAACCCGGTCGATGCCTACCGGCAAACGCGTATCAAAACCGCCAACCAGGGGCAAATCATCGTCATGCTCTATGACGAGGCGCTCCGGCAGATCGACGTGGCCAAAGCCTCGCTCGAGTCTCAGACGCGGCAACTCGACCGGATTCACAATGCAATCTGTAAGACGCAGGACATCTTCACCGAGCTCATGACCTCTCTCGACTTCGAAAACGGTGGGGAGCTTTCCCAGAATCTGTTCAACCTCTATATGTACTTCAATAACCAACTGATGCAGGCGAACATCAACAAAGATGACTCCTACTTGGATCAGATTCGCCCCCTCATTGTGAGTCTGCGCGATGCCTGGCATGAGGCGGCAAAAAACAGCGGAGATAGCTCCGGCGGAGGGCCTCGTCAGGGCCTGAATATCTCCGGATAGGGGGACGGTATGGATCACCAAGAACGCGTTGCGTTGCTCCATCGGTTGCGGGAGATGCTGGTTCAACAGCGGGACAAGTTCCAGCATTACCTCGAGATCCTCGACAATGAAGAGGAAGCAATACGGAACCGAGACGTAGAGGCCCTCGAATCGTACGTGCGGCTCGAGACGTCGGTGCTCGGCGAGATTCAGGCCTTCCAGAAGGTCATCCGACCGCTCGAGAGCCTGTACCGCTCGGCATATCCGGACGAAGAGAGCCAAATACCACCGCTGCGCGCCTCACTCTCGCGGCTGCGGTCAAGGGTGCTCGAGCGTAACGAGCAGAATCGTGCGCTCATGCGCGAACGTATAGATGAGCTCAAGAAAGAAATCCGCGAGCTCAAGCTGCCCAACAACCGGAGATCTCTCTACCGCGAAGTAGAGACGCGAATGGTCGATATTACCACCTGAGTGAGGGGCCCGCGACACACGGCGCCCGCGACACACAGCGCCCGCGACACACGGGGCCCGCGACACACGGGGCCCGCGCGTGATATAACCACAAATATGCCTGAGCCCCTGTACCTGTTGGACGGATACAGTCTTGTTTTTCGCTCCTACTTTGCGTTCATCCGAAAACCGCTGCGAAATCCGCAGGGGCGAAACTCCTCGGCCGTTTTCGGATTTTTCCGCTCGCTGTTTCGCCTCTTCGACCTTCGCGAACCGAGCCATTTTGCCGTGGTTCTCGACTCTACTACTCCGACGTTTCGCCACGAGCAGTATGCCGACTACAAGGCAAACCGCGAGGAAACACCGGAAGAGCTGCACGAGCAGATCGGCGTTATCGAAGAGATGCTCGATGTGCTCGGGGTGCCCGCGCTGCGGGTAAACGGGTACGAAGCCGACGACATCATGGCAACCCTTGCCGAGCGTTGCCGCGCCGAGGGCCGCATCTGTTATCTCATTTCCGGCGATAAAGACCTCCTGCAGCTCGTCGGCGAACATGTAAAGGTCCTCAAACCGCAGAATAACGACTTCGACGAGCTCGACCGTGCACGCGTGTACGAACAGTGGTCGGTATATCCGGAGCAGGTGGGCGACTATCTTGCACTCATGGGAGACTCGAGCGACAACATTCCCGGGGTAAAGGGAATCGGCGCGAAGACCGCTGCGAAATTGCTCGGCGACTACGGCTCGCTCGGCGAGCTCTACGATCGCCTCGAAGAGCTTTCCTCGGAAAGTCAACGCGCTAAGCTGGAAACCGGCCGGGAGAGCGCGTGGACGAGCCGTGAGCTGGTGAAACTCGTCACCGACGTCCCCCTCGAGAAACAACCCGCCGACCTCGAGCTCCCGTCGTTAGACTTCAGCGCGGTCTTGCCGCACTTCGAGCGCGAGGGTATGCGCAGTCTCGTGGAGGAGGCCGCCGGCCGTGCCGGCATCGATCCCGCCGAGGCGAGGGGCCCCGGCGACGAGCCTCCCGGTGAGCGCACCGGGGCCCGCACCGGAGACTCCGCCGACGGCGGCCGAAGCAGCGCCGGAGACGGCGGCTCGGCGCCGCCCGGCGAGCTCGATTTCGGCCCCGGCCCGCCACGGCGTTACCAGCCCGGCGAACGGCCTCCCGCCCCGGCCAAACTCGCCGAGAAGGGGAGCTATACCGTTGTCGACGAGCTCGCCGAGCTCGACCAATGGCTCGCGCGGGTGCGGGAGGCGGGGTCATTTGCCTTCGATTCGGAGACCGACAGCCTCGACGCGCTGGCCGCGCATCCGGTGGGCTTCTCGTTGTCGGTCGAGCCCGGGGTGGCCTGCTATATCCCCCTCCGGGGACCTGACGGGCCGGTGCTCGACGAGGAGGCCGTGCGACGTCGCATAAAGCCGGTTCTCGAGGACGGCAATCTGAGGCTCATCGCGCAGAATGCAAAGTACGACTACAAGGTGCTCAAGCGATGGGGGGTGGAGCTGCGCTCTCTTGCCTTCGATACCATGGTGGCGGGGTGGCTGCTTGACACGACCGCCAACTCGTTCGGTCTCGACGAGCTTGCCAAGAGTTATCTGAACTACACCACCGTGCACTACGCCGACCTGTTTCCCGATCAGAAACGGGGAACGGCCTTTCCTGCGTTCGATTCGGTGCCACTCGAGACGGCCGGTAACTACGCCGCCGAAGATGCCGATATCACCTATCGCCTTTTTACCGTCTTCGAGCCGCTATTGGCGCAGCGGGGCTTCGCGAAGCTCTACTATGATCTGGAGCTCCCGCTGGTGCCCGTGCTTGCGGAAATGGAGCTTTGCGGGATTCGCATCGACACCGAGATGCTCTCCTCTTACAGTCGCGAGCTCGAAGGACTGCTCGAGACTATCGAGCAGGAGATCTTCGAGTTGTGTGGCCATGAGTTCAACATCGGCTCTCCAAAGCAACTCCAGGAGGTACTGTTCGTCGAGCGAAAGCTCACGCCGATTCGCAAGACCAAAACCGGTTACTCCACCGATGTTACGGTGCTTCAAGAACTGGCGAGAGAGGATCCGGTGCCGGAGAAGGTGCTTCGCCATCGGTTGCTTTCGAAGTTACGCTCGACCTACGTGGACTCGCTTCCACGGCTGGTCAATTCGCAAACCGGGCGCATTCACACGCACTTCACCCAGACGGGAACCGCGACCGGTCGGCTGTCGAGCAAGGATCCGAACCTGCAGAACATTCCGATTCGGGAGGAGGAGGGACGGCGCATTCGCACCGCCTTTGTTCCGGAGCCCGGTTGGGTATTCGTAAGCGCCGACTACTCACAGATCGAGCTCGTCGTTCTTGCTCACCTTTCCGGTGACCCCGGTCTCACGCGCGCATTTCGCGAAGAAAAGGACGTGCACAGCGAAACCGGCGCGCTCATCTTCGGCGTTTCGCCCGATGAGGTCACCGCCGCTCAGCGCCGGATTGCGAAGACCATCAATTTCGGGGTGATGTACGGAATGTCCTCGTTTCGGTTGAGCCGGGAGCTCAACATAGCTCGAGGCGAGGCCGAGCAGTTCATAGAGGCATATTTTCGCACCTATCCAAACATCAAGACATTCGTGGAGAAGACCGTGCGCGAGGCGGAACACCATGGGGCGGTTCGGACACTCCTCGGGAGGGAACGCCCGCTGCCTGATATCACTTCCCGCAACCGAACCGTGAAGAGCGGGGCCGAGCGCATCGCGGTGAATACCCCGATACAAGGTACCGCCGCCGACATCGTCAAGCGCGCGATGCTGCGGGTAGACCGCCGGTTGCGGCAAGAGGGCAGTGGGGGGCGGATTTTGCTGCAGGTACACGATGAGCTGATTCTCGAGGTGCCGGGTGATGAGCGAGAGGGTGTCGAGAAGCTTGTTGGTGAAGAGATGGCTGCTGCGGTCGAACTGTCGGTGCCGCTGCGAGTGACGGTAGAAAGTGGTGAGAGCTGGGGAGAGCTTCATTAGTCCATGGTGATCGGGGTTGCCGGGAAGTACTGTGCCGGCAAGAGCACCGTCGCCCATTTGTTGGGCGATGCCGGCTATCGAATCATCGACGTGGATCGCCTCGGGCACGAGGCGCTTGCGCGGCGGGTGGAGGACGTGCGGGCCGCATTCGGCGATGACTACCTCAATGACGATGGTACGGTGAACCGCGCCAAGCTCGGAGGCTTGGTGTTCCGAAATCGAAATGCGCTGCGCCGGCTCGAGACGATCGTTCATCCTGAGATGCAGCAGATGGTGCGCGAGCGCCTCTCGCCGCAAGAGCCGGGGACAGTCGTGAATGCCGCATTGCTCTTTCCCATGGGCCTCGACGCGTTGTGCGATCTGGCACTGTGGGTGCAGGCTCCACTTCTTACCCGCATGCGCCGGGCGCGAAATCGCGATAAGCTGCCGCTGCGCGATATTCTCAGACGCTTTTGGACACAACGTGAGCTCGACCCTCAATCTTCGGCGTCCGGTGTCGATATTTATAATGTGGATAATCGTGGAGGACTCGAACGGCTGCGGGCTCAGCTTGCGGCACTGTCTCTGCTAAAAGAGTAAGCGACATGGAAAACTCAAAAACACTGATCGTAATAGTTTCGGTTTCTCTTTTTGTGGCCGCAGTACTGGGGCTGGGCCTTGTGTTGTTTTATCCGCGCGAGGAGCCGCAGGTGGCTCAGCCGGGCGAAGAGGCCCGCGCGCGAGATGATTTTGACGCCATCGAATACTTGCGTGACGAGGGCGACCAACGCCCCTCTCTCGATGTAGATGAAGATGCCGACGACGGTGACGAAGAAGAGGACGATGTTGTAATCGTCTACGGGGAATCCGTCGAGGAGCGCGGTCGCGACCGCCGTGAGGCCGACGAGGTGGATGGGGCTGATGACTCGCGTGAAGAGTCCCCACCGGCCGAGCGCAGTGCTCCGCAAGAGGAGACCGAGGAGGCGGAGGCGGAAGGCGAGCCCGAAGAATCGGCGCCGCAACCCGAGCCCGCTCCCGAGGAGCCGGAAGAGCAGGAAGAATCGGCCACACCCGCGCGCGCGGCACCACAATCGGAAGCCGAGACGCGTACCGTGGAGGTTACCGAGTATTGGATCCAAGTCGTTGCTACGACCAGTCGTGACCGAATTGACCGAGCGCGCGAGCGCCTCAGCGAGCATCAACTGAAGGGCAGGGTCACCACGAAGAACGTGGAGGGTAAGACCTTTTACCGTTTGCGGGTTGGGCCCTACACGAACAAGGAAGAAGCCGGCAAGTTCCTCGACTGGGTAAATGATATCGAAGGCTTCGGGGAGAGCTACATTTCCGAGGAGTATTCTACCCGGACGGTAAGTGGCTGAGCGGTACGGTAGCTGCCGGCCTGCGCCCCCCAGCCTGCGGTATCTCCCAGCCTGTTGACCGAGGCGGGAAACGGGGAGTGGCGTTGAGAGACGCTACTGCTTTGCGTGGAGCCGCTACCGCTTTTAGGTGAGCGCGGTTATGCCGCCGGCCCCCGTGCTCAAATCGTAATGCCAGTGAAAGTCGAAGATGTGCATCGGATCGATCGGTGCCTTCGGAGCTACCGTCACGCTGTGAAACAGGGCGCCAAGATCTCGTTGCACGGTGTTAATGCGTTCGAGATGACGGTCGAAAAGCTTCGGCACCTGAAAGTCTGAGACGACCAGTACGTCCGCCCGCTCGTAGCGATGAGTGCGCAGCATCCGCAGCGATTCGTCGAGAGCCGGTCGCAAGTCGGTCCCTCCATGAAAGCTGTGTAATAGAAACTCGCCGAATTGAGGGAGACCAGCCATATCGGAAAGCTCGAAGGTGCGGATCCTCGTGGAGAAGGCAATCGCGTAGCAGTTTCGCCCTCCTGAGGCGGCAACCCGCGCGAGGGCCATCAGCAGGGCTTTGGCGACCTGTTCCGGTTTCCCGCTCATCGAGCCGCTGGTGTCTATGCATCCGATTATCGGACCGCGCTCCACCGGGCGTTTGCGGGTACGGATGTGGATCTGATCGTGGTGATGTTCGACGGTGCGCGCATTCTTGTAGTCAAAACTCAGAAGCTCGGTGTCCGCGAAGCGCTTTGAAAACACGAGCTCGGTGTCCGGGTCGGCGAGAAGGGCTCGCTCGGCGGGGATGATACTCTCTACATCGGAGGAGAAGTTGATCCCTTCGATCTCCGAGCGACCGAGCGCCTCTACCTCGACGCTTCGTGTCTCGATAACCTCTTCGTAGCGCTCATCGACCTGTTCTTGTGGAACGTGCTGAGAACGGCCGAGCATCTCGGCAAGCCGCATGATCGTGGGCTCGGCTTCGAGCAACGCGGCGGTCTGCTCGAGGCCCTCCCACGGCACCTCCTGCCAATCGCCCTGGAACAGGTCCCAGCGCCCGGGCGAGTCCCCGAAAAAGTCGCGCACGCGCTCGCTTGCCCGGGCCATATCGGGAACATCGCGGTTGAGTTTCTCTATAAACGGGGGAAGGGCACGTTTAAGAAACGCACGTTCGAAGGTGCGGCGACGGGCGGCAAGTAAACGGCCCCACGTTGCAGCCACCCGGCGAGCGAGCGTACGCTCGCGCAGCTGCAGTATGTCCTCCTCGGCGCCGGCCGCGCCGTGGGTCCCGCGACCGGCCGCGCCGGCCTCCTCGGCGCCGGCCGCGCCGGCGGTAGGGGCCGGTGGAGCCGCGCCGGTCTTTGTGGTTGTGCCCGTGTGCTCGTTTGGACCCCCGGTCGCCTCAGCCGAAAAACGCATCTTGGAGCGGATTTCCTCGAGCTCCCCCGCGGCGCGGTCGTAGGTTTTCCACGTCTCGACGTGTTCGGGGTAATTTGCCCATAGGGCACGCACTCTTTTTCGGGTTGCGCCCGCATCCGTCCACGTGCTCTCGCGGCGAAACGTTTCGAGCTCCTGTTCTTCGTCCTCGAACGGGTCTTCGTCGGTGAGCTCAGCCCATTTCTGGTCGCACCACGCCACCGCCTCATGGGCCACCTTTTCGCTTAGGCCTACGGCCCCGGCCGTGTAGGCCCGGTAATCGCAGCCTGCGGCAATGTCGGCCACCAGCTCAGCGAGACCGGAGGGAACCGGTTTGCCCTCGAAGTCAGATGTCGGCGTCGGTGCACGAACGGGCTGCGCGGCCGCGGATCGGGGGTGCGCGAGAGCCGAACCCGGCTGCGCAGACGCGGATCCCGGCTGCGCGACAAAGAACTGGTAGAGTGCAGCCTCGAGGGTGGACCGCAGGTGCGGCTCGAGGGCCCGATCAGAATGTGTGAAGCGGCAGATATGCATTAGTGCGAACCCCCGAGCCGGCCCTTGAGCCGCTCGGCGGTTAGACGTAGCTGCTCGAACTCCTCAGCGGCAGCTTCTAACGCGGCGAACGCATGCTGGGCGAACTCAGGCTCTACGAAGAGGTGCGCCTCTTGTGATCCGGTCTGCTTAATTTCGAGCGCGTGTGTCACCGCGTCACCACAGCGCTCGGCGACCGTCTGTGCCTCGGAGATCCACGCCTCCCGCTCCGACTGTTCGGGCTCGCGTACTCGGGCACTCGTGCCGCGGCTTTCATAGTGCTCTACCGGATATTCCTCTCCATCGATGCATACCGCCGGTTCTTCACACCGCCGCACCTCTTCGAAGGTGATGGTTTCGGAGAAGCTCATATCGCTGTTGAAAAGAAAGACCTCGCACTCGGTACCGCGGTCGGTCTCGAGAGCTTCATAGTCCCCGTGCCATATGAGACTCAACCGCGTGTCGTCGAGGCCTTTCAATCGGACGTACTCGCCGCGGTAGAGTACCGGCTCGAAGGTGTCTTCTTCTACCAGCTCGATCGTTGCTTCTCGCACTCGTCGTTTAAGCGCTCCCAACTCTCGGGCCGCGAAACGGGGCTCCACCTCTTCACCAAAATCGAAGCCGGCGAGCTCGTCTGCGAGCACCGAGAAAACGTAGTCCATATCCTCGGGGCGGTCCCAGATGCAGTGGCGCAATAAGCCGCAGTCGAGAACGTTCACCGCCTCGCGTCCGTTCAGAAAAGCTGAGGCTTTTAGAAGCCGCGCAATCTTTTTCCACCGTCTATCGGAGAGATAAATCGCCTCGTGTTCCTCGTTTGCATCCGGCGTCGACAGCCGAGAGCGCACGGCCGACAATAGGGAGAGTATGGCCCTGGGGAGATCTATGTTATCGATCTGCTGCCGCCAGTGCTCATACTCTTGTTGAGTGACCTTGAGCTCATCGGGTACCGTGTCTTGGTATTCGTCACCGGAATCCGCAAGCATGTTGTGAAAGTTCTCATCACGTTCTATTGCCCGCAGCGGCAGGCGCACGAGAAAGCGATCCCAGAATGCGCGTTGTCCGGCGTCGAGCTCGGGAACGTCGTTGGACGCTGAGATGAGCCCCTTCATGGGTATCTGAATCTCTTGGGCGCCGTTTCGGAAGCGCTTTTCGTTCAACGCGGTAAGCAGCGCATTTTGGATGGGAGGACCTGCTTTCCAAATCTCATCGAGGAACACGATGTCGGCTTGTGGTAGGTAGTTGTCGGTGATTCGCTCGTAGCGGTCGTGTTCTTTTAACCGCTGGATCGAAATCGGTCCGAAAATCTCGTCGGGCGTGCTGAATCGGCCCATGAGATACTCAAAAGACTTGGCACCGTGAAAGGCGAATTTTACCCGTCTCGCGATGAGGCTTTTCGCCACCCCCGGAGGCCCGAGCAAAAAAACGCTTTCTCCCGCTATTGTAGCAAGAAAGGCCAGCCGAGTTGCCGTTTCCCGCTCATAGACGCCGACTTCCATCGCCTCGAGTAGGTTGTGGATGCGTTCTCGAATCACTCACCAATTCTTCGCGCTACGCCCCACCAATGTCAAGCCGCCATTACTGGTCCGAACCTTGGGGGTATGCGTTCGAATGCCGTACTCGCGGTATTCGCGCGCTCCGCCCGGCTCGAGTGCATCGGCGCTCACGTAAGCAGA
>JAWLED010000087.1:4297-11494 GCA_041686235.1 Spirochaetia bacterium | reverse complement strand
GCGTCGGTGGCCCTAAGAAGAGAAATCTCACCGCAGCCGGCGAGGGCCACCGCTAAAACCGACACGGATATGAGTCGTGTCAGTATGTGTGTGAACGGAGCGTTCGTCTTCGAGTTTTTGTACGCTGTCTTCGTTGTCTTCATGAATACCCGTGGCGAGCCCAGCTCGACCACAGGTTATACAATATCACGTTACAGTCGATAGTGCAGCGACAGCCCCGGTGAAAAGCCGATTATCGGCTCCACTTGCGGCTCCGACTCGCCGTCTTCGCGGTAAATGTGAAAAAGTGATCGAATAGCCGACTCGACGCCGATTCCAAATCGCTCGCCGAGCGCGAGATTCGCTCCCACCGCGGCAGATGCATATGGGACCGCCGCGGCAATACGCTTTGACGCGGTACTGCCGTCATCGATTCGCATTGCTGCACCTCCGGTAAGCGACAGTCGCAGTGAAAAGGGATTGGAGTGCCAGGCGGAAAGCTGCGTATCGACACCGAGGGGAACAAACGACCGGACAAACCCGGCCAATCCTTCCTCGGCCGGAAGCAGGTGCTGATACCCCGCCCTGCCACCGAGTCCAAATCGCATATTGCCTTCACCGAGCCACACAAGCAACGTCGAGTCGGTAGTGTATCCGTAGGGGAGGTAGGGTGCGAACTCGCCGACCGAGATGATGCCGTTCCCACGCACAGTGAGCTCGAGGCGGCGAGCTCGGCGAGCTCGCCGATCGTTTCCCACAGACGGCACCTCCGGCACGATCTCTTCGGGACCGCGGGCTTCGGGACGCGCTTGCGGTGGCTGCGAACGCACCATTTGTGCTCGCTGCCGTCTCAATTCGGAGAGGCGGTCCTCTGCCTGTTTCAGCAGGTCTTGGAGCAAACTCGCCACCATTCGGTCGAGCACGAGGTCGACCGTGCCCTCGCGCTCGGCTTCCGCAAGTACCTCACGGCGCTGTGCGTCTATTACTCGGTAATGAAGTCTGAGTCTGCGACCGGAGAGCGAGTATACGCCCGCAAGAAGCAGTTCACCGTCCACCTCGTCGGCATGCTCGAGCAAGTATTCTTCCGAAGGCGGTTGCCTGTCTGTCTCGTGGGATACACGGCGCGGGAGCGGTTTAAGCCTCGCGCGAGGAAGCTCGGCTTCGACGGTACGAACAAGAGTGCGTTCGAGATTTTCCGGCCTTTCACCTTCGGCGTAATGCTCAACGACCGCTCGCGGCCATTCATCGGAGTCCTCGGCGAGAATCGTTTGCGGTACGTACACTGCAAACAACCCGCCAATACCTATCAAAACCGATAAACCGAACAAACGCCGACGCTCAAACATGACGAGCGCACCTTCGCAGCCAACACGCTGCTATATCGAGCTGCACAATCCGTGTGCGAACGGGTTAGGCTCGTAACCTTTATGGGTTATGGCATGCGTAATCCATGTGAAAATAACTTACGCACGGATACCCTCACAAGGTTAAGTGTACTGCGTTTTACGCGTATCGTCCAACTGAAGGAGTGGAGCGGCGCGCAACGGGGCGGAGAGCTATTCCCTCGTTAGCTCGATGAAGAGAACACCGATCCCGGCTCTTCCTCGAGCTCGAGGCCGTAGCGCTTGCGCGGGAAGGTCCTGGCAACGGCAACGGTATTGCGCTTCTCGTTAAACACTACTCCCTGGTTCCAGTACTCCACGGCGGCAAACATGGCGTTGCCGCTGTCGTACTCATCGCTCTCCTCGGTTTCAAAGGAGACGTAGTGCTCGAGCTTTTCAAAATCTCGCTCTTCGAGGCAGGCGTTTCGCTCGCGGTTGAACCGGTTCCACTCTTCGAGTTTCTGAAAGCCGGGCCCCTCGTCCTGAATGATCAGGTGCGCCCAGTCTTCACGGAAGCTGAACCAGACCCGGACCTGCTTTTCGGGATCATTGTCGTTGCCGTGCTTCACCGCGTTTTTGATGAGCTCGGAGATCTGCTGCTCGAGAATATTGAGCTCTTTCATCTCCGCCGGCGCCTTCTGCACGATGAGCAGCGTGAAGTAACGGATCTGGCGAAAGTCGCTGGGGAACGTCTTCTGAAACATTCCCGTTGTATCAAACAGCGTGCTTTGTTCGTCTACAATGAGTTGATCGGGCATGATGGTACCTCTACGCTTCCGCTTTCATTCGCCTCAGTGCGGCGGTTTCGTCTTCGACGATATCAAAATAGTCCATGAGCTTTGTGAGCTGAATGACTTGCCGTACCGTGCCTTTGACATTGGCAAGGAGCATGCGTTTCCCCTGCTTTTTGATAGTGGAGTGCACGTGCATCAGCGCTCCGATTCCGGTAGAGTCGATATACGTCACGCTGTCGACGTTGATGACGTAGTCTCGGATACCCTTCTCGAGCATCTTCTTCACGACCTCCTTCAGCTTGTGCGCGTTGTACAGATCCATCTCGCCGCTGATGTCCACGATATACACCGACCCGGCGCGTCTGAGGCGTATGTCCATATTTCGAAACGCCACGCGTGCCTCCTTACTGTACTTTCATTGCGAGCATGGTTTGGTCGTCGTGCCGGCGTGCGTTGCCCACGAACGCCTCGAGATCCGCCATGACGTTGTCTACGAGTTGCTGCGGCTCCGCGTCCGGAAAGCGCTTGACCGCTTCTTTCAGCGACTGCAGCCCGTACTGCGTTCCCTGCTCGTTCATCGCCTCCACCATGCCGTCAGTGTAGAGCACGAGCATGTCGCCGGACTCAACGGTGAAGCGTTTCTGCGCGTATTTCGCGTCCCGCTCGATCCCGATCGGCAGACCCTCGGTGTCGACCTGAAGGAGCTTCGACGTTTTCTTCCGATACACCAGCAGAGGATGATGGGCGGCATTGGCATAGGTGACTTCTCGGCTGTCTTGATCGTAGATGAGGTAGCCCATCGTTGCGTAGTGGTCGAGATCGATACTCCCCGTTATGCCTCGGTTGACGAGGCCCAGAACCGCCGCCGCTTCCCGCTGGGGTGAGACGACGAGGTGGAGAATGGAACGCACCATTACCATGACCATGGCCGCCGGGATCCCCTTACCGGCTACGTCTGCAACGACCATCGCGAGGCGCCTCCCGTCGAGCGAAATAACATCGTGATAATCGCCGCTTACCCCCTTTGCCGGAACCGTCACCGACGCGAGTGATCCATTTGAAAGGGGCGCGGCGTTGCCCGGCAGGAGCTTGCTTTGAATCTCGGCGGCGATATCCAGCTCGGTCTCCATCTCACGCTTTTCGAGTACTTCCAGGTATGTATGGATGTTGTCGATTGTCACCGATGCATACTCCGCAAAGGTGCGCAGGTGCTCGAAGTCGCGCTCGTCAAAGAACTGGTTCTCGGCGCGTTTTAGCGTTGAGATCACGCCCAGCACACGGTTGGAGACGATGAGGGGAACAGCAATGAGCGAGCTTACAAACAGTACATCGTCGGCCGCGTTCCCGGAAATGCGGGGATCCTCCGCTGCGTTAGAGACCAGCACGGGCTCGGCGGACCTGACTGTCTCGCCGAGAATCGTCTCGCCGATGGGAATGGGCGTCTCGGCAAAGTGGCGCTTGATGCTGCCGGTGGTCACCCGAGCGATGTCCGGAACAGGATAAATCGGCGGGTAGATGCCTTGCGTCGCGCGTACGCGCAGCACATCTTCGTATTCGTCGACGAGAAGAATGGCACCGGCGTCCGCCCCGAGATTGCGCGAGGCGGCTTTCACGATGATATCGAGCACCTCGGACATCTCGATACGGCGCGATATGGCGCTTCCGAGGTTCTTCATGAAGTCGAACATCGACTCGAGATTCGCCGCGTAATACGCCACCGATTCACGTTCCTGCTCGTGAAACCAGCGGTAATAGGCGATGATGACAGCCCCGTGAGCGAAGTAGGTAACCGGCAGCAGCGCCTGGTGAACCAGCGCGGCCTCGTAGCCATAGAGAAGCAGCACGAGGTGGCTGAGCGCGAGTGCGGAGAGCAGCACGAAGCGGGTGCGCAGCACCACACGTGCGTTCTCGTTGGTCACCGGTGAAACCAGTCCCAGCGACACTGCGAGATAGACCACGTTGGCCTCGATCCACAGGCCGTAGTGAAACGCTCCAACTTCGACCGGGGTATCGAGCAGCCTGTTGGCAACAGCAGCAACCACTGCCAGCACGTTCAGGGCCATATAGACGCGGTCGGTGGTCGTCCATTCGGTAAACGTCTTGAGCCACACTAAGTACATCACGACGACCGCGAGCCCGGAGAGCGGCAGAATGACCGAGATTCCCGTGAGCGCGAGGGCCAGGTCACGTGCCAGAAGAATTCCCAATATCGCGGCAAGCGGCCACAGCCCCTCCCGGCCGGCCGCGTCCGATCTAAGGGTTGCGACCCGGTAGAGAACCAAGGCAAGCAGCAGGAGCACGAAGAGTTTGGGCCAGAGCAATGCGAGTTCCATGCCTTAGGATTTCTCCTTCTTCTCGAGCTCGCGCAGCACCGTGCCGAGATTTGCGAGCATGCGGTTGAAGGAAGCCGCGAGACTGCCCACCTCGTCATGTCTTCTCACGGGGATCTCCTGTACTTCGACCAGACCCCGGCTTGCTTTGTCGACGAGCACGGTGAGCTCCTCGATTGGCCGCGTGACCTGAAAGCTTACAAACAGACCAAGACCCAGGGCAGCCACGATAACCACCCCCACAGCGATTACAAGCAGCCGTCCACTGTCCTGTACGGGAAGCAGAATTTCCGCACGGGGCACGATCATGCCGAGCGACGCGCCGATGGACTGGATGGGTGAGTACACGAGGTAGTTCGTTTCGCCGCTTTGGTCCTCGTAACGTGCGATGCCGCTTTCTCCCTCGACCATGTTTGACACGATGCCGGCGAAGTCCTCGTTCTCGGCTTCGAGGAGACTGTCGGTAGCGAAGTTCTCGTTCCACTGCGCCTCGGCCTCGCTATCCGCTTCGTCTTCGCCCATGCCCGGCCGTACGAGCGCCGAGCCCTCGTCGTTGACCATAAAGGCTTCATGCTCGTAGCCGATGTCGATCTCGAGGATATCGTTCTGGAGGGTGGTGAGAAGCACGTCGTATCCCACGGCTCCGACGAGCTCGCCGTCGGGGTCGTTTACCGGGGCGGCTGCGCTGACGGTAAGATCCTTGGTGTTGGCATCCACATAGAGCTCGGTCCACGTCGGCTCCCCGGCGTTCTCGGCGCTCTCATACCATGGCCTGGTGCGCGGATCAAACCCCGCTTCTTCTTGGAGGACACCGACGACCTCCTCGTCGTCGATGACGGTAACACCGCTTGCGGTGCCCATGTAGCCGAGGGTGAGGTAGGGATTGTGTGCAACCATCGTATCGAGGTTGCGCCCCACACGCTCGAGGCGAGAAAGCTCATCGGAGAGTTGCGAACGCAGCTCCGGCGAGCCGTACTCGTCTCCCGTCCACGGCAAAAGCAGGCGGCGCTCGGAGTCGCGCTCGGAGTCGCTCTCCGACGACGTCTCGGAGGAGGTCTCGGAGGCCGGAAGCGCGTAGATCTGCTCGGCAAACGCGGCTGTCGCCTCTGTCTCCTGCTGGATGCGGCGGAAGATCGTGTCGTAGAAGATCGTTTTCTCTTCGACGATGCGGGTCAGCTGCTGTTCGGCCTGCTCGAGCAGTACGTTCTGTTGCTGCAAGAGCGCGATCGAGCCTACAACGACGAGCGAGATGAGCGGAAGCAGAACGAGAACGATTGTAATTCGTGCCTTGATGGACAGACTACGACGCATACGGGCCACCCTTTTCCAATGCTTATTACGGCATTCTAGGGGCATGCGTTCGAGCGGTCAAGTCGCCATTTTGCGAAATTTCAAACGACGACTTTGAACTTTTCGAAAGTTTTTGGACGCCTGAAACTGTTCCATGCTATTCTGTAGCCGGGAAAGCATACCTTTGGGCCGCCGAGCGGCGTTTCATGCGGAGTGAATTCATTGCAAACCCCGTGAAATAGCTGCAGGATACTACTATACTGCCAAGGTAGTAGGCCCCGGCTCTTGGAAGGGGTCCCTAAGTAAACAAGTCGCCACAATAATGCCTCGAGGAGTAGGAATATGCCGCAGAACCAGCAGACGCGTGTCATCGAGGTTCCTATCCGTGTGATCTTCAGCGATGAAGGGGTGACGTATTTTCTGCAGAAGAACCGCCGGCTCCAACGGCTTCGGCTCTCCGATACGAACGAAGAATACGGGCTCAAACTTGCCGACTTCTCAGCAGCAACGGTTCAGAAGCTTCTGGTTTCGGGATACATCTCCAAGTTCGAGGTACCTATCTCCGACGTTACCGAGCGGCGAAGTGGCATCATCGATTTTACCAAGCTCCTGACCTACGGGATGCTCTATCAGCAGTTCGATTCCGTCACCTACCGAATGATCGTAAACTCCGACATGGTGCGGCACTGGAACCGTCGCAATGTGCGCAATCCCATCGATTTCCAAACGCCGGTGAACACGGAATATCTGGAGTCACTTCTCAAACAGAATGCCCACGGGGTATCGGAAGTGCGCCGAGAAATAATGGATCCGATACACGAGCACATTCGCCTCGACACCCGCCTCATCGAGGAGGAAAAGCGTATTCGGCTGCTGACCGCCGAGCGTTATCTCGACCACATGAACCCGCTTTCGTGGTTTATCCTCGGCGTCTATCAGGGATCCGAGCCCTACAACGTGATCGTGCCGCAGTTGCGCGAGGAGCTCATCGGTTACCTCGAAAAGGCGAGCATCGGCGAGTATCTCGCCTTGCTGTTGCTCGAAGTCCTGACGAATGCCAGGGCGCACGCCCGCTTCAACGAGTCCGAGGTCGAGGAGGAGGCGGGCGATGAGATGTACATCCTTTTCAAGGTGAAGAAGCACCACAATATCGAGCATGACCGAGGGCGACTCCACGTCATCGTCGCCAACGACAAGGCAAACTTCGACGAGGTGCAGAGTGCGATCCGCGAGAAATCGAAGACCACGGTTCGAAAGAAGAGCCTCAACGATTTCTACGAGGCCGAGGGTTCCGGGGAGAACGCCATCGACCTGGGCCTCTACTATCTCTCGTTTTTGCAGGAAGCCTGCCGGGACGTGAACATCCATTTCCAGTCGTTTGTCCACCAGATGGAGGGAAGCGGGCAGACGCTCATTAATCTGGTGCTAACGTTCTAGCCGGACGCAGAGTGTTGTTCACACAATCATTGCGTGGATGCTCGC
>JAWLED010000087.1:0-4197 GCA_041686235.1 Spirochaetia bacterium | reverse complement strand
CGGGTCGCTAATGTAGGACACGAGCTCAGAGCAGGATAAAAAAATTTCCTTGTTGCGTGGAGAAAAGAACGCGCTTAAAATGACTTATTAAGATAATCCGATAAAGCTAAAAGGAGGTTGTTGTTTAGTGTTGGACTGTGAGTCTTCTCGGCATTCGGCTCGGCGTAGAGGCCGTGTTGCACGTCGAGGGGAGGCCACGGGGTGGGAGTGAGCGACGGTTCATAGAATCACGAGGGCGCGCGACCGCCTCCGGCCGGCGAAAAACCATCATGGAAGGAGTGAGACATGGAAGCTATTGAGGCAGCTGTATCAGCTGCAGGCTCATTTGCGTGGGGTCCGGTAATCATTTCGATCCTGTTCATCGCGGGCATCACGCTCACGATCGGAACGAAGATCGTTCAGTACCGCAGAATCGGCAAAGCGTTCAAGTATCTCTTCTCGAAAGACGTGTCCGGAGAAGGGGATATCAACCCGTTTGCCGCGCTAATGACCACCCTGTCGGCCACCATCGGCACCGGTAACATTGGCGGTGTGGCCACTGCCATTGCAGCAGGTGGACCGGGTGCCGTGTTCTGGATGTGGGTAACTGCGGTCTTCGGTGGTGCCATCAAGTTCGCCGAGGCGGTACTCGCCGTTCGTTACCGGACGACCGACGAGTTCGGCGAAAAATCCGGTGGTCCGATGTACTACGCAAGCGTCGGTATGGAAGAGCGCTTCGGCGGCAATTGGAAATGGCTTGGTTTTCTCTTTGCCCTGTTTGCCTTCGTAGCGTCATTCGGTATCGGCAATATGGTTCAGAGTAACGCCATTGCCGGCTCACTAAACGAGTCGACCGCGCTGCCGTACTGGATTAGTGGGCTCGTCGTTGCAATACTGGTCGGGCTTGTTGTCATTGGCGGCATTAAGCGTATTGCCAGGGTGGCCGAGAAGCTGGTCCCGTTCATGGCGGTAGTCTACGTTCTCGGCTCTCTGTGGGTCATCTTTGCCAACATCGAGTTCCTGCCGCGCGCTTTTGGATGGATCTTCGGAAACGCGTTTAATGGCCAAGCGGTGGCCGGTGGTTTCCTCGGAGCCGTCGTTCGTTACGGTGTTGCCCGTGGAGTCTTCTCGAATGAGGCCGGCCTCGGTAGCGCGCCTATAGCTCACGCGGCGGCGCAGACGGAAGACCCGGTACGCCAAGGCCTCATCGCCTCGCTCGGATCGTTTCTCGATACTATCGTTGTGTGTAGCATGACCGCCCTGGTTATCTTCATTTCGCCGGTCATCACCATCGGTTCCGACGGTGTGATGGAAGTGATGGACAACCTCGACGGTGCGCCTCTGACCGCCCGAGCCTACGACTTGGCCCTGCCCGTGTTCGGCGAGTACATCGTGTCGTTCGGCTTGCTGTTGTTTGCGTTTACCACGATTCTCACGTGGTATTACTACGGCTATAAGTCGCTCGAGTTCATTACCGGCCCGAAGATCGCCGTGTACTACAAGTACGTGTGGGTCGTGCTGGTGTTCTTGGGCTCCGTCGCATCGCTCGATTTCGTATGGAACCTTTCCGATGCGTTTAATGGTCTGATGATTCTGCCGAACCTCATTGCCCTCGTAGCACTGAGCGGCGTGGTATTCAAGATGCTCGCGGATTACGAGAACAAGTACTTCCGCAAGGAAAAGAGCTAACATAGGTCCTTGCGACCGCACGTTGTATTTCGGGCCGCCGGGGATTACCTCGGCGGCCCTATTCTTTTGGGGTGCCTTCAGAGCGTGTCTTCGTGAGGGCGGACGGACAGACGGTCGGCCGTCCGTCCGTCCCTCCCTCCGGTCAGAGCCGTTGGATATTTTCGGTTACCTGTCGCACGAGGTCGTCGATAGAAAAATCCGGATTGCGTTTGTTGTGCCCGAGCAGAGGTTTTACCGTCTTTCGCAGGCTACTAATAAGCGGATGGC
This sequence comes from Spirochaetia bacterium, assembly GCA_041686235.1. Lineage (GTDB taxonomy): Bacteria > Spirochaetota > Spirochaetia > DSM-27196 > PWMO01 > JAAAOH01. The sequence continues at coordinate 2,262 of JAWLED010000087.1, read as the reverse complement.
CCGGGGCGCTGTCGCCCAACTCCTCGGGATATTTCCCCGATTCCGCCATAACCTGCTCGACTCCCGACTGAACAATGAACAGGTCGAGGCCAACGCTCGTGAGGCCGATGTTTGCCCGCCACACCTGGCCCATTTCATAGTATCTACGGACGGTTTCGAGATCTTCATCGGTGATTTTGCGAGTCTTTTCGGCCAAGTTCTCGATGCGCCGGTAGTCGTACAGCCCGTGTTCTTTGTAGACCTCGGAGACGTAGAACGCCGTGTAGTAGGCAACCTCGCGCAACGCCTCGAGCTTCGCGTCGTACTCTTTGTTTTCTTTCAGCCGGTCATGATGCTTATCGAGCTCTTGTCTGTAGGCTGGTATTGTCATCGTTACCAGACAGCCTACGCGACCAGGGGCTCGGCGTCAATCACAGATCGTGCGGCCCCGCCGCGGGCGGCACCTACGCCCCCGGTTGCGACTCGCGCTCCCGGCGATAGCGACGCTCGAGCTCTTCAAACAGACGTCCGCCGACTTCCGTGGAGATCCGCCGGCGACTGGTTTCGAAGAATTCGTCGAGCGCGCCGAAGTTCCTGAAGGCCGGGGAGTCGGCCGCCGCGTCGTAGCGCCGGTGGCGCTCATAGAAGAGGGCTTGGGCGCACATGTCACAAAGGTTCATATCCCGGACGAATCGTGCCGTTGCCGAGGAGCCGTCCTCGTACTCCTGCCACAGATCGGTTAGCTCCGCCGCCGTTTCGCTGCGACTCGCGGCGGCCCCGGTGCCCGCGTTGCCGGCGGCGCCGCTTACTGAGTCGGCGGAGTCGTAGGCGGCGCCGCCACCGCCCGAGACCCCCGCACCGTGGAGTAGCGAACGCATCGTGGCAAACGCTTCGCGCTCCCGGCGTTGCTTCTCCTCCTGGGGTATCGCGCGCTCGCTCTCGTGTACCCGTGTGGCAACGTCACCCATCTGCGCTTCAGCTATGTCGTGGAAGACTGCCATTGCGAGCGCCCGTGCACGGTCTACCGCTTCTTCTTCTGCGCGAGCTTCGGAGGTCGCGACCGGCGCATAGAGCCAGCAGAGCACGGCTGTGCCCCAACTATGATCGCCGACCGACTCCGGCCGGCGTACGCCGCGAAGTTGCCAGCCGGCGCGCTCCTCGTCTTTGAGCTCAAATGCCTTCAGGATAAAGTCGATCATCGTTGCCGTCCTCCATAGTCGCCCGGTTGTGAACATGCGGCGATGCCCCAAAAAGCCCGCCAACATAAATGATCCCAACGTTCATACGTTGTCACCAACCGACGGTAGCCACAATACCAAAGCTGTGAGTAACTTAGCCACATGAGTTCATCACGCGTAATCGCGACTCTTGTTGTATGTGCAGTCATATCGGCCCACGCGCTATCGGCACCGGCGGTATTCGGCGAAGAGGGCGAGGCCTCGCGTGCCGACGAGTCGGCTCGAGCCGGCGGCGCCGGTTCTGTGATATCGGTGCAGCCCTCGGCAGAGCTCGGCTTCGTTGGGGTGGCGCACCACGTGCTGCAATACGGCGAGGACACCGATACCTTCGATTACGTCACCGAGGGTGGTCAGGATATCCTCTTTCCCTACAGCAGGCTGCGCCTCGACGTGGGGATCGGGAAACGGCAGCGACACTTTGTGGGGCTGTTGTATCAGCCGCTTACCTTTGAAACGGTCACGCAATTCGAAGAGGCGAAGACGATCGACACCGAGACCTTTGAAGAGGGGCAGGTGGTGGACCTTGTCTATAGTTTTGATTTCTGGCGCGGCACCTACGAGTATCGACTTATTGACAACGAGCGCTGGACGGTCGATGCCGGGCTCTCGCTTCAGATTCGAAACGCCTCGATCCGGTTTGAGTCCCAGGACCAGGACAACAACAAAGACGAGCTGGTCGTAAGCCAGGGCACGGGCCCGGTTCCGGCCCTGCGAGCTCAGGCCCGCTACACCCTGGCCTCCGACGTCTGGTTCGAAACCGAAGTCGACGGCTTTTACGCCTCCAACGCCTTCGTAAACGGCGCTCAATACCCGTTCAAAGGCTGGATTTGGGATGCGGCGCTCAGCGCCGGGGCACGAGTCCATCCCACAGCCGAAAGCTACGTGTCACTGCGGTCGGTCGGCGGCGGGGCGGAAGGCACGGCTACCGACAAGCGCGAAACGTGGACCGAGTCGAAGGCCGGCGGCGATGAGCGTTACACGCGCAACGAGCTCACGACCTTCGCGGTATCGGTCGGCTTTCGGCTTCTGCTGTAGCGCCCGGCGG
>JAWLED010000086.1:0-11568 GCA_041686235.1 Spirochaetia bacterium | reverse complement strand
TTTGCAGGAGGACCCTTCCTCCGTGCTATACTTCCTATTGTGACGGACATTCCTTTTAACGCCTATAGCCGCTATCTCGTGGAGACCTACGGCGAGAAGACGTATCGCATCGGTGTGGACGGCGGCTTCTCCTGCCCGAACCGTGGCACGGACCGCCGGGAGGGGGGCTGCACGTTTTGCGACGAAAGCGGCGCTCGAGCGGCGTACCTCAATGGCATCGACACCGCGGACCTGCACCGGCAGATCGAGCGCTCGCGGTCGTTTATGGAGCGCCGCTACGGGGCGCGGCGGTTCATCCTCTATTTTCAAGCCTACTCGGGTACCTATGCACCGGTCGACCGGCTGCAGGACACCTATGATGCGGGACTGTCTCAGGCTGAGTTCGAAGAGCTCGTGGTTTCCACCCGGCCGGACTGCGTCAATGAAGAGGTGGCGAGCCTTCTCGGCTCATACCGGCAACGGCTCAATGATGTGTGGGTAGAGTTGGGCCTGCAGACGGCACATGACGCTACGCTGCGTCGGGTACGGCGCGGCCACGACGTCGCCGCCTTCGACCACGCGCTCGAGCTGCTGCGGGCGAAGGGGGTCCGGGTAGCCGCGCACGTGATGTTCGGGTTGCCCGGCGAAGGGTGGGCTGAAATCGAGGAAACCATCCGGTTCCTGGCCGAGCGCGCCATCGACGGGATAAAGATTCACAACGTGCATGTGGTGGAAGGTACGCCGCTGCACGAGGAATACCGTGCGGGAGGCTTCGAGGTGCCGAGCGCGGAAGAGCACATGCGCTCCGTTGCCGCAGCGCTCGAGCTGTTGCCGAGAGAAACCGTCGTCATGCGTCTTACCTGCGATACCCCCGACGAGCAGCTCGTGGCCCCACGTGCATTTTGGAATAAGCAGACGTTTCGCAACCAGCTGGTGGAATACATGAGCCGTAACGGGATGTATCAAGGACGGCTCTGTAAGGAGACACCGCAATGCCGGTAAAGGATAACGAGACGCTTACTCTCATAGAGCGGATCGGTGATCACTTCAATGCCAACTTGTACAACCGCTATTTGAGACAGGCCTACGGGTCAATGACTCTCGATCAGCATTCGTGGAGTATCGTCGAGAACCTCATGGACAAATCTAACTACTACGAGCTGCAGGGATACCATTACGACGAGCTCTACGACCGCGTCCTTGCCCTTGCACGATTCGTGTATCACGCTCGTCGCGAGATTCAACCGCATTTGCGAAGCATATTGCAGCGGGCGGGAGGCGCTCCCGGCGGCGACCCGAACGAACGCATACTTCGCCAGATGGCGGTAAACAACTTTGCGTCGAACGTGAATGTGCTATCGGATCTCACGAATAGACTCTTCTCGCGCGTGGCGGAGCTCGATGCGGAGGAACACAAAAACGATCGCCCGGTCTATCAGCGCATCCCCGAAGTGCAAGAGTTGGGCAAATATCTCGTGCCGAAGTGATGCCATATGCGCTATATTCCTTCTCGGGGCATACGGGTTCCCAAGGAGGTAGTAGTGCAAAACGTGATATCGCGCGGTAAGGCCGCGGTTGTGGCCGTCGGTGTCGTTGTGCTGACGGTGATACTTTCGGGTTGTTTGCAGTCGCAAACGGTGGTCAACGTCAACGGGGACGGCAGCGGGACGGTGGAAGAGACGTTTCTCATGCAACAGCAAGTTCTGCAAATGCTCGCCGGTATGAGCGAGGGCAGTGGGTTTTCCCTTCTCGATGAGGCCGAGTTGGAAAGCGATGCCTCGGACTACGGCGAAGGTGTGACCTTGCAGAGTGCGGAGGAGGTGAATACCGACTGGGGCGGCGGCTACCGTGCGGTGTATTCCTTCGAAGACGTGAATCAGGTAAAGATCAATCAAAACCCCAGCAACGACGTGCCCGCTCAAGGGGCCCAAATGGGGCCGGATCAGCCGAGGGCGGAAGAATACATTCGCTTCGAGATGGACAGCGGGCAGCCGAATACCCTCGATGTCATCCTGCCGGAGCAGGGTGACGCCGAACTCGAGTCGCAAAACGAGGCCGAGGGAAACGGCAGTGCCGAGACCGGCGACGTTGCCCAACAGGAGATAGAAAGTCTTGCAGAGCTGTACCGCGACATGCGCATTTCGGTGGACGTGATGGTTGACGGGCGGATCGTCGACACCGATGCGACACACGTCGAGGGAAACACCGTGACGCTCCTCGATATGGACTTCAACAGGATCATTGAACGCCCGGAGATGCTGGAAGAGCTCGCATCGCGGGAGGCGGGGACGATAACCGAGGTGCAGCAAACGGTTAACGACATTCCCGGGATCAAGGTGGAGGTGCAGCCGCGCGTTCGGGTGCGGTTTCAGTAGGTGCCTCTACTCGGGGAGGAGTTTCGGCAAAGGAGATTGAGATAATTGACAGTCGAGAGCTTGTATCGTAATCTTGCCATATGAGTTCGCCAGGTGAGGGGCCTGGTGGCCACGGTACTGGAAGCACCGCCGGCGAAGAGGCCCAACAGTCACTATTCGAGCGCCTCATCGGTATGCTGCTGGGCGGTGAGGACGAGGAACGCCGAAAAAAGCGGCAACTGAAGGGCATAGCCAAAGAGCTGAAGAAATCTCGCTTCAAGTTCTATAAGCCGCGGGCGGGGGAGGTGCAGCCCGCGCTGGCAAAGTTCTTCCACGACATCTATCGGACCGTCGGCCCGGCGCAAACGCTGCTTTCCAACGCAGAGAACTCGACCGCCTTGCGGGGGATCGTCATCGACACGTTTCTCAGCGAGAGCCAACGGGCGAAGCGCGCCGAGTTCGAGCCGGAGAGTATCCGCGAGCAAGCGAAGGTAAAGGATACCAAAGAGCTCAAGGAATACCTCAAGGACTCCATGGTCGGATTCTTCGGATCCTTCGATACGAAAACGGTTAAGGAGATCAACGAGGCCTACAACAACCTGCGAAAGCTCGTTAACTTCGTGCATTTCGACTTTTATTTCCTCTTGCGGAAATTTGATTCCTCGTTTCCCGAGGGAGATTTCACGTATAAGCCGCACTTCGACTCACTTCAGGCGGAGTATGTCTCCGACGATCTCAAGGATTTTCTGGAGGTTGCGCTTCCGCTGGACAAGCAAGCCAACTGGGACCACGTGTTCGACGCGTTGCGCTCATATAAAGGCGTGGAGACCATTGCGCGGGCGGAGTGGAAGAAGGTCGTGGCACAGGTCGAGGATGTTCTCAAGTCGGGTGTTCTCACCATGATCATCCAGCACGCCGACGGAGATCCGTACTATCAGGCTACCTCCCGCAAAGTAAATGAGCGGATCGTCGAACCGTATCTCGAGAGCCTCAAGACCAATGCCGAGGGAACCGTTCAAAAGATGTTGCAAGAGCGGCGAACGGAAAAGGCTGATCAACTCAAGCAGAAAATCTTTGGAACCACGGCAATCGCGCGCACGAAGTTCTATACGGACACGGCGAATCTCGTGTTCACCAAGCGCAACTTATCGGGATACACCTATACCGAGCCGTTCAATTACCTAAAGGCGTTCTTGCTCGACTACATCAAGAAAGACGCACGCGAGGTCGTGCGCGATATTCTGATTGTCCGGGGACAGTGGTCGGACAACGTCATCTCGCAGCGGCTTTCGGAGGCCTTTCACGAGGTGTTCAGTATTGCCGACAAAGTTGTCAAGTTCGATGACAGCCTTGCGGAGGAAGGGGAGCGCGGTCAGAAGGTCAAACGGGCCATGGGACGTATCAAGGATCGTGATAGCTCGACCACGAAGCTCCTCAAGCAAACCCTCGATGAGGTCAACAAAGAAGCGCGTGCCATGATTATGGATTCCGCGCATAACTTGATCACCTTGGCGAAAGATCTCAAGATCCTCATTGACGACTATGATGACTCCAACTCAGAGGTCATCCTCAACTGGAAGGATCTCGACACGTACTTAGAAGACCCGCTGAAAGATCGAATGATTTCTATCTACCGCACCACATACTATTTTGTGCAGCTTCTGCAGATGTACGTGAAAAAGCAGTCAAAGCAGGCCGGTGCACAAGAAGCCGGGGCACAACCGGCGGAACGTACCGGAGACAGCGAGACCGGATAGCAACCGTCCAACTTCCTGGTAGTCTGCCGGTGGTGTGGGCGTCGCTGTGCGTCCGGGTTTGCGCCGCGCGGCTATATCGCCCCTTCGAGTGTGAGAAGCGAGCGCTTCAACTCGGTGCCGCTGCCGTTTAGACCGGCAACTGCATACTCGCCGAGGCGCCCGGAAGCCTGTACGACACGGTGACAGGGAACAATGATAGATACCGGGTTGGAGGCGACCGCATTGCCGACCGCCCGCGCAGCATCTTTCTTGCCGATTTTGCGCGCGATCTCCCCATAGGTAATGACATCGCCGTAACTGATCTTTCGCAGTCGCTGCCACACGAGTCGCTGAAACTCAGTGCCGTCGAGCTCTACGTTGAGGGTGAACCGGCGCAGGCGACCGGCAAAATACTCTTCGAGTTGGTATTCCGCCTCGCCGCACGCGTACTTGTTTTCCTCCGCCACGAAGTCTTCGCCCCAGTCTGTTTGGGCTGAGAAACCGACCCGCATAACCGTACCATCTCTTCGTACAGCGATGTACAGATTACCGATGGGAGAGGGATACGTATGGGTGTATACGATCGTCTTACTCTTTACCATACGCAGGTAGTGCGTAACATATCATGTTGACGAGAAAACGAAAAGCGGGCGACCTGGAGGTCGCGGCGGCCCGGCGGCCGAGCGGCCCCCTGCCCCAGGCGCGAGCGGCCCGGCGGCCGCGCAGCCCCGCGCCCCAGGCGCGAGCGGCCCGGCGGCCGAGCGGCCCCCTGCCCCAGGCGCGAGCGGCCCGGCGGCCGCGCGGCCCCGCGTGGGCGCGCAGCCCCGCGTGGGCGCGCTCGCCGTGACGACATATCTCCTTTGCGAACCGTCGCGCCTCCGTTATACTGCGCTGCATGGCCGATACGGTAACCGTCGTTCCGGTACTTCCACCGGGCAGTAGGCTGGAGCGGGAGTTCATCGCCCTTCCGCATCGCATATATGCCGGCGATCGGCACTGGGTGCCCCGTTTCCAGCGAGGGATGCGCCGTATGCTGCGCCGCGAGCACCCGTTTTTCGATCACACCAAGGGGCAGTACTTGTTGGCACAGCGAAACGGGTTGACGGTGGCGCGGATGTTGGTTGCGGCGAATACGCGTTACAACGAGCATCACAACCGCGCGGACGCCCACTTCTATTACTTCGATGCCTTCGACGACGATAGTGCTGTAGACGCGTTATTCGCGGCGGCCCGACAGTGGGCCGAGGATAACGGGTGCACCGCCCTCGCCGGGCCGATGCTCTCCGGGGGAGCCGCCGGTCACGGAATCCTTGTGGAGGGATTCGAGTACCGAGCCGCCATGACAATGATGAGCTACAACTTCCCGTACTACCAACGCCTGCTCGAACGGCAGGGGCTTCAAAAGCGCGTGGACCTGATCTCCGCGCAGCTCCATCCACCCACCTTCGAGCTGCCGCATAAGCTGCGGTCGGTGGCGGAAAAAGTGCTCGCCCGCGGGCGCTTTTCGGTGATGCGCTTTAGCTCCAAGGCGGAGCTCAAAAGGATTGCCGACGAGATCGTGCCGATGTTCAATCGCTCCCTCGCCGGACATCTGCAGAATTACCCGCTCACCGACGCCGAGCTCAGCGAGCTGGCGGACGACCTCATCTCGGTGGCCGATCCCGAGCTCATAAAGATACTGACCTACGATGGTAACTACGTCGGCTTCCTGCTGGCATTCCCCGACGTGTCCGCGGCGCTGCAACGCGCACGAGGACGGCTGACGCCGTGGGCCATTCTCGACATAAAACGAGAGTTCAAACGAACCCGGGATCTGGTCATAAACGGGGCCGGGATCCTCCCTGAGTATCAGCGGCTTGGCGGCAACGCGTTGCTCTACTATGAGCTCGAACGAACCGCCAAGAGTCGCAATTTCGTCCACGCCGATCTCACGCAGGTGGCGGAGACCACCGACCTTATGCAGAGCGATTTGCGCCGGCTCGGGGGCGAGCCCTACAAGCGCCACCGCATTTACGAAATGTCGTTGTGAGAGCGGTGCGACTCGCCGGTCTCGGAGGCGCCCCCTCTGCCGTCGGGGCCGCCGCGCTCGCCGCCGTCCCCGGCGTCCCCGTCCCCGGCGTTCGCGTTGAGCTCCGGAAACGGCGAGTGCCACTGGTGTCCCGTCGCGCCGGTTTTTCGGTAGTGCTCGAGGCGGCGAATGCTCATCTCGGCGAAGACCGGGTCTATGTCGGCGGTGTGACACGCAACGCCCATCGTTTCTGCAGCCAAGAGGCTCGTGCCGGAGTGGGCAAAGAGGTCGAGCACGGGCCCGGCTGTTCGAGCACTCGAAATAATGCGCTGCGCTGCCGCGAGAGGCTTCTGCGCATAGGCGCCGGCCATATTCTCTTCGAGTCGGTAGAAGACTTGCTGCAGGTCTACCCACACGTTCCCCGGTCGTATGAACGGGGATCTGTTGCGCGCGGCATTTTCGGTTCTGGTACCGGCTATCTCTTTGTAGTAGCCGCGCAACACTCGGGGAATCTCGGTGTATTGCACGCGAAACGGCGGGTTCCCGCGCGTGTAGTAAAGCAATTCCTGGCGAACGGCCATCCAGTTTTTCTGGGTCCCGTACCCGCGTTGGTTTCGCAGGGTGATCATGCTTCGAGACCTCAGCTCGGGGAACTCCCGCAGCAGAAGCAGGAGCTCGGGAAGAGGGTAAAAGCCGCCCGACTGGTCGGCGCCGGTCCACACATAGAAGTGGGCATTCTCGGCAAGGGTGGCCACCGCGTTTTCTATCCAGGAGCGGGAGAAATCGATATACGAACCCGACGACCACCCCCCTCGCTGGGAGCCGCCGGTGCCCATATCATAGGGCGGGTCGTGCATCGAGAGCTCGTAGCGTGTGCCGGTGGTCAACTCGGCTACCGCCTCCGGGTCGGTAGCGTCGAGTACGCCCACGCGGTGTCCATGAACCGTGTCATGCCACACCTCGCCGGTGGTGAGGCGACAGAAGGGCAAGAGCCGCTCGCGAATCTCGGGGTGGGTGTCGAGGCGTGGAAGGGCTTCGCGCGGCACGGTTTTCAGCTCCGCAGCAGATAGGGAGCCAAGAGGTTCTGCGTGCGAGGCGGCAGTGATGCTTCGAGACGCAGACCATCTGCCTCGTGCTTCTCCGAGATTACGCGTCCGGTTCGGTGAACGAGGGCGGCAAGGTCGTAGCGTGCGTAGGGCAGACGGTAGGTACCGTGTTCGAAGGATCGTGTGACCAACTCCCGAATAGCATCGGTGAGCTTCTCGATACCTTCGCCCGTTCGCGCCGAGCATGCAATGCAGATGGTGTCATGCGTTGCCTGAATGCGGCTTCGCAGAATATCGAGCTCGCGCCGGTCGAGCCGGGGGGAGTCGATCTTGTTGAGCACGGTGATAACCGGCTTTTCTCCCGCCTCGAGATCTCCCAGTACCGACATCGTGGTTTCATGATGATCCATCACCTTGGGGGAAACGGCGTCGAGTACATGAATGAGGAAATCGGCTCTCACGCTTTCCTCGAGCGTCGAGTGAAACGCGTCAACGAGTTGATGAGGCAAATCGCGGATGAACCCGACCGTATCGGTGACGAGGACGTGTCTCGCGTTGGGGAGCTCCACTTTGCGCGTGGTTGGGTCGAGCGTGGCGAAGAGCTGGTTTTCCACGGTGACGCCGGCCCCCGAGAGGCGGTTCAGCAGCGAGGATTTGCCGGAGTTGGTATATCCGACGATGGCACCGGTCGGCACAGGGACTCCCACCCGCTGTTTGCGCCGGGCCTCGCGTTGCTGCTCGACCTCCCTGAGCTTACGCCGAATGGTGTCGATGCGCGCAAGTACCGTGCGGCGGTCCGCTTCGAGCTGCGTTTCACCCTCGCCGCGGGTGCCGCGCCGGCCTCCCCGTTGTCGCGAGAGGTGCGTCCATGCCCGAGTGAGGCGGGGCAGCTGGTACTGCATGCGTGCGAGCTCCACCTGTAAGCGCGCTTCGCGAGTGGAGGCATGGTTTCCGAAAATCTCGAGGATGACCTCTTGGCGATCAAAGGTCGAGCGCTTGGCGCGGCGTTCCCAGTTTCGCTGCTGAGAGGGGGAGAGCTCGTTGTCGAAGACGATGTAGTCCGCCTCGTGCGCGGTCGCCGCTTCGATGATCTCGTCGGCTTTCCCGCTTCCAACGAGATACCTCGGACGATACTCCCGTACGTTGACCTCCATCCGATGGATCGGCGAGACGCCGAGGGTGGAGAGTAACCCGGCCAGCTCCTCGAGGCCTTCCCTCTGATGGTTCTCCTCCTCGTGCCGTGCCCGGACCGAGACGAGAAGTGCTCTGTTGCTTTGTGTTTCCGTACTCACTAAGCTTGTGACTTCGCCTTCGCTTTTGCGCTATGCATGCGTGCCTATTGTATTCCCTCGCTCACAAGACCATAGCGGAGCGGGCCCAGTTGTAGTGGTTACGTCTGAGTTCCTCGACCGAGGGCATCGGATACTCTACGATGTTGCTCCCTTCTGCGACATACACCCCGCGGTTGATGATCTGATAGGCAAACGATCGCACCGACCGCTCTACGTTTTTGTTGGGCTTATCGTTTTGGTTGCGCACATCTGTAATGCACTCGCGCAAATGCTCTATGTTCTTGTCGTAGGCGTCACCGATATTGCCGGTGTTCTCCGGGTTGTCGAAATCTATGGTCTTGAGATCGGAGAAGACGACCTTGGGCACGCTGACCTTGTTGGCCGTATCCGTCATGAACTTGCCGAACTCCGCCGGATCGAGGCGGCTGACCACGAGCGGCGTAATAGGAGCTATTTCCTGGTAGACGAAATAGTCCTTGTCGTTGTTCGGAACGTGGTACTCTGAACGAGGGATCTCTAAGGTTCGCCCGTCAGGGGTGGTAAGGTATAGCGAGCGGAGCTTGTCCAACTCCACATGCTCGAGGGCGCGGTATACGGCCATCCAAACGGAATTCTTCGGGCGCCCGTCCTCGTGGGGAACGCAGCGTTCTTTTGCGTATTCCCAATCGAAATGGGACCCGAACTCGCCTTCGAGCTCGATGAACATGATGCGTTCGTACGAACCGTTTTTCTTCCCCGTAGCCATGTATCTTCCGAAATCCTGGGGAGAAAGCTGGGAAGCAATTAGAGCCTCAAGTGGGTTGACCGACAAGTAGTAACGAATGTCCATGTCTGCCTCTTCTCTGCGTCAATGTCCTTTCTTGTTTTAGTGTACGCCACGAACGACGTCATGTAAACACGATCGTTGCTTTGGACTATACTGGCTGCGAGATGGGACACCGGATGTATAAGACTCCGTCTCGAGCGCCGAATTGCCTTCGGTGTCGGCACTTCTTTGTGACCTGGGATCCGACCTTTCCGAGGGGGTGTCGGCTGTTCGGAATAAAGACGCAACGGCTGCCGAGCCACATAGTCTATGAGAGCACGGGACTCCACTGTCCGCGCTTCGAGAGACGGAAACGTACCAAGGAGTAGCACATATGCAAGACGACGGCGCCCGACATACCCGGGAGGCGCTTATGGGAGTGTTGATTATACTGCTCTCGGCGGTACTCTTTGCAGGTACCACCGTTTTCGTCAAACTCGGCGCCGAGATCGCCGATATATCCGGGCGAACCTCCGCGTTCGTGCGGTTTTTCTTTGGGTTCATGGTGATTGCCGCGTACGCGCTTGCCACAGGCAAATCATTGCGCCCCCGCGCTCCCGGTCTCGTCGCGCTTCGCGCGCTGACCAACACCCTCGCAGTGGTACTCTTTTTCTCGGGACTCCAACTGACGACCGTGACCAACGGCAACATGCTCAACATGACCTATCCCGTGTTCGTCTTTGCCGTCGCACCACTGCTCAACCGCGAGGCAACTCCACGGGTATATTATCTGTTTCTTGCACTTACACTGGCAGGAATCTACCTCGTGTTATCCCCCGCCGAGGGACCGGCGTTTTCAGGGATCAACGCCGGCGACATGCTCGCCCTTGCCTCCGCGGTGGCGGCGGCGGTCGCGATCTCGGCTCTGCGTGAGGCACGAAAACATGACGGCTCGTTTCTCATTCTGTTCTATCTCTTTTCTTTTGGAACGGTGGCGAGCTTTTTCGTCATGTTGCCCGGCTTCAGCATGCCCCCGACGCATGCGCTCGGTGTGCTCACCGGCGTGGCGGTTTGTGCGTTTGCCGGACAACTCACGTTGACCGTCGGATACCGCTACATTAGCGCAGCGGGCGGGGCAATCGTGTCGGCCGCTCGCATCGTATTCGCGGCGGTGCTCGGCTCACTCATCTTCGCCGACCCCATCGGGTGGAAGACCCTCCTGGGGGGAGCGTTCATACTGATCTCGCTCATCGGTGTAAGCGGCGTAATGCCCTACCTTATCGGCTTCGGTAGGCGTTCCAGCTGGTGGAAACGAGTGTCTCCACGTCGCTAAACTGCGCCCGCCAGTTCAGCGCCTCCCGAGCGCGGCTTGCCGAGGCGACGAGACGGGCGGGGTCTCCCCGACGGCGGGCAACCACGCGCGCCGGTATTTCGCGGCCCGTCACCCTGCGAGCCGTCTCGAGCATTTCTGTGACGGAAATCCCCACCTCGCTGCCGAGGTTGAGGGTCACGTGCTGGGCGTCGTGTTCGAGTTTCTCGATGGCGCGAACGTGCGCCTGAGCGAGATCGGTAACATGGATGTAGTCGCGCACGCCGGTGCCGTCGGGCGTGTCGTAGTCATCGCCGAAGATGCTCAACTCGCCCCGTGCGCCGGTGGCCACCTCCATAATGAGCGGAAGCAAATTGGCCGGGTTCTGTTCCAGCCCGCTGACGACTCCCTCGGGATCATAGCCGGCGGCATTGAAGTATCGAAGCGAGACCGAACGCACTCCCCGCAAATGATGATACCAGGCGAGCAAGCGCTCGATTTCCAGTTTTGTGAACCCGTAGAAGTTCGTCGGGTTTGTCGGGTGATTCTCGTCCACGGGGAGGTACTGAGGCTCTCCGTACACTGCCGCTGAGGAGGAAAACACGAGGGTCGCAACGCCGCCGGCGGTCATTGCATTGAGCAGATTGATGGTACCGGTGATGTTGTTATGAGCGTAGCGCTCCGGCTCGGTCATGGACTCCCCGGCCGCTTTGAGGGCGGCGAGGTGCACGACGGCGTCGAAAGCGACCGCTGCGCCGGCCCTACCGCCGGCCTCGAGGGCGCCGACGCTGCTGCCGGCTTCGGGGGCGCCGCCGCCGCCGGCCCCGGCTTCTGGGGCGCTGCCGGCCTCGCCCTTCATAGCAGCGTAGAGGCGCTCGGTGTCGAGGATATCCCCCTGGATGAAGGCGGCCTCTGCAAAGAGGTTTTCTGTTAATCCGCTCGAGAGGTTGTCGTAGACCGTGACCTCCCGGCCCGAGGCGAGCAGTTCCTTTACCACGTGGCTGCCTATGTAGCCCGCGCCGCCGACAACGAGAACCCGTGACCGTGGTGATTGTGCCATAACAGAAGCATAGGGAAGGGTGCAGCCGGCGTCAACGAT
>JAWLED010000188.1:0-2673 GCA_041686235.1 Spirochaetia bacterium | reverse complement strand
ATGGACCACGTTGCCTGTCTCAACGATGAGGAATACCTCGGCTTCGACGACTGGCGGTTGCCGAATGTGAATGAGCTCGAAAGCCTCTTTCACTCAGGCGTGGATAATTGCCGCGCCTGGTTGAATGACCGGGGGTTCACCAACGACAATCCCGGCGCTCACTGGTCGTCTACCAGCTTCGTTCCATCGGGGGCAAACAGCTATGCGTGGCGGCTCAACTACGGGACCGGCATCAAGCAAGGTGCCGCCAAAGAAGGCCAGTCTGCGCAGCTCTGGCCGGTGCGGGCCGGGCGGTAGACGGCGGGCGAAGCGCCATTTCCTGCCGCGGCGCCACGGCGTGACATCGGTAGCGAGACTCGCCGGATTTGCGAAACAAGAGGATCCGGAGGAAGACATATTGAGATATCGCACCTATGGAAACTCGGACCTCTCGGTCTCTGCGATCTGCTACGGCACCATGCGCTACGCCTCCAAGGGCGGAGTCCTCGACGACCGGAGCAAGGCGGGGTCGCCGGTGCCATCCATCGAGCGGCCGGCCCTCGAAACTCACGGGGACGCAATGCATCGCTACCATCATTCTCCACACGCTTGAGCCTCAGGGGGGTGTCTGTGTTTGCTCCGGCGGTTTGACCGGGGGTGCCGAAGATGGCTATGTTACTGTGCGGAGGTAAAGATGAGCAAAACGCAAAGGTTTGTTTTCATGGGTGTGGCAGCCGCAGTGGCTCTCCTGACCGCACAGGGCGCTTTCGCGCAGGATGAGATGATGGCTGCAGCGGAGCGCAACGTTTCGTTCGAGGGATCGGACGGCACCACGCTCGAAGGCTATCTCGCTACCCCGGAGGGCAGCGGACCGCACCCCGGCGTCATTATGATTCAGGAATGGTGGGGCCTGAACAAGGACATTGCGCGACTTGCGGACGCGTTGGCCGCCGAGGGCTACGTAGTGCTTGCCCCCGACGCGTACCGAGGTGAGGTTGCGCAGGACGCTCAGGGGGCAATGGAGCTCATGAGCAGCACTCCCCAGCAGCAGATTGCCGCGGACATGGATGCCGCCCTCGACTTCCTGCGCTCGCACGAGTTGGTCGATGCCGACCGCGTCGCATCGATGGGGTTCTGCTTCGGCGGCACCCAGTCAATGTACATGGGCACCCGAAATCCCGAGCTCGCCGCCGTGGTCACCCTCTACGGCAGCGGCCCGATCCAGGATGCGGATCAACTCGGTGCGATGGAGGAGGCGGAGCCGGTCTTGGGCATCTTCGGCCGTGAAGACGATAACATTCCGGTGAGCGAGGTGCGCGGCTTCGAGCAGGCGCTCAACGACGCCGGAGTCGAGAACACCATCACCGTCTACGACGGGGTTGGCCACGCGTTCGTCAACAGCGAGAACTACGACGGCGAGGGTACTGCCGGTGAGGCCTGGGATCAGCTTGTCGCCTTCTTTGCCGCGAATCTATAACACGATAGGGCCTGCCGTTTTGGCGGGCGCAGCGCGGCGGTTGAGACGAGCATCTCCGAGTCTTTCAGCACGACTGCTCGCTTCACCGCGGGCCGATTTCCTCGATCTGGGATAGATCATAGGGGGTAGCCTGGTACACGCAGTAGTTCAACCAGTTCGCAAAGAACAGGTGAGCGTGGGCGCGCCACGTGGCCACCGGCCGGCGATTCGGATCGTTTTCCGGGAAGTAGTCCTGCGGCAGCGCGGTATCGAGCCCGCCTGCGGCGTCCCGCCTATACTCGAACTCGAGCGTATCCACCTCGTATTCGAGGTGCCCGGTGATGAAAACCTGTCGCCCCTCGAAGGCCGAGGCCACGCAGAACCCCGCCTGCTCGGAGGTTGCCAGCACCTCGAGCTCCGGGCGCGCTTCGACGTCTCTCAGGCGGACATCGGTGTAGCGTGAGTGCGGCACCGGAAACCGCTCGTCGAAACCGCGAAACAGCGGGGCATGATCGTCATGTCGCTCGTGCTCGAATACGCCGAAGAGTTTTTCCGGCATGCGATACTTGTCGATGCCGTAGTGGTAGTACAGTCCCGCCTGGGCACCCCAGCAGATGTGGAGCGTCGAATAGACGTTTCGAAGGCTGTACTCCATGATTGCGGCCAGCTCGTTCCAGTAGTCCACCTCCTCGAAGGGAATGGTTTCCACCGGTGCGCCGGTTATGATCATCCCGTCGTAGCGCTTAGAGCGGATCTGCTCGAGTGACGTGTAGAATCGATCGAGATGCGCCGGATCGGTATTCTTCGACTCGTGCGAGGTGGTATGAACGAGATCGACATCCACCTGCAGCGGCGTATTCCCGAGGAGGCGCAGCAGCTGCGTCTCGGTCGCGATTTTCGTCGGCATGAGGTTGACGATTGCGATATTGAGCGGCCGGATATCCTGGTGAACCGCGCGCTCTTCGGTCATCACGAAGATGTTCTCGCGCTCGAGGTGCTCGCGGGCGGGAAGAGTGTCTGGAATATTGATCGGCATGTGGGCAGCCTCCCGTATCCATCAGCGCCCCCGGCCGTGTGCGCAAGGGGCGCCCGGGCGGAGGCGGTGAGATTATGGCTCGGGCATCATGATGTCGCGTCCCTCACGAGATAAAACGGACTCGCTTTGTCGCGCGGATGACCAAACCATACCCCGAAAGTAATCTAGCAGCCGAAGAACTGCAAGACCTGTGTCGGTGCGG
>JAWLED010000014.1:38149-45130 GCA_041686235.1 Spirochaetia bacterium | reverse complement strand
GAGGACCTCGAAGACTTTCTCGATTCTCTGCGCGGCAGCAGCGCCACGTTCTCTTTCGATCTCGAAAACTCTACGGGCTTCGGGATTAGCCTGGGGATGGTAGAAAAAGGCACCTCCGCGGACAAGGAAGAGCGCGAGAACTGGCTCATCAACACGGGCGTGAAGGCAAGCGAGACACTCCAGACCGTCAAGCTCGATCTCTCGCAGGAGGCACTGGAGGAAATGATCGACGGCACGTCCGACCCCGACACCGGAGCCGCCCAATACGTCCCCGAGTTCTTGATCCAGCTGCCTCAGGGCAACTTTCAAATGAACCGCGGCGGGGCGTTCAACCTCAAGGAAGGCTATCTACGGGCGAACACGGACATTGACCACACGTTCTCTTTCGGGGACGAGGAATAGGAGGAGGTCATCATGAACCATCGAATCGTTATCGTTATCATGTGCGGCCTTCTCCTGTGGGGCGGCGTTAGCGTTTCGGCCAACAACGGGCTGCGCCCGTGGGATCATCCGACGAATCCGGCGTTTTTTGCCTTTGGACAACGCGAGTATGCGGAGCTCGGCTTTTCGACGGATGCCTCGTTTGGGAACAGTGTCATGTCGCTGTCGGACGTTTTCTCCGAAACGCTTGTCATCGACCTCGACGAGATTTACGAAAACACTCCCGACCGCGGGATGCGCCTCGCAGCGGCACTCGACACTGAGGCACACCTCAGCGTCAAGCTTCCTCGGATCGGGTTCGGGTTCTTCAACGAAAACACGAGCCTTACCCGCGTAACCATTCCCCGTGACTTCATCGGACTCATCACGCAGGGGAACGAGCTCGACGGGGACTACTCGGGTTCGACCGAGCTCGTTCAACGATCATTTACCCGCGCCGGCACCTATGCCACCTATGATGCTCTTGGTTTTGTCTTTGCGGGAAAATTAGGCGCGTTTGCTCCGGCGATCTACAACGACACTAATACTACGGCGGATTTCGAATTGGCCACGAGCTCCGACGGAACGGTAGAAGGTGAGGTTTCCGCCTCGGGCGATATCTACACCTCATTCGGCGATGACGGGCTCGACGGGGTCGGCTTTAACATCGGCCTCGGCGTCGTTCGCCCCGATCAGGATGGTAAGCCGCTTTACGGGGGTGCACTAAACAGCATTCCCCTCGTTGCAGCTCGCCCCGGCTATATCTTCGAGCTCGAGGAGTACCGCTACACCTTCACCGGAGGCGACCTTCTCGACAGCATTCAGAACGATAAGGATCCCTTCGACACCGACAATATTGAGGGAGATGCGGACACCCGCGCGCTCGATCCCGACGACCGGCCGCGCGTTCATATGCCGTTGAGCCTATCCGGGTTCTACCGGTTCGCCGTTCCGCTCGTTGACGTTATCCCGAGTGCGGAAATCGTATTTGGCGACTACCCGCGGCTCAACGCCGAGGTGAATGTGGAAGGCAACTTCTTCCCGCTCAATATGCTCTCGGTCAGTGTTGGGCACCACGACTTTTTCTGGCACGCAGGCGGCGGCCTTCGCATACCGCTGCGTCCGTTCGAGCTCGGACTGCAGGTCCGTTCGGCCGCGCCCGAAATTGCCGGGGTCTTTCAGGGTCGCGGATTGGGTGGAAGCTTCTCGCTCGCGATCGGCTACTAAGCTCGCACTCCTCGGCCGGCCTCCCCGTTATCAAGGGCGACGGGGGGCGCCGGCGGGGAGCCGCCGGCCTGCGGGCCTGGGAATCGGCAGTCTACGACTCCCCGGCTCAGGGACCGGTGAGCACGGGGTCCACAGGAGGCTTGTCGGTAACGTGGTGAATCCACGTTCGACTCAGCAACCGTCGGACGGTATAGATGAACTTACCGATTTCTTCACCTTGGGCGGAGATGAGCACGAGGTAGAGCGGGGCCCCGAATACGAGGCCGGCTGCACCCGCCGCCGGCACGCCGACACCCCACAGCATGACCGCCTCAACGACGAGGGCGTAGCGCGTGTCACCGCCGCCGCGCATTACGCCCACGATTGCGTGCATGTTCATCGATTTGACCGGAACGGCGACCGCAATAACGAGCAACATGCGGGTCACCATCGCCCTCACCTCTGGAGAAACCTGATACAGAAGCGGGACCACCGGGCTGATTCCCGCCAACACCAGACCGAGCACCACCCCGCCCGCCGGCGCAAGGATCAAGAACCGCCGGGCGTCTCGTTCTGCGCGCTCGGTGTCTCCCGCGCCAATCGTCTGACCTATCATGACGGCGGCGGCGCCGGCTGACCCCATAAACACCACAAACACGAGGCGGATAACCGTTTCGGCAATATTACTCGCGGCGAGCTCGGGCGTTCCCATGCGCGCGTAGATCACGGTGTACATCGTTACGCCCAGTGACCACGCAATCTCATTGAATACAACAGGCAGGGTAATGCGCACAAAGCGACCGGCGAACTCTTTGTCGATGTTGAAATAATCGCGCAGGGCCCCCGCCATCGGGTGGCGTGATCGTACCATTCCCCCAATCAACAGTACGGCTTCCAGCCCGCGCGAGAGCACGGTCCCCAATGCCGCACCCTTTACGCCCAACGCCGGCATAACCCAGGGGCCGAAAATGAACACGTAGTTGAGAACGGCGTTTATGGCGATTGCAATAACCGTCATGCGAAGCGGCAGACGCACCTCGCCGGTGCCCCGGAGAGCCGCTCCGGTAACGATGGTGATCGCCATGAACAAATAGCTCGGAGCGATGATGCGCACGTAATCGACCCCGAGCCCGACAACCGCTTCGTCCGAAGTGAAAAAGCGCAGTACGAGGTCGGGAAAGATAAGCACCGCGACCGCGGCGAGCAGGCTCCCCGGCAATGCCACCAGCATGGCGAACCCGTAACTCCTGCGGATTCCCGGGACGTCCTTTTGCCCCCAGTACTGAGCGACGAACACCGCCGAGCCGCTTCCCACACCGAAGAGAAAGAGCATGACGAGGAAAAACAATTGATTACCGAGCGCGACGGCCCCGATCTCCACTTCGCCAAGTTGGCCCACCATGAGGATGTCCAGGGTGTTGAGCGCGGTGATAAACCCATGCTGGACGGCGATGGGCCACCCGATCCGCAGAAGGGTCTTGAAAAAGCGTTTGTCGGCAATCATCTCGCCAACGAAGTCGTTCATAGGAAGGACGAGCCTATCACGACCGGCAAGCTCCCGAAAAGCGCTTGGGCGCCGGCTCTCTCTTCTCTATCGATTTTTACTAATCGATAAATTGCACTTGTAACTGTCATTTATCTATATTAAACTTTTCTTAGAGGGTGGCTGACGGGCCTGAGCGCTTCATGCACGGTCGCAGCCTGGTTTTTACACCGCAGATACCTCTTAGCGCTTGGAGTTCGCCGGCTTTCGATTACGAAGCGTACGCTACCGCGTGCGTGGGTGAAGCCAATGCGAACTGCACGCCCCCCACACAAAACGTTACTTCGCGCAGCTGTACGCACCGGCTTCACCGACTCAATGGAGGTGTGCTATGGGTGCTGCCAACGACGTTGAATCGCAGAATGAGCGCCCGCGGCGCGAAGAGATTCTGCGCCTGTTCCACGACGCCCAAAACGCCGAACCTCTTCAGAATTATGTTGCAAGCAATCGGCTCGCGGAGATAGCTCGAGAGCTCGAGATTCCGCTTGCCGAAGCTGAAGGGGTGATTAGCTTCTACCGCCACTTTTCCCGTCGTTCTCGGGGCCGCTATGTCATTCGCGTCTGTGACTCCCTGAGTTGCCGGATTTTGGGCTCCCTCGACGTGTATCGCTACCTACGCCACCGCCTCGGGATCAAGCGCGGTCAAACCACGGCGGACGGGATGTACACGCTCGAGGTCGTAAACTGCCTCGGCAGCTGCGATACGGCTCCGAACTTCATGGTGAACGACACACTCTACACCAATCTCGATGCAACCAAGACCGAAGAGATCCTCGGCGCTCTCGAGCGTGAGGCCCAGAAGGAGGCGCAGAAATGAAACACGTAGAGTATCTCACCCGGTATACGTCGGGCTCCGTCGGCACCAATATCGAAGACTATACAAACGCCGGCGGCTTTGTCGGCTTGCAACGCGCTCTCGGCCTCACGCCGCAAGAGGTCGTCGAGACGGTAATCGACGCACAACTCAAAGGGCGCGGTGGTGCCGGGTTCTCCACCGGGAAAAAGTGGAGCACCGTCCGCAGAGACAGCGAGGTCTACCTCGTATGCAACGCCGACGAAGGTGAGCCGGGCACGTTCAAGGACCGGTTTCTCATGGAACACGCTCCCTACCTCATCTTGGAGGGAATGGCGATTGCCGCATTCGCCGTGGGGGCACGCAAAGGCTACATTTACATCAGAAGCGAGTATCCGCAGGTAAGCGCCCAGCTTCAGCGGGCAATCGACAAGTCTGTTTCAACGGGCGTCCTCGGAGAAGATATCCTCGGCAGCGGTTTCGACTTCGATGTCGGACTGATGATCGGAGGCGGCTCCTATGTCGTGGGAGACGAAACAGCGCTTCTCAACTCGCTCATGGGCAACCGCGGCTATCCTACGCTGAAACCTCCCTACCCGACCGACCAAGGCTTATGGGACAAACCAACGGTCATCAACAATGTGGAGACCCTTGCGTGCGTGCCCCTCATACTCTCTCAGGGGGCCGAGTGGTTTCGAAACATCGGCAACCCACAGTCCCCCGGACCGAAACTGTATTGCCTCAGCGGTCACGTCAACACACCGGGCGTTTACGAGTTCCCGATGGGAGTCGAGGTGAAACGGCTCATCGAGGCCTCGGGCGGCGTGAATGGGCGCTTCAAGGCCGTGCAGATTGGCGGCACCGCCGGGCCGGTATACGACGAACGGGCGTTGGACTATAGACTCGACTTTGCCTCGATGAAAAGTGTCGGGGGGTCGCTGGGCTCCGGCGCCGTGGTAGTTATGAACACCAGCGTCAACATGGCCCACGTTCTCGAGGTCGTCATGCGGTTCTTTTCGGAGGAGTCGTGCGGTCAGTGTTTCGCCTGCCGCTACGGCACGCGACAGCTCGAGCATATGGCCAACGAAATCGCCACGGGCACGGGACGCGAAGAGTTCCTGCGGCTCATGCGCGAGACCTCAGAGGTAATGTATCATTCCTCGCTCTGCCCGTTCGGGCAATCGCTCGACCTCGCGCTTACGACGCTTCTCGATAGCTTTGCCGATGAGCTGCGCGCTCATATCGGCCAACAGGACTATGTCCGGGAGGTAACGGCATGATTTCACTGCTCATTAACGATAAACCGGTTACCGTTGAACGCGGCACACGCGTTCTCGACGCCGCAAAACAGGCGGGCGTGGATATACCCACATTGTGTCACCACCAAGACTTGGAGCCCCGCGGGTCGTGCGGCATGTGCATGGTCGACATCGAGGGAGAGGGTGGTTACAAACGAGCCTGCGTGACCGAAGCTCGCGACGGCATGCATGTTCGCACAAACACCGCTACACTGCGCACCATGCGACGCCGCCTTCTCGAGCTCGTGCTCGCGACACACCCCGAAGACTGCCTTGCCTGCATCAAACACGGGAAATGCGAGCTTCAGAACCTGGCCGAGCAGCTCGAAGTGCGTGAGCTCCGATATGAGAAAACCACTCGGGGGCTGCCGGTCGACCGAAGCTCGATGAGCATTGTGCGCGACATGAACAAGTGCATCGGCTGTGGTCGGTGCGTAGAGGTCTGCAATGATGTGCAATCGGTCGGCTCGATTTTCTTCCAAGGAAGAGGCTCCGAAACAGTGGTTGCTCCCGCCGGTGAGTTCGAAATGGGCTCGAGTCCCTGCGTCAACTGTGGGCAGTGCGTCGTCTACTGTCCGGTAGGGGCGCTCTACGAGAGAGAGGATATCGATGCGGCATGGAGCGCAATCGATGACCCCGAGCAAACGGTAGTTGCCCAAATGGCGCCGGCGGTCCGCGTGGCGCTGGGCGAGGAGTTTGGGCTCGAGCCGGGATCGCTGGTCACCGGAAAGGTGTATGCCGCTCTTCGGAAATTGGGGGTGGACGTCGTCCTCGATACAAACTTCTCGGCGGACCTCACCATCATGGAAGAGGGGACGGAGTTTCTCGAACGGCTCGAGGACGGCGGCCCATTCCCGCTTATTACCTCGTGCTCCCCCGGCTGGATCAAGTTTGCCGAAACGTACTACGACGATCTGCTCGAGAATGTATCTTCCTGTAAGTCGCCACAACAGATGCTCGGCGCCGTCATCAAGTCGTACTACGCCGATGCGAAAGGGACCGACGGGAGTCACATAACCTCCCTCTCGGTCATGCCGTGCACGGCAAAGAAGTTCGAAGCAAGTCGCCCCGAGATGGCATCGAGCGGTCGGCAAGACGTCGACATCGTGCTTACCACCCGAGAGGTAGCCCGCATGATGCGGCAGGCCGGCGTCAACTTCGACGAGCTCTCCGAGGTCGAGCCCGACGAGCTTCTCTCCGCCTATTCAGGTGCCGCAACGATTTTCGGGTCGACCGGCGGCGTAATGGAGGCGGCCTTGCGAAGCGCCTACGAGCTCAAAACCGGTGATCGTTTGGAACGCGTCGAGCTTGCCGCAGTCCGCGGCAACGACGGGGTACGTGAGGCAACACTCGATGTTGAGGGAACGCCGATCCGCGTGGCGGTGGCCCACGGGCTCGACAACGCGCGGCGCATTCTCGACGAGGTGCGCGCGGCAAAACGCCGCGGCGAGACGCCCTACCATTTTATCGAGATCATGGCCTGCCCCGGCGGATGCGTCGGCGGGGGCGGACAGCCGCTGGAAAACTCCATGGAGCGCAGACGCCGGCGTGCAGCGGGGCTATACGCCGAGGACTCTCACATGGAGATACGACGGTCTCATGAGAATCCCGAAGTGTTGGCGCTCTACGAGCGCTTTCTCGGTGAGCCGGGCGGGGCACGCGCTCATGCACTCTTACACACCGATTATCGCTCCCGCGACCCCTACGCCCCGCAACCGTGT
>JAWLED010000014.1:0-38049 GCA_041686235.1 Spirochaetia bacterium | reverse complement strand
CTCTACGAGCGCTTTCTCGGTGAGCCGGGCGGGGCACGCGCTCATGCACTCTTACACACCGATTATCGCTCCCGCGACCCCTACGCCCCGCAACCGTGTGAGGCGCTGCGCGGTACGCCACTGAAGGGCGCCGGCCGGCGGTAGCCCTGCACTCCCAGCGAAGCCCCGAGCGCGGTCGACCCCGGTGCCGGCCGCGCAGTTTAAGCGGGATATACCCCGGTGGAGATGTAGCGGTCGCCGCGGTCGCAGATGATTGTCACGATCACCGCGTCGCTTACCCCTTGTTCTTCGAGCTCCGTGGCCACCTCGAGGGCCACCGCAACGTTCGCCCCGGAAGACACCCCGGCGAAAATCCCTTCTCGAGCGGCGAGGTGCTGCATGGTCGTTACAGCACGGGCGTAGGAGACCACCCGCCGGTCGTCGATGCGGTGCTTTTCGTATATGCGCGGCATGTAGGCCGCCGGCCATGCGCGGATTCCGGGTATACCCCCCTGCTCATCCGGTCGCGCCCCCACGATCCGTACACCACGGTTTTGTTCCTTGAGATAGCGGGAGCAGCCCATCAACGTTCCCGTTGTTCCGGTCGAGGCGACAAAGTGCGTTACCCTCCCATCGGTATCTCGCCACACCTCCGGTCCGGTCGTTTGGTAGTGAGCCTCCGAGTTATCCGGGTTGGAGAACTGATCGAGTACGGTCCCCTCTCCCGTGCGCTCCATCTCTTTTGCAAGGTCGATCGCCCCCTCCATGCTTTTCTCCTTCGGGGTAAGCACTACCTCGGCCCCGTAGGCCTTCATCAGTGCCCGCCGTTCCGCGCTCATGTGCTCGGGCATTATGAGGATCATCCGATACCCCTTCACCGCCGCCACCATGGCCAGCGCAATACCGGTGTTTCCGCTTGTGGGCTCGATGAGCGTATCGCCGGGACGAATACGACCCCGCGTTTCGGCCCCACGTATCATGTAGAGGGCAGGACGGTCCTTTACCGAGCCCGCCGGGTTATCTCCTTCGAGCTTGCAGAGGATTCGGGTTGGCCCCTCGTGGAGCGCTCTCACCGAAACCAACGGAGTGTTTCCAATTTGTTCTTCAATCGAAAAAACGTTCATACGCGCAGCATACGTGAACAAACTCACGTTGTACACGTAATGTTGACAGAACTACCCCGGCCGGGAATACTCGAGGCACATTCAATGATACGCTAAGGATGTTCAATACCGTGTTTACCCTCTCTTCAAAAGGCGTATACGGGGTGGCGGCACTCTTGGAGCTCGCGGAGTACTATCGCTCGGGGACGCTGCAAATACGCGACATTGCCGAACGCCGCCACATTCCACAGCATTACCTCGAGCAAATACTCGTTACCCTAAAACGGGCGGGGTTCATCCAGAGCTTCCGTGGTGCCCGCGGAGGCTATGCGCTCTCGCGCCATCCGGATAGTATCCGATTGCTCGAAGTCCTCACGACCCTCGAGGGGCCGCTCGCCCTCACCGGCCCGGGTCAAACCGCCGAGGACACCGCGTTCCTGTGGGACGACTTAGAACAGCACATTGCCACCTATCTCTCTCGCTCTCTCGGCGACGTGCTACGCGAAAAATCCCAGCGAGCCGGCGACCAGGACTTCATAATCTGAGTTTCTCGCTGAGCTCTTGCTTGAAGCGTTCCACCTCGGGTTTCACGTCCTCAAAGATTTCCTGGTACTTATAGAAGTCGAGCATTTCGATTTTGGGAAGCTTTAGCCGGAAGTATAGATCAACCGGGTCGTAGCGGATCTTATATTCGGTAATCGTGTCGGTGAGGATGCGAAAGCTATTGAGGATCATAACGAGGGTGCGGGGCGCATCGGTGCGCGTAGGATCGGCGGCACGGTTGGACACGTCGAGTGCAATAATAAAATCGCAGTCCTCGCGAATGAGCTCATATGGAAGCGTATTCTTTATCGCCCCGTCCACGAGAAGTCGGCCGTTGAGCACCGGAGACTCAAAAACGCCCGGGACCGCGGTGCTTGCCTGCAGTGCGTCCACGAGAGAACCGGACTCGAATACCACCTGTTCGCGCCTCCAGTAGTCGGTGGCGACCACTTTCAACGGCATGCGAGTATCTTCGAAACGCCTCACCGGCAACGTTTCCTCGAAAAACGTCCGCACGCTCTCTCCGCTAATGAGCCCGCGGCCGAGCCAATTTATGTGAAACACCTCGTGCAGTCGTCCCGGGCGAAACATCTGCAATACGCCGGCCATCTCTCTCGGGCCGAGACCGCCGGCGTAAAGCCCTCCGATCGCCGCGCCGATACTCGAGCCGGATACCGCGGTAACGGAAATGCCCAACTCTTCGATAGCCTCGAGAAACGGAATGTAGGCGACGCCCTTCGCGCCGCCGCCGGCGAGAGACAGCCCGACACGGGGCTTGCGCTTGAATATCGATGTCAGTTTCACTCGTAACCCCTATACCCCTACCTATAGGTGAAATACCCGTTCGAACGATGCGTTGCGCCGGCGCAGACGGGTGTGCACGAACAGCAACACAAGACTCAGCGCGATCGCGGAGGCAAGCACGACGATCGACCAACTAAGCCGACCGGGGGTGCCGAAATAGAAACCGAGAATCAGCTCCAGCCCGACGGCGTATACGCCTGCAGCTCCCAAGGAAAGCGAGAGGACCGCCGGAGCCGAAAACCCGCGACCACGCGCAGCGGCGATGACCGCCCCGATAAGCACTGCAGCAAGCACCACCATCGGTAGCGCAAGAGACGGAAACCACGGTCCACCCCCGGCAAATAGATTGAGCGACAGCAGAAACGCCAAAGTAGCCGCAGTAAGCGCCGGCCACAGAAGAACCGCACGGCGCCCGAGAACGATAATGGCCACCGTGACAACCCACGCGTACACAATCGCAGACAACGGGAAGCGAGACCAGCTAAGGGTGAATCCAACGGCGAAGTCCGCGGCAAACACGACCAACGCCGCCACACCACCAAGCAGGCTCAAAATCTCAATGAGAAACACAACGGGACGTGTATAGATAGCCTCGCCTTCGCGTTCAGATTCCTCGCCGGGTTCACCCCCCGAGGCTCCGTTTAGGCGCGCGTAACAAAGGGGGCAGCGCTCGAGGTCTCGCTCCACGCGAACGCCACAGTGCGAACAGGTTTTCATGTACCCCTCTCCGTAACGGTGACCGGAACCCCGTGGGAAACGAGCGTTCGGAACATCGTGCGCTCGAGATCCCGACGCTCAATAACGCTTCCAAACGTGAGGGTTAACTCGTCTCCGAGGCTCACCACCGCCAAATTCTTTTTGATGATCGGATTCGGCCCCAGCACGAACCCTACCGCGCTCACTCGATCGCGCAGGTCTTGCGGTATATCGACCGGGCCGAGATTGGAAATGACGCCCGAATAGAGGTTATCACCAAAGCGGTCGTGAAGATACGACAGATATATATCTTTGAGGAATAGCGGCACCACGCGAGTCACGGGGTTGAGCTCTCCACCGACATTCCGCGCTATCTGTCTGGCAAGCTGTTTTTCTTCGAGCTGCGTCCGCATTGCGTGATGCACGGCCCTGAGGATCTCATCGAATGAATACCCACCGAGTCGTAGGTCAATTTCCGGCGATACGAACAGTGAGAAATTCCGCATGGTTTCGGTCGAATAAAACCGCCTCACATTGACCGGTATTTCGAGACGCATGACACTGCGACGTGGCTTGATTCGCGTGTGACTCTGTTTAGCGTGGACCGCCGCGAGCGCCTCGAGATACAACGCGCAGAGGTACTCGGTGATGCTGACCCCCTTTTCTTTCGATACGCGGCGAACCGCCGAGACCGACATGTACCCGGAAATCGTGCGGTATCTCCTCCATGCGCGGATGCCGGGCAAATGGTAGGCCGGCGAGAGTGCCGGCGGGTTGGGCTGGTCATGTTTGTAGTAGCGCTTGTAGGCGTCTTCGAACTCGCCCGAGGAGGGCTCGGCATCGGGGTCGAGTAGATACGGCGAAGACGAGACCGATTGGCCGATTTGTCGCACGTATTCGGCAATCACCGAAATGAGAAACCGCATCGCGCCATACCCGTCGGTGAGAATGTGGGAAACGTCCACGGCGACGCGTCGGTCTCCGACCTGCACCCGATACAGCGGTTCCTGCGGCCGCTTTATGGCGATAGGCGATACCGGCGTGTCGGGAAGAAGATGTAGGTGCGGATCTTGGTTATGACGTTCGAGGTAGTACCAAAACAGTCCCCGGCGAAGATGCACTTGATAGTACGGCGTGCGCTTGGCAAGACGGGAAACCGCCCTCTGGAGCGCTTCGATGCGAACCGGCTCGTCGAGCGTTACCATGACCCGGAATACTTCCGGCGAGACCTCCGAGCTCGAGGCCGGAAATATCTTGGCCGCATTATCCAGCCGGAACCATTCCGCTGCGTTGGGTACCGAGCTTGCCGGTGTCTGTGCGTGTTTCGCTCCGCGTTTCGACATGGTCTTCGCACCCATAGCCTACAACCGCAGGCCGCCGAGTACAAGCGAAGACCACGGGTCCGTTCCCATAACGAGGAAATACACCACCGTCGCCACCCATCCGTGAAATATTCCGAGCACCCACAGGTTTCTCGTGCGAAAGTACACCGAGGTGGTAACAAGACCCATAAAAAACGTGGCCCCAACCAAGGGGTACTCCGGCAGGTGGATTGCTGCAAAAAGCACCGCCGTGATGACTATGGCGGTCGGCTTCCCGATGCGCCCTCTTCCCAGGGCAACAATGTTTCCCGCAACCAGCGCAACAAGCAAAAACTGCTGAACGGTGCCCCAGAGCGGATACAGCACTAACAGCAACCCGAAGTTCCAGTTGAGTAGTGCCCGCTCTGAAACCACGGCGAAGCCGCTACACAGGACCGCAGCAGCGAGCACAAAGGGCAACGTCAGGCGGACCGCTGCGGCGAAGCCCTCCCGGCGAAAGCCCCAGCGGGCGAAAACGGTGGGGTCCCACCGGTAGCGGGCCCCCACGTATATCGCCCAGAACACCGAAGCGGCGCCGATGAAAGTGAAGCTTATTCCCAGAGCAAGAAAGCCGGTAACCGTGAGCAGCACGGCGGCGAGCTCAAAACCACGCCCGCGCAGGCTTTCGTCAAAGGTTGTCAAACCATCGATCGTCGATACTGCCCGCGCCGAAAAAGTTGATGCTACTAACCGTTTCCGAAACAGGAGCCGGAAGGTCGGGTATTTTGAGCTCATGCCCAGGGCAGCCAAGCCGGGCGCACACATAGATTTTGTTGTCGGTGCCCGGCAAATGCAACTCGATTGCGCTCTCCGAGGTGCAGCCTTCGGCTTTACACTCGCGCTGTACCATAAGACTCGTGTCCGTGTGAGGAACTCGGGCCGTTACCAGCGTATTCTCCGCACTCGTGTCGACGAGGAAGCTATACAGTTTTGCGTGACTGCCCCAGTAGGAGTCGACAAAAATCAACCCTGATGTCTCGCCGATATCCACGGCCAGCTCGATCGAACGCTCACCGTGAATGCGAACATTCTCCGACATGAGATCTTCCCCGTTGGGTCCGTATACCTCGTCGACCACCAGAAACTGCTTTCCGTGACGCGTAACGAGCTTCATGCCGTCAGGTAGACCTTGGATGAATTCAACAGGGATCTCGGTGTGTTTTAGTTGCATAGTATCCCTCCTTCCTAACCAGAGTGTCGTCTTTTCAACGTCCGTTCGCCGCCTATCCCGAACCCGGGGTCAATCAGGATTCGCCTCGGCGAGCGAGCATTTGGTCGATCATGAACAGCCCTCGCGGCTCGTCTCCCACTTTCTTGAGTTGCTGGATAATCGCGTCGACTGAGGCCTCTTCTTCGACCTGCTCTTCCACAAACCAGTGGAGGAACACCTTCGTTGGGTTATCCTTCTCTGCTTCGGCGAGATCCCAGTGCTCGTCCATTTCACGGGAAACTCGGCATTCGTGCTCGTATGCGGCCTCGAACGCTGCAAGAGGAGACTCCCACTCTACCGGAGGCGCGCTGAGCTCGGAGATGACCACACGGCCGCCGCGCTCCTTTATATGCTCATAAAAGCGCATGGCGTGGCCGTTTTCTTCTTCGGCTTGCTTTTCCATCCAGGCGGTGGCCCCGGGCATATCCAGGGAATCAAAATACCCCGCCATTGCAAAATACAGCCGCGCGTTAAAGAACTCTCGGTTCATCTGCAGATTCAAAGCGTCCTCGATCTTTTTTGTTATCATCGCCGATACTCCTTGGTTGTCGATAGGCTTACGCTACCATAAGTCGGCACGATAAACAATGTATTTCGATGCTCCGCTGAACCGCCTGAGCCCCGAGAGTTCCGCACGCACGCCTATCAGCCGGCTCCAAACCAGTTGGCGGGCTCGGTGGCGTGGTTCTGGTAAATGTGCTTCGTCTCGGTATATTCCTCGAGACCGGCCTTTCCGAGCTCACGCCCGATTCCCGACTGCTTGTAACCACCCCATGGGGCCTGAGCAAAGTAAATGTTGAAGTCGTTTATCCAGACCGTACCCATGCGAAAGGCCCCGGCAACCCGCTCGGCTCGGTCCTGGTCCGTGGTCCACACAGCACCGGAAAGACCGTAGGTCGTGTCGTTGGCGAGGGCTATGGCCTCCTCCTCCGTGCGGAACGTTTCCACGGTCAGCACCGGGCCGAACACCTCTTCCTGCACGATCCGCATGTCGGTGGTGCAGTTCGTAAAGATAGTGGGAAGATAAAAGAACCCGTTGCTGAGCTCGGGCTCCTGCGGTCTCGCGCCGCCAAGCACGAGATGCGCCCCCTCTTTCTTTCCGATCTCTACGTAGCGCTCGACCTTTGCCCGATGGGCCTCCGAAATAAGTGGTCCCATTTCCGTCTTGGAGTCGAACGCGTCACCGAGCTGTATGCGCTTTGCCCGTTTTACGACCTCGTCTATGAGATCATCGTGCATGCTCTCTTCGACGATGAGGCGCGACCCGGCGGAACATACCTGGCCCGCGTGAAAAAAGATGCCGTTCAACACGTAGTCCACGGCGAGCTCGAAGTCCGTGTCGGCGAAGATGACGTTGGGATTCTTACCACCGAGCTCGAACGCAATCTTTTTGACGTTGCCGGTAGCCGCACTCATGATTTTCCGTCCGGTCTCTATACCACCGGTAAAGCTGATGAGATCGACATCCTTGTGCACCGCCAGCTCGTTGCCGACCGTCGGGCCCGGCCCGAGCACGAGGTTTACAACCCCGGCGGGAAATCCCGCTTCCTCCGCGAGCTCGGTCACCTTAATAGTGGTCAGCGGAGTATCTTCGCTCGGCTTCATGACGATCGTACATCCGGCCGCCAAAGAGGGAGCCATTTTCCAGGACGCCTGTAGCAGCGGGTAGTTCCACGGAGAAATCTGTCCGCACACGCCCACCGGCTCGTGAACGACCCGGCTCGTGGTATTCGGCATCGGAGAGGCAATGTACTCGCCGCCTTCCTTATCCGCGAGCCCGGCGTAGTAGCGAAAGATACCGGCGATGTCGGCCATGTCCCAGCGGCTCTCCTCCATGGTCTTTGCCGTATCCCAGCTCTCGAGTGCCGCAAGCTCCTCGGCGTCTCTCTCTATCAAATCCGCGAGCCGCCCCACGAGGCGGCCTCTCTCGGCCGCCGGCGTGTTTGACCACCGGCCGGAATCGAATGCACGCCGCGCCGCAGCGATTGCCCGGCGGGCGTCTTCAACGTCGCCTTCGGTCACAGTGGCAATATGACGCTGATCAAAGGGATAGATAATGGACCGCGTCTTACCGGAACCGGCTTCGGTCCACGCGCCGTCGATATACATGCGTTTCGTCGTTTTCGGCGATAGTACCTGTTCCATGTTCCCTCCTACCATGCGGAGCCGCCCGAGATGGTGATGTCTTGTCCGGTAATACCGAGGGCCTCATCGCGGCAGAGGTATGCCGCAGTGGCGCCGATCTCAACCGGCTGAATCATTCGCTTTTGCGGGTTTTCCGCTTTCTGCTCCTGAATAAAGGAGTTTCCGTCGGTATGCATCTGCTTCTCGGCAATATCGGAAAGCCACTCGGTACCGAAGGTCGTTTCCACCCATCCGGGGCTGATCGTGTTGGCCGTCACCAGCGCCTCCGCGCCTTCTTGGGCCACCGCTCTGGTGAAGCCGGCAACGGCTGCCTTGCTGCCGCAGTAGGCGGGAGAGTACGCAGCACCGACGCTCGCGGCCGTGGAGGCAATGCTGATGATGCGTCCCCATCGGCGCTCTATCATCCCAGGGAGAACCTCGCGGGTGGTACGGAAGACGCCGTTCATGTTCACGTCGAAAACCTTGTTCCACAGCTCATCGCTGTGCCCGGAAACGGGATGTTCGGCGGTGATACCGGCGGCGTTGCACAGGATGTCGACCTCTCCGAGGCCATCGCGGATTGCCTGGTGAAACGCCTTCACACTTTCCACCGAGCAGACGTCCAGCTCGCTCGCCACGCACTTGACCCCGAAGGCCTCGATATCGGCTTTTGTCCGTTCGAGCTCTTCTTTTCCGGGCCTATTAACCAACTCACCCTCTGCCTTCTGTGCGGAGCTCTCTCCGAGCAAAGAACCGATTCCGATATCGGCACCGGCCGCCGCTAAAGCAAAGGCCATCGCACGTCCCATCCCCGATGCGCCACCGGTGATCATAGCTACGCGTCCCGACAAATACTTGTCACTCATACCGTGTTCTCCTTTCATACGTTGGCACGACTCAACTTCTATCGTGCTCCAATATTTTGACTACATTTAAGCAGCAGTGTATCTGAGCTTCAATTTTTCGGCAAGCCTTAGTCGATACTTTTATATTACTTTATTGTTTGCAGTTACACGGATCCGGCGCTTCGACCCCGAATCGTCATTAACAAGAGGTCAAACAAAACATATAGTCATTACCCCTTGCATGTGCTGATAATAGTTAGTAGTCTATTGGAAATCTATAGGAGGATTCAAATGAGTAGTGTAACAAAGAAGCTCTTCGTGAGCGCAATCGTTCTTATCCTACCTCTTGCCTTTGCCTTCTCGTCCGGCGAGCAAGAGCAATCTTCAGAGCAGCAATCGGATGAGTCGACGGAGACAACCCAAAGCGAAGAGCCCGCCCCCGAGGACGCAACGTCTACGGTGCGCTTCGCCGAGGTCGGCTGGCTCGATATCGAAGCAACCACGGCAACGACACGCGTTGTGTTGGAAGCGATGGGATACGAAACCAGCTCGGACACCGTTTCGGTACCGGTTGCATACGAAGGGATGGCCGCCGACGACGCGGACATTTTCCTCGGCTACTGGCATCCCTCGATGGCCTCCATTGCGGAGCCCCATTTCGAGGAAGGCACCGTAGAGAACGTCGGGGTTAACCTCGAGGGGGCAAAGTACACGCTTGCGGTTCCCGATTTTCTTGCCGAGCAGGGTCTTACGAGCTTCGGCGATATTGCGGATTTTGCCGAGGAGCTCGAGTACAAAATCCACGGGATCGAGGCCGGAAACGACGGTAACCAGCTTATTCAGAAGATGATCGACGAAGACGCTTTTGGTCTCGGTGAGTTCGAGGTCGTCGACTCAAGCGAGGCGGGAATGCTCTCGGAGGTAAAAAGTCGGGCACCTCGCGAGGAACCGATCGTATTTCTCGGCTGGGAGCCCCATCCGATGAACACGAATCTCGACATGACCTACCTCGAAGGCGGGGACGACTATTTCGGCCCCGACTACGGTGCGGCCACCGTTTACACCAACGCTCGCGACGGGTATCTCTCGGAAAACCCCAATCTCGCGCGCTTTTTTGATCAGCTTCAGTTTACCTTGACCATGGAAAACGAAATCATGAGCGCCATAAGCGAAGGTGCCGACGCTCGGGACGCTGCAACCGAGTGGCTTCGGGAGAATCCTGAGCCATTGAGCGAGTGGCTCGACGGTGTAACTACCTATGAGGGTGAACCAGCCGAGCCGGCGGTACGTGAAGCTCTCGATATCTAGTCCCCTCACGCGGGACAGCCCGCACGAGACCGCACATCACACATAGAGAGCGAGTACAGGCCGCCCGGCGTAGGGCGGCCTGTTTTTTCCTGATGCGCCCGGCGGGGCGATCGCGCGGGGCGATCGCGCGGCGCGACCGGCGAGGTGCGCCCGGCAGGCGCATCTTGCGCGATCTCAAGGGAGAGCCTTACTCCCAGCGAAACATAAGCGACGAGACAAACAACACTATCGCGCTAAACACGCCGAGGTACAGCATGTTCGGAGCAACCTCGAAGAACCCGGCGCCTTCGAGCATTATTGCGCGCGCAGCCTCGATAAAGTGCGTGAGCGGGAGGGCGCGTGAGAAGCTCTGAAGCAATTGGGGCGTACCTTCGAGGGAGAAGAAGACTCCCGAAAAGATAAGCATCGGAAATGTCACGAGATTCAACAGCCCGCTTGCGAGCTCCTCGCTTTTGAGCCGTGAGGCAAAAAGCAGTCCGATAGAGATCATCGAAATGATGGCGAGGGTGGTAACGAGCAGCAGATTGATGTAGGCCCCGTTCATGACGAAGTTGAGAAACGCGTTCGTTCCACTGTAGACCACGATAGAAGTGATAATGACGATGATGAGTCTGCTGGCCGCCTGAGCACTGAGAAAATTGAGTGCGGAAACCGGCGTCGCTTTGAACCGTTTGAGCACACCGTTCTTTCGATACCGCACGAGGACGAATCCGATGCCGAAAAGGCAGCTGAACATCATGTTCATCCCGATAACGCCGGGCACGAGCCAATCGACGTACCGGATCGGCTCTCCCGAGACCGCCTTTTCGGTAAATCCCGGCGTGGACGCTCGCTCCTCAGCGGCAGCGAGCCCGCCCTCGAAGAGCCTGCGGAGTATGGGGCCTGTTGAGGATTCTTCGTTGATATAATACGCGTTGTCGGTGAAATCGATCACCATGTCGAGCTCGTGTCGACGCAAACGGTCTACCGCGGCCGCCGTGTCGACACCACGAGCCGAGTCGGTGGCCCCGCCCTCTCCGTAACGAACGAAATCCACCTCTTCGATTTCCATGAACGGTACCTCACCTTCGGGCGATCCGAGGACCCCGACCTTGAACGCGGTGGTCTCTTGTCCGGAGAAGGCAAAGGCAAACCCAAACACCAGCACTATAGGAAACAGCACGTTCCACAGGAAGGTTCCTCGGTCTCTGACGAACTCCATGGTCCGTGCCTTGAACATTGCAATAAACGCGTGCATGAGTACTTCTCTCTCCTCTACGCTCGCAGCGAGCTTCCGGTAAGCTTGATGAACAGATCCTCGAGATCGGGTTTGTGAATATTCAATCCGTCGAGGTCCCGATGATTCTCGAGGAGTTGTTTGACGGTGGTATCGAGGTTGTTGGAAACGATCTCCACGTGGTCGTCAACCACGCGTGAGCCCTCGGGGAGCCCGGACAAGTCGTCCTGATTGGGAATCGTCACCACTGCACCCTCAAAGTGCTTCTGCAGCAAGCGCTCGGGGGTATCCAGTTCGAGGATATGCCCGTGGTCCATTATGGCAACCTCATCGCACAGAAGCTCCGCCTCGTCCATGTAATGGGTGGTGAGCACAACGGTAGTTTTCTCGTTACGAATTCGCTCGATAAGAGACCAGAAATTCCGTCGAGCCTGAGGGTCGAGTCCGGTGGTCGGCTCGTCAAGGAAGACGATATCGGGAAACGGGATGATCGCAATTCCGAGCAGAAGCCGTTGACGCTGGCCCCCGGAGAGTTTCCGGTTGTCACGGTCGATGAACTCGCCCAATGAGCAAATATCTACGACGTCGTCTACCGAACGGGGGTTGGGGTAAAAGGCGCGAAAGAGCTCCAAGGTTTCCTTTACGGTAATAAACTCCGGCAGCGCGGTGCTCTGAAACTGAATGCCGACCCGTTCCTTGAATCTCCGGTCTATCGGGTTTCCCCGGTAGAATATGTTCCCCGCGCTCGGAGCGAGAATCCCCTCCATCATCTCTATCGTCGTGGTTTTACCGGCTCCATTCGGCCCGAGAAGCCCGAAGCAGATGCCCTCGGGAATCTCGAAACTAATATCGTCCACGGCGCGTACCGACCCAAAACTCTTTCGGAGTCTGGAGATCTCCATAATGCTTGCCATAGCGCCAAAGATAGTAAAAACACCCCGCGCCCATCTATAGCTTGACCACGAAAGGCTTCAAAACTACAGTGAACACGTATGGCCTCCCCTGAACCCGAAAACAAAGACTACCGCAGCCGAGCAGAGGAGTTGCACCGGAAACGCACAACCGCGGACAACCACCCCGAGCTGAACGCCGAGGAACTTCTCGAAGAGCTACACATACACCAAATAGAGCTCGAGCTGCAGAACGAGGACCTCAAGGCTGCTCGTCAGGAAGCGGAGAAAACGCGGGACTGGTACTTTTTTCTCTTCGATTTGGCTCCAACCGCGTACGTAGTTACCGATAGAGACGGGTTCATAACGAACGCAAATTTGAAAGCCGCCGAGCTCTTTGAGAAACCCCGCTCGCAAATCCCCGGGCGAAAGCTCTCCTCATTTTTCGGCGGCTACGAAGGAACCGACGCGGTGCGCGTGGAGGCGCTGCTCGACAAGATTTACGACGGAGAGCAGGCTGACGCGGGGCGCCTTCAACTCAAAACCACAAATTCCGAAGAACGGTATGTCGAGCTCGAAATATCGACCCCGGAATCCGAGGACATCGACCGCGCGCACTATCTGTTTGTCAGTCTCATCGATGTCACAGAGCAGAAACTCCGCGAGGATCGGGAGCACGCGGTCTCGCACTACCGCAGTCTGTTGCGCGAGTTAACCCACCGGGTCAAAAACAACCTTCAGGTACTGGCAAGTATCGTAGATCTCGAGCGCAAAGGGGCCGGCGACGATCAACGGCTCAAGCGCATTTCCGCTCGAATCCGCAGCGTCGCCCGGGTACATAACGCGCTCTACGAGGCGGCCACGGACGTAGACCAGGTTGACCTCGACAAATCACTGCAAACGCTGGTCTGCGAGTTCAATGAAGGCCTCGCCGGCAACGCGAAAGTACAATACACGCCGACCCCCGTCGCTACAACCGTCGATGTGACCCGCGCAATCAGCGCGAGCCTCGTGGTAAACGAGCTGCTCACAAACGCCGTACAGCACGCGTTTCCCGACGATAAGGCGGGAACCGTACGGGTGGAGCTTGCGCGGGACGGATCGCAGGTTCACATAATCGTCTCCGACGACGGGGTAGGAATGGACACCGATCGTGCCGGCGAATCCGCGGGTGTGGGCACCCAGCTCGCACTTCAGCTCCTCAACGAGCTGGGAGCCGAGTGGAACATGCATTCTCACAACGGGGTCCACCATGATATCGTGTTCTCGTTAGAGTAGCAGGCCTTCTCCTGCAGAGGAGTCTACTTCCGGTGGCACATTCTCGAGAATCGCGCCAACAAAACGCCTCTCCCATCGTCGTCGGAGTTGGTGCATCCGCGGGCGGCCTCGAGGCGATAAGCTCGTTCCTCTCCTATTTGCCGGCAAAACCCGGTGCTGCGATCGTGGTTGTCATGCACCTTTCACCCGATTACCCGAGCGACCTTGCCAAGCTGCTTGCCCGTGCGTCTTCGGTACCCGTGCAACAAATCGAAGACGCTACGGCCATAGAGCCCGATCATGTATACGTCATTCCCCCTAACACAAACCTTGCGGTCATGAACGGCGTACTGCAGCTCATCCCGAGGAACGACGGGCACCCGTGGCTTCCGATCGACTACTTTTTCCGAACCCTCTCGAGTGATGCGGAGTCACGCGCCATTGGGGTGGTACTCTCGGGAACCGGCAGTGACGGAGCCCTCGGGCTCGAGGCCATCAGAACTCAGTTGGGCTTGACGATGGCACAAAAGCCGGACACCGCAGAGTTTCCGGGGATGCCCGAAGCGGCCATCGAGCATGGCAGCGTCGACTATGTCGCCGCGCCGGAGGACCTTGCAAAGGAGATCGTTAATCACGTTACCCATTTCGGCAGACGAGAGCTTCCCTACGATCGGCCGGAACAGAGTCGGAACCAGATCAGCAAAATTTTCGTCATTCTGCGGTCGGCTACCGGCCACGATTTTTCGGCATTCAAGGAGAACACCGTCCGTCGACGAGTACAACGCCGGCTCGACCTCCATAAAATCGAGCGTCTCGAAGATTATGTGCGCTACCTCCACCGCAATCCACAAGAAGCGCATATGCTCCACCGCGAGCTCTTAATCGGGGTGACGGAGTTCTTTCGCGAGCCGGAAGCGTTCGAGACGCTGAAGAACACGGTCCTGCCGGAGCTTCTTCGCGATCGTGAGTCCGAGCAACCGTTTCGCGTGTGGGTGCCCGGTTGCTCGAGCGGAGAAGAGGCATATTCGCTGGCCATGGTAATTCGCGAGGTGCTCGAGGAACACGAGCTCACCACTGCCGTAAACATATTTGCAACCGACATCGACGAAGAGGCCATAGACCGTGCGCGACGGGGCGTGTTCCCCGCGGCCGTAAAGGCCGATGTCGGCGAGGAGCGGACCAAACGGTTCTTCAAGCACGTCGGAGATGCCCTTCAAGTGGTACAGTCGATCCGGGGAATGATCATCTTTTCTAAGCAGGACCTCATAAGTGATCCGCCCTTTACGCGCCTCGACCTCCTTTCCTGCAGAAACCTCTTAATATATCTAAAGCCCGAGATTCAGCAACGCTTGATACCTCTTTTCCACTACAGTCTCCGCGACGGGGGCTATCTCGTGCTCGGGTCCTCGGAAACGGTGGGAAACTTTGCCGACCTCTTTCAAAAGATTTCCACTGATACGCGTATCTACAAAGCCCGAGCGGATGACGGCTCGGCCATGGCTCGTACAAACCTGCAGTTTCCGGTGGGCGGCGAATCGCCTGCAACGGATTCGAGGAGGGTCAAGCACGAGCCTACGCCGACTGCCCCCGAACATATGCTGCACCGGTTCCTTCTCAATGAGCACACTCCTCCCGCCGTCTTCGTCAATCGGCGGCGCGAAATCGTCTATGTCCACGGACGGACGGGCCGGTATTTTGAGCTTCCCACCGGCGTTGCGCGGATGGACGTCGTGGATATGGTTCGCTCAGGTCTCACCCTTCCGCTGAGCCAGGCGCTGCGGGAAGCATTCAAAGAGGAGCAGGTGGTAAAACGAAGCGGCCTGCGACTCGATGAAGGAGACAAGCCGACCTTCATCGAATTGAGCGTAGAGCCGGTAAAAACGGAGACCGGCGAGGTGGAATTGTTCGCGGTGGTCATTCGCGAAGAACCAAGACCGACCGCGGCGAGTGGGCAGGCTTCCGCCGGTGGGGAGGCCGGCGACGAGGAGAGCGCCGAGAAAACGACCTACTCAGCGGAAGAGGTGCAATCGCTCGAACAGGAGCTCGAGTCCACTCGTGAACGACTGCAAACCACGGTGGAGGAGCTCGAAAGCACGAACGAGGAGCTCAAGAGTAGCCTCGAAGAGTATCAGTCGACAAATGAGGAACTGCAGAGCTCGAACGAAGAGCTCGAGAGCTCCAAAGAGGAGATGCAGAGTCTCAACGAGGAGCTCAACACAGTGAACAGCGAGCTTCAGACCAAAAACGCAGAGCTCAGTCGAAGCAATGCGGAGATGAAGAACTTTCTCGATAGCCTCGAAATCCCGATTCTTTTTGTGGACAATCAGCTCCGCATTAAGCGCTTCACAAGAGCCGTCGGAGACATCATCAACATCATAGAGAGCGATATTCACCGCCACATAAAGCAGTTCACTCACAAGCTCGATTACGATGAGTTCATCAATGACATCGCCGACGTCGCCCGTCGAACTCATCCCATAGAACGCGTGGTAAACACCCACGACGGTCGAACGCTGCGCGTCGACATGGCTCCCTACCGAAACGTCGACGACGTGTTCGAGGGCGTACTCATTACATTTCTCGAGCTCCGCGAGAACTCCGATACATAGCTCATGGGCACCGAACTCCCCGTCGAATACACCGAGTCGTTCACCGAAGACGCGGCCGGCGCCGGCTCAGGAAACGGCCAGGCAACTACCCTAACGGCAATAATGATCTCGGTGTTCCTCATGGGCTC
Source organism: Spirochaetia bacterium (assembly GCA_041686235.1). Taxonomy (GTDB): domain Bacteria; phylum Spirochaetota; class Spirochaetia; order DSM-27196; family PWMO01; genus JAAAOH01. The sequence continues at coordinate 21,976 of JAWLED010000014.1, read as the reverse complement.
GGGAACCGCGCTGCAGGGCACGGCGGTGTCACTTCGAGCCGGCATGGAGGGGTTCTCGGACTCGATACTCGGCGTCATCATGTCGGCAAACTACGCGGGCTTGGTAATCGGCTCGCTGCTGGCTCCCGTCGTAATCCGAAACGTCGGTTACGTAAGAGCGTTTGCGGCGTTTGCCTCGGTTGCCTCGGCCTCTGCGATTGCTCATTTGCTCTGGATTGACCCCGTCGTCTGGATCGTCTTCCGCGGTGCGACCGGCCTCTGCATGTCGGTGATGCTGGTCGTGGTCGAAAGCCGGCTTAACGTCTCGAGCACCAGCTACAATCGGGGCCGGATATTGAGCATGTATAGTGTCATGTATCTCGGCTCCATGGGAGCAGGGCAGCCGCTGCTCGGCGTGTTCTCTACATCCAATTTCGAGATTTTCGGTATCACTACGGTTCTGATCTCTTTGAGTCTCGTACCGGTTGCCCTCATGCGGGTCTCCGGTGAGGCTCGCACCGAACGCACCCCGCCACGCCTCATTCGCACGTTTTTGAAGTCACCATTGGCCGGCTTTGGAACCATGGTAAGCGGACTGATAACGGGAGCAACGTGGAGCCTCTCACCCCGCTTCGGCCAGGGCCTTGGATTGTCCGACGGGAACATCGGTATGTTGATGTTGCTGGTCTCGCTCGGGACGCTCGTCATGCAATGGCCGTTGGGCTGGATTTCCGACCGCAAGGACCGTCGGACAGCCATTTTCTGGAGCGTGGCCGTTTCGGCAGCCGCGGCCTGGCTCATTGCGCTGTTACAATCCGCCGGCCCTCCCCTTTATGTGCTGATGTTCCTGTTCGGCGGGTTCGGCATGCCCCTGTACTCGCTCTGTATTGCATTGGCAAACGACCAGTTCTCACCGGGGGAGATGGTACAGGTGGCCGGCGCAATCATCGTATACTACGGTATCGGAAGCGCTGCCGGCCCCTTCTTTGCCGGGCTCGTGATGGCGCGCGTGGGAATGGCTGGGCTATTTCTGTTCATGGGGGCGGTGCTGGCCGTTCTGCTTGTCTTTACCGCCGTTCGGATAACAGTGGTGCCATGGCTGCCGCGTCCCGCGGGAAGCTCCTATCACCCCTACCCCAGAACCACCGCTGCAGCTTTTCAACTGCTACGGCGCGTGGGCCGTCGGCGGCGCGGGATGGACGAGACGCGTTTCGAGGGCGATCGTCCGCCTCAGTGAGCCTCGTCCCACACGCACCTTCGGTAGTGATCCCGGCTCTTAGCCGGCAAGCTGCCTCAGGGTGTGCAGCGTCGTTTTCCACGCGACGGGATCGACGTCTTCGAGTACGCGCTGCTTGGCGTTTCTCCACTTCGGAAGGGTCCCATCGACCGCGGCTCGACCGGAAGGTGTCAGGCGATATACCCGCACGCGGCGATCCTGTGCCCGGCTCTGCTCCACTAACCCGCGTCGCACCAATAGCTCCATGGTGCGAGAGATCGTGCTTAAATCCGAACCGAGTCGTTCGGCAATCTCGCTTGCCGTGGCCGATTCGGTCAGCCCGGTGTTTACCAGCACCGCGAACTGCGGCAGTGTGAGGTCGGAACTGCGAAACTCTTCCTCGAAGAGACGCGTAACTTTCTTATATGCTTTCCCCAAATTGTAGCCGGGGCATGTCTTAATGACTGTTTGCAGGGGGTCGAATCCTGCCTCCGACCTCCGAGCACGAGTCCTTTGGTCGCGCGCTATGCGGGTTCTCACGCTTCGGCTTGCTCGACGCGCTTTCACTATGGGTATCCTCCATACGGTAGGGTTGTTTGTTAACTTGAATATACAACAAGACGGGGCACTGTGTCATCTCACCTGCATACACCGTGCTATTTAGACCACCTTGCCTATTAATCCGGCGCGTCGACCGCTATAGCATATATATAGAAACCCACACGCACCAACCACACTCGGGGCGAAAGGAGGGTGTTATGAATAAGCCGATAGACGTGGATGCCATCTGGAAAAGCGGCGCAACGGAAGCGCTCGATACGGCAGTCCAAATCAAGCCACTCCGGAACTGGCTCATAGGCCGGGCCGAGCGGCAATTGGACCAGAACTTTATCCACGAAAACAAGGACCACATGCCGTTGCGCGTGCAGCGCATGCGAAAGCGCGCCCTCATGAATCTCCTGTACTCCATTGACCGGGGTATTCGACGAGGGAACATCGGCCCGGGCGTACGCAAACAGGTCCTGTCGAGCTTCATTGGTAATGTGCTCACCGGCGAAAAGGAGCGAATGCGGCCATTCCGTGAGCAACACGGCTTTGATCCCCCTTCGTTTCTCACGATTAGCCCGACGAAGCGATGTAATCTCCAATGTACCGGCTGTTACGCGGGGAGCTCCTCGGCCGAAGCAAGTACGCTCAGTTATGACGTGTTCACCCGAATACTCACCGAGAAGCGCGAGGAGTGGGGCTCACATTTTACCGTTATCTCCGGCGGCGAACCGCTGATGTACAAGAGTCAAGGGAAGAACTTGCTCGACGTCGTGGAAGAGTACAACGATAACTATTTCATGATGTACACCAATGCCACGCTCATTACCGACCGGGTGGCACAACGGATGGCGGAGCTCGGCAACATCGTTCCCGCTATTTCGGTGGAAGGCTGGGAGGCCGAAACCGATGAGCGACGAGGAAACGGTGTCTTCCGGAAGACGCTCGAGGCAATGGAGAATCTGCGTCGCCACGGGGTACCGTTCGGCATTTCCGTTACGGCCACGCGCCATAACGCCGAAACCGTCCTCTCGGATGAGTTCATGAACTTCTTTTTCGACACCCAGGGAGCAATATTCGGTTGGATCTTTCAATACATGCCGATCGGACGCAGCTACACGGTAGATCTCATGGTGACGCCGCAGCAGCGCAAGTGGATGCTCGAGCGTGAGATGAAGCTCATATACGAACATGACAGGTTTATGGTCGATTTCTGGAACGGCGGCCCGCTTTCGCTCGGGTGCATCGCCGCAGGCCGTTCAGGAGGATACTTCTACATCGACTGGGATGGGAACATATCGCCGTGCGTGTTCTTCCCATACGGAATCGACAATGTCTACGACATGTACGAATCGGGACACACAATTAGTCACGTGCTGTTTAGCAACTATTTCAGCCGCATCAGAGACTGGCAGGCAGATCAGCGCGGCAACAAGGGACAAACCGAGGTCAAGAATCTATTCTGTCCCTGCCCCATCCGCGATCATCATCAGTTTGCCGAGCAGCTGATACATGAACACGATGTGTTGCCGCTCGATCCCGATGCCGCGGCAGCCTATGATGACGAGCAATATCACCGCAGGATGCGTGAATACGACGAGGAGCTTCACGGCTTGCTCGAACCGATGTGGCAGGAGGAGTTCGAGCTCACTTCATAGGTCGCTATGAACGTCACCGGCGCTACATGCGGTTTCTCAAGCACAACGGGCCATAAGCTTCCGAGACCGCGCGGGCAGCGGCTAAAAGATTGAAAACGAGAAGAACTCGCTCGGATCTTCTTCGATGTCGGCGAGTAACCTATCCAGGCGTGTCAGCACCGCGTCGGCCTTGAGATACAGTGCATCATCGGCGACCAGACGCCCGATACTGCCTTCGCCTTCGCGGATATCCGACAAAAGTGATTCGAGCGTTTGGGTAGTGGAGCGGGCTTCCTCTATCGCCTCTGAGAGCTCCTCGCTGTCTCTTCTGACGTTTTCGAGGATCTCGGCAACCGGTTCTTCGCTCGATTCGGTTATGTTCTCGAGCGAGGTTACTACCGATCCGACCCGGTTGCGGTTTTCCGATAAGAGCGTCTCGAGTTCTTCGCTACTTGTCTTCAAGCTCTCGAGGGTAGAGCGCACCTGTTGCTGCACCGGCTCCCCCGATAGACGCTGAAGGTTTGACAATACGTCCTGCGTCTGGGTTTCGAGCTCTCCATCTCCACCAAGCATCTCCATGAGTCCGCCTTCCACGGTACCTTCGACAACTGCTCCGCTCTCGAGGTGTTCCCCCTCTGATCCCGGAACGATGTGGATGGACCGTCCCCCGAGCAGATCAGTCGAACGTACAACAAACTGCGAGTCCGCCGGTATCCGGTCTATCTCGCTCAGTTTTAGCTCTACGATAACCGCCTCCTCATCCAGTTCGGTGCCGGTCACGCTCCCGGCATTGACGCCCCGGTAAAACACCTCCGTTCCCGCCTCGATTCCTTGAGCCGCCTGGAGACGGAGGTCGACTCGCATGCCTGATTCAAAAAAGCCGGGTCTTCCGATGACGAGAACGCCCAAGATCACTATGAGCGTCGCAACGCTAACCGTCACCCCAATCCATACATCGTTCGTTCGTTCTTTCATGACATGTCCCCGTGGTGCAACTCTTCTCCACGCACGAAACCCGAAAGCTCGGTGTTTTCCTCGCTCCACACCTGCTCTGCCGCTACATTTGCCGCAACCACGCCGTCGCGCAGCATCACCACCCGGTCGGAGAACTCGGAGAGATGGCGCACGTCGTGTGTTACCACCACCGCCGTGACGCCCAATCGCGCGTTGAGGTCCCGAATGAGCGCATTCGTCCTCCCGGCAAGCACCGGGTCGAGCCCCGTTGTGGGCTCGTCGTAGATCAGATACTGCGGCCGAACCGCAACCGCTCGAGCAATCGCCGCACGCTTTATCATTCCTCCGCTCAGCTCTTTTGGATGTTTGTCTGCGGCGTCACTGAGCTGCACCAGCGACAAGCTTTCCTCGATGCGCTGTCGCCTTCCCGCCGGTGTGAGTGCCTCCCGCATCCGTAGCACAAGGTCGATGTTTTGCCGAACCGTCATGGAGTCCCATAAGGCTCCCCGTTGGAAAACGATAGCCATGCGGGGGCGTACACTTCGGTTGTATTCGCGCTCGTCGAACTCGGTCGTATCCATGCCGTCGATGACGATGCGCCCTGCGTCTACGGGGATGAGGCCCAGGATGGCTTTCATGAGCACCGTCTTTCCGCAACCGCTTTCGCCGATAATCGAAAGCGTCTCGCCGTCCGCGACGTGCATGTCCACGCCGTGCAAAATTTCAGAGTCGCCCAAGGTAACGTGCAGTCCCTCTACAACTACCATACGAAATACAATGCCGCCGAAATGACATAGTCGATTGCGATTACTCCGATCAACGACCATACGACCGCGTGCGTGGTGCTGTTCCCCACACCCCGCGCCCCGTAACCTGTTTCCAGGCCGAAAAAGCACCCTATCAAGGCAATCAAGGGGCCGGTGAGAACGGCCTTTATCAGGGAGGTCCACACATCGGTGATTTCAAAGGCATCCCGCATTCCTCGGATGAAGCCGGGCCATGTCATATCGATTGTGAAGTGCGTCGACACGAAGCTCGCAAGAATTGCAATGAGATCGGCATACACCACCAATACCGGCATCGCGACGAGGGCGGCCAGCACGCGAGGCATCGTCAGATATTCCACCGGATCGATGCCGAAGGTGCGGAGCGCATCCACTTGCTCCGTGACCTTCATAGCGGCGGTTTCAGCTGCAATGGCCGAACCCACGCGACCGGCAATGACAAACCCCGTTACCACCGGCCCCATCTCGATCAGCACCGAGCGTAAAATGAGACCGGCCTCGACCGGGGGCGGCGTTTCCGGTCCGGCCTGCGTACCGATCTGAACACCGAGCACGAGCCCGAGAAACACGGATGTGGCGAACACCAAGGGAAAGGAGTTCGGCCCGATGTACATGTAATGACGAGTGAACTCCCGGTGATACACAGGCAACCGACGTGCCGCCGCCGCGGAGCGAACGGCAAGCACCGTAAAGCGGCCATAAGCCCCCATGAAAGACCGTGTCACCCGTCCGACACGCGCCATCATTTGGAAACGTTTACCCCCTACTCGTACAAAATCAGGACGAAACGAGGCCAAAGGCACATTGCGGCATTCCGGTATGCAGGCGAGCTGCGTCAGCGAAGGCGGCTATCGCTCGTGTCTACATTCGTCAAGCACGCGCGCGAGCCGTTGGGGAAAATCCGTAAAAATTCCCGTTGCCCCCGCTTCTACGAGACGCGCCAACTCGTCTTCCTCATTTACGGTGTAGACATACACCTCGACGTCCTGCTCGCGGAGGTCGGGAATCCGTGAAGGCGAGATCGCCTCCGAGCTCGGGTTATAGGCATCCGCGCCGAGATCCCGCACGTACCCGGCGGGATCATCGATTCCCCGCCCCACAAGAGCTCCGGTTGGTATCGTCGAATCCGCCGCTTTGGCACGTACGAGGTAGTCATGGTTGAACGACGAGATCAATACATCTTTGGTCATTCCAAGCTCTTGGATGAGGCCCACGACCCGCTCGACGTAGTTCTCCTCTTCTACGTCCTCTCCGAGATGTTTGAGCTCTACATTAACCTTCCAATCGTTTCTGCTCGTCCATTCCAACGCTTCTCGGAGCGTCGGTGCGCCGATCCCCTCATAACTCCGGCGATCCTCGGCGCTTACTACCCCCCCCTCGATCTGTCCGAAAGGATCCTCCTCGTTGAACCATGAACCAAAGTCGAGCTCTCTTATCTCGGCCAACGTAAAATCGGAAACGTTCCACGGCTCGCGGTCCGCAAACGCGGTCTCGACGTTAGAGGTGCGCTCGAGCGTATCATCATGTATGACGACGAGCTCGTCGTCCGCGCTTAGCTGTACGTCCAGCTCCCACAAATCCGCACCCATTTCAAGGCCTTTTCGGGCTGCCTCTATCGTATTCTCCGGTGCAACGCTGCGCGCACCGCGATGGGCAATGTTCAACGTGTCACATCGTGTTTGCTGTGTCACTTCCTCTCCCCCATTTGATGCTGTGCGCCCGCTCCGATTGCCGGCGCATCCGCTGATGAGGAGCACCATAGCGGCTGCCCCGAGCACCGAAACAACCACGGCTATCGCTACGGTTCTGCGTCTTCTTTCCGCCACTCTTTCTGCCAATCCTCTCGTTCTCCGCTATTTCTCCTGCTCGGTCATACCGCGCATGAACATTCTGCGCATAGACATGACGACGAAGACCGGCGGTACCATAGCCAAGATGGTAGAGGCCATGATGATGTGCCATTCCGCCTGTTGGTCTCCCACCGCGAGCATGCGGTTGATGCCGATCAACAGCGTGTAGTACTGCTCCTTCGTAGTAACAAGGAGCGGCCACAGGTATTGGTTCCAGCCGAAGATGAACAAAATGACGAACAGGGCCGCAAAGGTGGTTTTGGAGATCGGAATAAGGATCCGCCAGAAGAACTGCATCGGGCTCGCCCCATCTACCCTTGCCGAATCGGGCATCTCCCGCGGTATGGACATGAAGTACTGGCGAAATAGGAACGTAGCGGTAGCCGAAGGGATGATCGGAAGTATAAGGCCCGCATAGGAATCGAGCATTCCCAAGTTGGCGACGACCTCGTAGGTCGGCAGAATCCGAACCTGAACCGGGAGCATCAACGTAATGAAAATGGCCCAGAAAAAGAGCTGCCGCCCGGGAAATCTAAAAAACACGAATGCAAACGCCGCAAACATCGAGATGACGATTTTTCCGATGCTCACGCCTAACGCCATGATTACGCTGTTCATCAGCATGGTCCCCGACGAGGCGCCTACATCCGCTACGCCTTGGGTCAGAGCGGTCCAGTAGTTCTGCAGTACCTGGGCACCCGGAATTATCGGCATCGGCGCACGCAGGATTGCTCCGAGGGGAACCGAAGAGGCGACAAAGACAACATAAATCGGGAAAATGAATATGAAGACCCCGACGATTAGCATCGTATGGGTAAAAAAGGTCAGTGCCGGGTAACGTTCTACCATTGCCATAGTTGCTTCCCCTTAGTAATGGACCTTTCGCTCGAAGAAGCGGAATTGAATGAACGTCAAGGTGATAACGATCGCCATAAGCACGACTGATTGAGCGGACGAGCCGCCCAGGTTCAAGTTGACGAAACCGTCGCGGTACACCTTATAAACCAATATATTCGTCGCGCGTCCCGGACCACCCTGGGTTACTTGATGAACGATGCCGAAGGTGAGGAAGAACGTATACATGACGTTCATGATGACCAGGAAAAACGTCGTGGGACTGAGCAGCGGGAACGTCACGCGCCAAAACCGCGTGAAAGGCTTTGCACCGTCGATCGCAGCTGATTCGATAAGTGATGGTGGTATGTTTTGCAAGCCGGCCAGAAAAAACAGAAAATTGTACGCGATCTGTTTCCAGGAGGCCGCAAGGACCACAAGGGCAAAGCCGTGCCTCGGTCGCAACGCGTGGTTCCACTGGAACCCTCCAAGTTCCAACCAGTGCGCAACAACTCCGATTGTCGGATTGAACAAAAACATCCACATAACACCAGAGACAACCGGGGCTATGGCGTATGGCCATATGATAGCCGTTGTATAGAAATTCGAGCCTCGCACGGCACGATCGGCCAGAACCGCCAGAAAAAGGCCGAGACTCATCACAATGATCATCACATACACCGTGAACAAAAACGTGACCTGCATGGACTGGATGTATGTTTCGTCCGAAAACAGCCGGACGAAGTTTTCGAGCCCAACAAACGTCCTGCGGGTTCCAAACGCATCCTCACGAAAGAGAGACAGAACAACGGCCTGAAACCCCGGCCACAGAAAGAACACACCTACAATAGCTATTTGAGGAAAAACAAGTACATACGGAAGAAGCTTGTTCTTGAATATCGCGCGATCGTCAGCCACAACTGCACCTCATTGCCGGAAGAATACGCGTTATCGCCGTGACAGAAAGCAAAGAGAAACGACCGACGCCAACAGGCGCCGGTCGTCCACATGACATGCGTTTACGTGCTTACCGTCCCGAGACTATTCGTTTGCTCGCTCAAACTCACGCAGGATCTCGTTTCCACGGCGGACGGCATCGTCAAGAGCCTCTTGAGCACTCTTGTCGCCCTCGAATACCGCCTCGAGCTCCTCGTAGTTTATCGTGCGAATCTCGTTATAGTTGCCGAAACGGACACCCTTCGAGTTCTCAGTCGGTTCCTCTCGAGTCATCTGGAGGATAGCGGTCTCGAGAGCCGGCGTTTCCTCATAGAGGCCACGTTCTTTCGAAAGCTCGTAGGCTTCCTCTGTAATCGGGAGATAACCGGTAAACTCGTGCCATTCGGCCTGTACTTCCGGCTGGGAGAGGTAGTCAAAGAACTCGGCTACTCCTGCGTACTCCTCGTCGGAATGGCCGCCCATGACCCACAAGCTTGCTCCGCCGATGATGGTATTCTGCGGCGCGCCTTCCTGGTCGGGCCAATAGGGGAGCATGGTGCTATCGAACTCGAAATCTGCGCTATCTTCGAAACCACCGTAACCGGCCGAGGATTCGGTGTACATACCGACTTCCCCGCTTGAGAACAACGAATTGCCGTCGTTGGTGCGCCCGCCGTACTCGAAGATATCCTCTTCCTGCCATTCGGCGAGGGATTCAACGTGGTTTACATACAAGTCGGTATTGTAGCTCAACTCCGCGTCGAGGCCCTCAAAGCCGTCTGCCCGGGTTCCGAAGGGCACGTCGTGCCATGCGGAGAGGTTTTCGAGATGAATCCACGAGATCCATGCCGTGGAAAAACCGGTATAGCCGGCGTCCACGAGATCGCGAGAGTACTCGGCCACTTCCGGCCATGTCTCGGGCGGATCGTCAGGATCTAGACCGGCCTCTTCGAAGGCGTCCTTGTTGTACCACAGCACCGGTGTCGAGCTGTTGAACGGGAGGCTCAGCATGCGCCCGTCCGGTGTGGTGTAATAGCCGGTAACCGCAGGGATGTAGATCTCCGGGTCCCACTCTTTGTCCATCAGCTCCATTACTTCGTAGACCGGCTTGATGGCACCCTCGGCCGCCATCATTGTTTGGGTTCCGACCTCGTAGATCTGGATAATGTGGGGCTGATTGTCCGAGCGGTAGGCGGCGATGCCGCTGGTCATGGTCTCGGAATAGTCACCTCGATAGACCGGGTCAACTTCGAAGTTGTCCTGGCTGTCGTTGAAGTCCTCGGCAATCTCATTCAGCTTTTCGCCGAGAGCACCTCCCATTGCATGCCACCACTCGATCGTAATGGTCTCTTCGGCTGCAGCCTCGGCCTCGGCCTCGCCTTCGCCTTCGCCTTCAGCCTCGCCCTGTCCTCCTGCCATCACAAGCGTAGCGGCAAGCAAGAGCACAACCAACGTGAGCAACAAACGTTTCATAAAGCCTCCTTTGTTAGCATTTTTTCCGCACACTGCGGGAAATTAAACTAACATCTTGATTTTATGGTAGACCCAGTTTCATCTTTCGTCAATTTCTCCGCGTGGCCTCAAAGTGCTTCTAACCGTTTTCTAACCGCGGCGAACGAGGAAAACACTCCCGGTCGTTGCGAACAGCGGATTAGCTCTCGCCGCTTTTCCGGGCCGCATAGGCGGCGGCGTCGCTGATTTCTCCTCCGGAGATCTCGGCGGAGCTGAAGTTTTTTTGCTCATCAAAACGGAAGAGCGCGTCGGCTCGCCCGAGGGTCTTGGGGCCTGTGATGACTTTGTGGGTAAAAAAACCGCCGTTCTTATAATCCGGCACGAGCTCTTGTCGTGGAATGAGGCGAATCTCCACGATTTCTCCGGTCTGAGTTATTTTGACGTACAGGTAGAGCCCCTCGTCTCCCTTTTTGCGGGAAGCAGCTCCACCGCCGGTCCGGCGTGATTCCGCGCCACCTCGGCCAAAGACGGTGCCCAAAAGGCCTTTGAGAAGTCCCATTACTCGCCCCCTTTGTTCGAGCCTGGCTTCAGTGAGCCGAATTGTCAACCAACAAATATACCGCATCCGCAACGGCGTTGCCGGGCCTGATCGCGCGTCGCGCTACACACTTCCCCCAACGTCGGTACTTTGTTACCTTAGGGGTCATGTCGATTTCCGGAGCCTACCGCACCGAATACCAGACGGTCATCCCCGCGCTTACCACCGAGGAGATGCGCGAGATGGATGCCATTGCCACCGAGGAAACCGGCCCGAATCTGTTTCAGATGATGGAGAACGCCGGCAGAAGCTTGGCGCTGGGAGTGCTTTCGGAGCTCTCCGAGATGGGGCAATCATCCGGTGCACCAGGGCAAACGGGCTATCCGATCGTTATCCTCGCCGGCACCGGAGGGAACGGCGGCGGGGGCATGTGCGCCGCGCGCCATCTTGCGAACCGCGGGCTCGACGTTACCTTGTGTGTGAGTCGCCCCGATGCGCTCGATGAAGTACCGCGGTACCAGAAGAGGTCCTACAGCGGCACGAACGGTGCCGTGGTCGAGGTAGACAACCTCTGGTCCCTGCAGGCACGCGTCGTCGTTGATGCCGTGCTCGGATATAGCCTCGAAGGAGCCCCTCGAGACGAGGCGAAAGAGATGCTGAGCTGGGCGGGGGACCAAAAAGAGCGATTCGGAGCGCACATCGTTTCACTCGATGTTCCCTCGGGTCTCGACGCGACCAGCGGCGACACCCCGGGAGCGCATATCGACGCCGATGTCACCGTGACGCTCGCATTACCGAAAGCAGGCCTCCACCCGAACCAACACGCTAACGGAAGCGTCTTGGGCCGCACGAAGCTGGCCGACCTCGGGATTCCTTCCACGGTCTACACCCGTTTTGGGAGCGCATTTCCCTTCCAAAGCTCATTTCTTATCGACATCGAGCCGGCAGGCCTCGATCGCTAATTCACCCGCCCCACATCGGTACGCCGGCGACTCATCGAGGATTTTGCCGTCCTCACGGTTGGTTCGTTGACCCCGGCGTTTACCGTCAGTATTCTTGTCCCGGAAGGGGTGCCGGTACGGCTGAGATCACACCCGTAGAACCTGAACTGGGTAATGCCAGCGGAGGAATCTGTGACCACCCGAATCTACATGCACGCAACGGCCGTTTCGACCTCCTTCTTACACTGTAGCTATGAGAGGTGCCCAAATGGCCGTTCGCAACGTATCGATACAAGTTCTTCCACTCACCAACGACGCAATACCGATTGTTGACAACGCGATACGGGTCATACAGAACAGCGGCGTGGATTACCACGTCGGCCCCCTCGAGACCACCTTGGAAGGCGAAGATCTCGACGAGCTCATCGAGGTGGCAAAAGCTGCGCACCGCGCATGTTTCCAAGACGGCGCCGAAAACGTAGTTACCTTCATAAAGATCGCCGACTCGGTCAACGGAACGACGATCGAAGGGAAAACAGCGCCATACCGGACCGGAGGCTCCCAATGAACGCGCGGACCGTCCTACCGCCCGCCGTTTTGATCGTCGGTGCCGTTGTGACGTGGCATCTCATCGTGGTCATAAGCGGCCTTCCGCCCTTTATTCTTCCCTCGCCCGTGCAGGTTGTGTTGGCAGGGATAGACACGTGGGATTTACTCGGTCCCGCCATTCTCACCACGATGTTCGAGACACTGTTCGGTCTCAGCATCGCAGTGGTCCTTGGCGTAGCTTTTGCCGGCATCATGGACCTCGTACCCATCATTCGGCGAGCGGTATACCCGCTTTTGGTCGCCTCCCAAACCGTTCAGATACTCGCAGTCGCGCCGCTTCTCATCATTTGGTTCGGATTCGGACTGACGCCGAATATCATCGTGGTCGTTCTGTTTACGTTCTTTCCCATGACCGTATCCACCGTTGACGGGCTCAGATCGACCGATCCCGACTATATCGCGCTCTTGCGCTCCATGCGTGCCGGCCGAGGTCAGATCTGGCGCACAGTTCGGTTACCTGCGGCACTGCCCTCCTTTTTTAGCGGGCTGCGCCTTTCGGTTACCTACAGCGTGGTCGCCGCGACAATCGGCGAATGGGTCGGCGGCTCGGGCGGGCTTGGTCTGTACATGTTGCGATCAAAGAATGCGCTTCAGACGGATCAGGTCTTCATCGCCATGCTGATCACAACACTCTTGAGTATCGGACTCTTTTTGGTGGTTTTTATTATTGAACGCCTTGTTCTTCCGTGGTACTACACCGCGCAACGCCGCGAACAATGGGAAGAACAGGGAATCTATTAGCAAGGAGGTAACGGATGATTCGTAAACGACTATTGCTCATTGCAACGGCGCTGTTTCTTGCGCCGACTGTTTTGTTTGCCGCCGGAGAAGTAGAGGGCGAGGAGCGTGAGGTCACGTTCATGCTCGATTGGGTCCCGAACGTGAACCATGTCGGCATTTTTGTAGCCCAGGAACAGGGGTACTTTTCGGAGGCCGGGCTCGATGTCGAGATCATACAGCCGGGGGAAGTTCGGGCAACCTCGGCGGTGGCAAGCGGACGGGCCGACTTCGGCATCGACTTTCAAGAAAATCTCACCCTTCTCAGAGCAGATGATGTGCCGCTTGTTTCAATTGCAACGGTTCTCCAGACAAACACCTCCGGCTTTGCGGTTCGTGCCGGCGAGGGAATCGAGTCGCCGGCGGATTTCGAGGGGCTCAGTTATGGGAGTTTTCAATCGCCTTTTGAAAGACCCACCCTAAACGCGCTTGTAGAGTGCGAGGGAGGTAATCCCGACGAGCTCGAATTCGTGTCGGCGGGCACCGATCTCTTGGCCATGCTCGATCAGGAAGAGGCCGATATCGTGTGGATTTACTACGGTACCCAGGGGTTCCAGGCCGAACGCATCGGTCTCGACATCAAGTACTTTCCTCTGAACGACTACACCGATTGTATTCCCGACTATTACACCCCCATCGTCATTGCATCCGAACAAACGCTCGATCAACGCCCCGAACTTACCCGCGATTTCCTCGAGGCAATGGCTCGCGGCCACTCTTTTGTGATGTCGAACCCGGAGGAGTCGGCTCGAATTCTCGCCTCGACGGTAGGCGAGCTCAACGAGGGAGAGCTCCTCAAAAGTGTTCCGTGGGTGGCAGAGCGCATGCGCATGGACGCCCCGCAGTGGGGCTATCAGGGAGCCTCTGTGTGGGAGGAGTACGCACAGTGGATGAAAGAAGTCGGAGTGCTCGAAAACGACATCGATACCGAGGCGGCTTTCACAAACGAGTTTCTGCCGGGCCAAGGTGAACGATAAGAACCATGAGTGATTCGACCCCCAGACTCGAACTGGAGTCCGTGTCCATGACCTTCCATGGGGAATCCCGCAGCGTGCCGGCGCTGCGGGATGTATCCATGGACGTACGTCCCGAAGAGTTCGTCACCCTCATCGGGCCGAGCGGCAGCGGCAAGAGCACCCTGTTCAACCTCATCACCGGAATCCTCGAGCCCCAAGAAGGCTCTATCCGCATAGACGGAAGGGAGGTAGCCGATCGCACCGGCTATGTCGCCTACATGCCTCAACGCGACCTTTTGTTGCCCTGGCGCACAGTGCTCGACAACGTGATACTCCCAAAGGAAATCGCGGGGGAAGATCTCGATGAGGCGCGGCGGCAGGCTCGAGAGCTCATGCCCCGATTCGGGCTCGAGGGGTTCGGCGACTACTACCCGCAGGTGCTTTCCGGAGGAATGCGCCAGCGGGCGGCGCTCCTTCGCACCGTCATGAGCGGGCGCGAGACCCTGCTTCTGGACGAGCCGTTCGGAGCCCTCGACGCGCTGACGCGCAGACGGCTGCAGGACTGGCTTCTCGACCTCCAACGCACGTTGCGGCGAACAATTCTGTTCATTACGCACGACGTCGAAGAGGCCGTCTACCTCGCCGACCGTGTTGTGGTGCTGAGCGCGCGCCCGGGGCAGGTGGCAAAAACCCTCACGGTAAATGTCCCCCGCCCCCGTCACCAGAGGATGATTGGTGAGAAGGCGTTCGCCGAGCACGTCACCGAGCTCCTCGATACCCTCGGACTGGACCCAAAAGACGGCGAATAATCCTGTGCACCGCGGCGCACTCGTGCTACACTTCCCGGCGCAATGCATGGAGACGAGGTTGCGCTGGTCGTAGGTGGCACCGTGCTCCTCTTGCTGATCGCCGCGGTAGCGCGAGCGGCGATTAGCCGAACGAGAGTTCCGCTCTCGGTGGTACTGTTTGTCATCGGAATTCTATTGGCAGCCCTTGCCGAGCGTGCAGACGCCACCGACGCGCTTGCGCGGTTTCGCCTATCTCCCGGTCTCGTCCTTTACGTGTTTCTCCCCAGTCTCATCTTCCAGTCCGCAATCAGCTTGAATGTCGGAGAGCTCAAACGAATGCTCCTGCCGATTCTAACGCTGGCGGTGCCGGGGCTTTTGCTTTCCACTACCGGTATTGCCCTGGTCGTATGGACGGCGACTCCCCTTTCATTTCGCACGGCGCTCCTTCTCGGCGCAATCCTCAGCGCCACCGATCCGGTCGCTGTGGTTGCCATCTTCAAACGCCTCGGTGCCCCGCGCCGCCTTCACATTTTGGTTGAAGGGGAAAGTCTCTTTAACGATGCTACTTCGCTTGTCGTTTCGCGGATCCTGGCCACAATCGTTGCCGGCGGCGCGCTCAGTGGCGAGGTAGCGCTCTCCGGTGTCGCTGAGTTCATCTGGGTTTTCTTCGGCGGCGTGGTCGCCGGCGCCGTGCCGGGGTTTGCAACGGGCTATGTGCTACGGGCGGTGCGCTCGGACTCTTTTGTAAGCATTACCTTTACAACCATACTCGCCTACCTCTCTTTTATCATCGCGGAAGAGCTTCTTGGGGTAAGCGGGGTGATGGCCACAGTCGCCGCCGGTCTTACGTTCTCCGGATGGGGCTGGATGCGTGTCTCTCATGAGGTGCGTACCTACCTCGAGTATTTCTGGCAATACGTCGCGTTCGTCGCGAACGCACTAATCTTTTTGTTGGTAGGCCTTCTCGTCGAGCCTGCGTCTCTGTGGGAAGCCGCACCCATTCTCCTGTGGGTCATTGCCGGCATCCTCGTTTCCCGCCTGGCGGTAGCCTACGGCCTCGTCCCGTCACTGCGTCTCATGTCAAAGCAGTATGCCTTTGACCTGCGCTATCAAACGGTTCTTTTCTGGGGCGGCTTGCGGGGAGCGGTGGCGGTTGCCATCGTGCTGAGCCTCCCGCCGTTCGGCCAAAACGAGCTGTTTGTCACACTGGTGATCGGTACGGTGCTATTCACCCTGGTTGTGGAGGGGCTTAGCATTGATCCACTCGTACGCCTGCTGCACCTCGACCGTCCTTCCCCTCCCGACCGGTTCATACGAGCCGACACGGAGCTCCAGGCTCGGAAACGGGCCCTCGAGTCGCTTCCCTCCATTTCTCACGGTGGACGCTTTTCGAGCGCCATTCTCAAACGCATCCGCGACCAATACGGGGCCTCTCTTGACCCACCGGAAACCGAGCTAAACGAAATTCGAGAAGAAAACGACGCTCCCCAAGAGCAAGAACGGATGCTCTATCTGCGAAGCCTCGGCGAAGAGCGCGGCCGCTACGTAGAGCTCTATGATGCCGGCCACATTAGCGAGAGCGCCCTTCGCACGTTGGAGCTCGAAGTTTCACTGCAACTCGACGCGGTACGCCACGCGGCGAAACTCGAGGACCTCCACCTCGGTCGATTTCACAAGACACCCCTTTTCGAACGTCTCCAACGCGCAGTAGAGCGCCTCCCGCCGTTGCGGGCGGCGGCGGAACGGAGTCGAAGACGCCGGTTTGCCGTAAACTATGAGCTCTCGTGGGCACACTACCAGTCGAGCACGCACGTGCTCCAACGGCTCGACGACGATGACTCGGTCTTTCCACCGGAAGTCGTGGAGGCGGTGCGCGGGCGCTATCGAAGGTGGAACGACGCTGCGCGTCGCCAACTGGATACGGCGGCAGAGCAATTCCCCGAATTCGTTGCCGACGCTCAGGAGCGTTTCGGAATTCGCCTGTTATTGCTTCGTGAACGCGAATACATCGTCGAGGCCATGGAGAAAGGGGCACTTCCCGATAACGCCGGGGAGGCCGGTCTCTCGAGCGTCGACTCACGCCTCGAAAACCTCCGCAGTCGTGAAGTGCCGGAGCTACTTGTTTCTCCGGAAGAACTCCTTCGAAAGATCCCGCTCCTCAGCGAGCTCTCCGATGAGGCGTTCGCACAGCTTGCCGGCCACCTCCAGCCGCGCACATTCCCCGCAGACGAACAGATCATCACGCAGGGAGAATCGGGGACCAGCCTTTTCCTCCTCGCGCGGGGTGTCGTGCGCGTACTGCGCCGCGAAGGGCCACAGCGCGGTGGGACGCTCAACGAAATCGCCACCTTGCTGCCCGGTGACTTCTTCGGGGAGATGGCGTTGCTCCACGCCGAGGCGCGAACGGCAACCGTGCGCGCGGTAACACCCGTTCTCGTGTACGAGCTTCGCGGTCAAGACGCACAAGCGGCAATGAACCAATTTCCCCACATTCTGCAGGCACTCCAAGCCGCCGACCGAGAACGCCGACAGTAAGGGTATGCCGAACATGTAGTCACGACCTCGCACCTGTTAGTATCCTATGGCGGGTGAACGGCGCGTTTCTCTATCCAACCCTCCCGCGCGGCACGCATCGACTCCGGGTACGCGCGCTAAACGACAAGCCCCCGGGCAACACGGGCTACGTCCTGTACTGGATGCAGCATGCCCAGCGAAGCGAGGATAACCACGCGCTCGAGAGCGCCGTTGCAACCTCCAATACCCTCGGGCTGCCGGTGCTTGTTGTATTCGTAGTGACCGATGCCTACCCGGAGGCCTCTCTGCGGCACTATCGCTTCATGGCCGAGGGTCTGCGCGATGTGGCCGCGGCGCTTTCGGCTCGGGGTATACCGTTTGTCCTCAAGCACGGGTCACCGAGCGAGACCGTCTCGCGGCTCGCCGAAAAGGCGGCCTACGTTATCTGCGACGGGGCCTACCTGGGGCATCTGAGAGAATGGCGAGGTCGGGTTGCACGCGCGGCTCCCGTTGCGGTAGCCGAGGTGGAAACCGATATCGTCGTTCCGGTCGAGGTTACCTCGAACAAACGAGAGTACGCCGCGCGCACGATTCGCAAAAAGGTCATGAGCCGCATCGAGGAATTTCTCGAGCGTCCGGCACCACTCGCCCCGAGCCGGCAGCCGGGGCACATTCCGCGATGGGTCTTCGACGACGCCCTCGACCCGGGTGATCCCGCCGCTTTGTGCGATACGCTGGATATCGACCGAAGCATCGGCGAGGTATCGTGGTTTCTCGAAGGGGGCGGACGGGCGGCCAAGCGCCGGTTCGAGGAGTTTCTCGCCGACCGCGCCCACCTCTATGAGGAGAACCGAAACGAGCCGGCGGTGAGCGACACCTCCTATATGAGCCCCTATCTGCATTTCGGTCACATTTCGCCCATTCACCTGGTGCTGCGAATGCGCGAGGCAGCGCACCACGACGGTGGTATTCGGGAGAGCCTCGACGGGTTTATCGAGCAATTGGTGGTGCGCAGAGAGCTCGCACAGAACTACGCCTACTTCGAGCCGAACTACGAGTCCTTCGAGGCACTGCCCGACTGGGCCAAGACAACGCTTGGCGAACACGCCTCGGACCAGAGACCGGCGCTGTATACGCTCGACGATCTATCAAACGCGCGCACCGGCGACAAGTACTGGAATGCCGCAATGCAAGAAATGCGGATTACCGGCTACATGCACAACCACATGCGCATGTATTGGGGGAAAAAGATCCTCGAGTGGACGGCGGACCCGGCCGAGGCGTTCAGTCGGACGCTGTATCTCAACAACGCGTTTTTTCTCGACGGCCGAGACCCCTCTTCCTACGCCGGCGTGGCGTGGATATTCGGCCTTCACGACCGAGCCTGGCCCGAACGAGCGGTGTTCGGAAAAGTGCGAACCATGAAGGCCTCCGGCTTAGAGAGAAAGTGCAACATGCCCGGCTATCTGGAAAAGGTCGAGCAGCTTGCGCGGCGGGCCGAGGGCCGGCAGCCCGAGCGTTCCTGAGCCGGCCGACCGGTCGTTACCGAGCCAGGCCGGCGGGCCGTGGGGCCGAGCGTTCCTGAGCCGGCCGGCGACCGCCGACCGGCGCACCATAGGGCCGCAGAGGCCCCGGAGAGCTATTGCTGCGGTGGATACCCGATGGCTTCGAGCTCGGCGCGCGCTTTCTCCTCGTCAAACGAGGATTCGTCGGTCACGCGAAACTCTACGATCTGTTTCTTGTGGTCGGGCTTGATGTCACCCACGCCTTCGAGCATTTCGAGCGCGGTCTTGACCCTCATCTCACAATGCCCACAGTGCATGTCCGGTATAGAGAACGATTTTTTGGTGCCTTTTGTCCCGAATAGTGCCATAATGGTGACAATTTACGTAAACAACACGCCGTCCGTCAACTCTGCTTCGCGCGCGCTCGGCGCCGTTTACCGCAGCCTCGGGGACACGGAGTTGACACACAGGCCGCCTAAGACGTATTCAAGGTGGATATGGTTGTTCAATGGACCGCAAAACTGATTGCCGGACTCATCGCAAACCGAAGGCCCGGAGAGGTCGCCGCGGGCATCGCATTCGGTTTGGTGCTCGCCCTGATCCCAACAGGCAATCTTCTCTGGCTCAGCGTGTTTATCATCACCCTCTTCTTGCGCCTCAACTTCGGCGCGGAAATTGCCGCCTTCGGCGCCTTTCGACTGCTCGTACCGCTTTTCGATCCACTCCTCGACCAGGTCGGGTTCGCCGTCCTCACCACGGAGTCTCTCACGCCGTTCTTTACCGCCCTATACAATGTGCCCCTTCTTGCGTTTTTTGCCCTTAACAACAGCATCGTGACGGGTGGACTCGTTACCGGGCTCGTACTGTGGCTACCGATGTTCTTTGTCGGCCGCCTGGGTGTCGTGCAGTTTCGCACTCACGTTCAACCGCGGATCGCACAGAGCCACCTCGTAAAAGCGTTTACCCGAATCCCCCTCGTGTCGAAGTTCGCCCAGGCCCTTCGACACTTTCGCGGTGTATACACCGCCTTTGGATAGACACATGGCCAATACCCCGAAGATCCCAAAACGATTCCGTAAACACCTCACGCAAAAGGCCTTTGAGAAACGCATTCTCGGCCGTGTACATCTACCCAAAGAGCGTGAGTTTCTCGACCGAGTGTTTGAAACCGGCGAGGACGATACCAGACGTCTTTCAGATTCGCTGGGCGAGGAAGACCGCGCACATCTGGCCAGGCTGGACAAGGACATACGGGCAAACCACGGATCGCTGAGACGCATGCGGTTGATAGCGCTACTGGTAATCATTGCGGTCCTCGTGGCCTTTAATCTCCTGTTCCTCGACTCTATCCTCGAGCGGAGCCTCGAAAGGGGCCTCGAGGCGGCATTTTCTGCTCGCGCAGAGGTAACGGGGCTCGATCTTGCACCGCTTGTCGGAGACCTGTCGATCGATCGAATCACCGTCGGGGACCGCAAAAGAACCATGACGAATCTCTTCGAGATCGAGGCGGTCTCCGCACGGGTCAATGTCTTAGAGCTGCTCAAGAAGAACTTTGTCGTTCACGAGGCTTCCCTCGGAACCGTCCGCACCGGCACTGAGCGCGCCGGCAGTGCCGCGCTGCCGTCGTCGAGCCGAGACGGCACGGCACAGACGAACGGCACAGAGGGGCAATCCCTGCTCGGTCGTGCACAAGAAGCCGGGACGGCGACCTTGGGTGGAGCCGGGAATCTCACCGATCCGCAAGCTCTTGTCGATCAAGAACTGGCCAAGCTGCAAACTCCCCGACGCATCGACGAGATCCGCGAAGAGATTGATGCGTACTCGCAACGATGGACGGCACGCGTCGAGACCCTCGAACAGCGGAGCGAGGAAACCCTGCAGACCGTGTCTCGTATACGCGCTCTCGAGCCCGGCGAGATCGACACTGCAGAGGAAGTCGCCGACAGTATAGCTCTGGTGCGCACGAGCCGCCGGCGCATTACCGACTTGCTCGACAGCGCCGAGCAAATAGCAGACTCAACTCAGACCGAGTACCGGCAGCTGCAAGCAGCCACATCGGGCTTGCAGGGGGCCCTCGAGTCGGACTTCGACTATATTGCCTCCCAGTTCTCACTTTCTTCGGTCGACGTGTCGGGGTTCACCGCCGGACTTGCCGAGCAATTCCTCATTGAGTTCCTCGGAGAGATCTACACCACCGGGGAGCGCGCCATGGACATCGCCGAGCGTCTCAAAGGCCTGAGCTCACAACGGCGACAAGAGCCGGGATTGGCACGCGCCCCGGGCCGCGAGGTGAGTTTTTCCTCGCTGTCGTACCCACGGTTCTTGCTCGAGCGGGCGGCGGTCGGCGTTGAGCCTGCCGACCGTAGGCGGCGGTTTGACGGCGAGCTTTCCTTCCTATCGAGCAACCCGCAGCTTACCGGAGACCCGACCCGCCTCTCGCTGTCAGGCGATACAGGAGAGGTTTCTCTGGGTCTCGAAAGTGAGCTCCGTTACGAAAACGGGGACCCGGCGAGACTCATCTCGACCCTTTCGGGCAGCGGCCTATCATTCGATCCTCCTGCCGTCCCCGACTTTGGGCGGTTCAGCTCTACGTATCTCTTCGATACGACTATGGAGCTCAATAGATCGGATGGAGCCCGCTCGGTAACGTCGGTCGAGCTCAATGAGCTCGGGTTCGAACCGCTCGAAACGGAGAACCCGGTTGTCTCGGCGGCGCAAGATGTGTTTGCCGGACTCGAACGGGTGGAGCTCAATGCAACGTTCACGGTGGCCGACCGTCGTTTGCGGCTCGAAGAGTTTCAAACAAGCGCCGACGACGCACTTCGAAGAGGAGTCCGAAACACGCTCGCCCAGCGACGTGACGAATACATTGGGCAAGCGCAGAACGAGTTGCGCAAACGAATCGAGGAAAGACGCGAGGATCTGCAGCCCCTTCTCGATCGCGCGGCCGCGATCAGAGAACGGGCACGCGAAATCGAACGCACGCTGGAGGACGGCCGGGAGCTAACGGCCGAGAAGCGTGCCGAGCTCGAACAGCGAACCGACACCCTCGTCGATAAACAGCGCGACAAGCTCGAGGACGAAGCACGTGAGCGCCTCGATGAGGCGACCGAAGACTTTGATCTCGACGGGCTGGGCTTCTAAGGGTATGGAAGCGGT
>JAWLED010000187.1:0-2705 GCA_041686235.1 Spirochaetia bacterium | reverse complement strand
GGGATGCAGAACATCAGAGACGTCATTCCGTTTCCGCGGACCCCGAACTCCGCCGAGTTCTGAGCCGCCCCGTTGCACGGCGGCCGCCTGCATTGCCGCGGCCGCCGGCGCGGTCGTCCCGGCCGCCCCACGCATGACCTCCGCCCGGTTCGCGGCCCTGCTGCGGGGGCCGCGAACCGGGGTGCCGCGGCGCCGGTTACTGCACGCCGCACCATTCCTTGACGGCGAGCGCGAGCTCGCGTCCGCGCGTGCGCAAGAGTTCCTTTTCTTCATCAGTCGGTCGGCCCTTGAACTCAACCGGGTCGAGGAACTCCCACTTCATTTTGTTACGCTCGACGATCTCGGCAAGCTCTTTTTGAGCCCCGCCCGACCAACCGTAGGAGCCGAAGCTAAAGGCCTTGCGGTTGAACGCCTTCTTCTTTCCGATCTCATCCACGACGGCAGCCATGGCCGGGAACATCTTGTACTCGTAGGTAGGCATCCCCAGGACAACACCGGATGACTCCCACACCGACTGGAGAATGAAGCCCACATCTGTTTCAGGGACTTCGTGAACGTGAACGGTAAGCCCTTCGCCTTCGATTCCGTCGACGACGGGCTGCACGCCTTCCTCGGTGTTTCCGTACATGCTTCCCCAAATTACGGTAACCTCGGGTTTTGCCGGGCCCTTCGAGTAGGAAGCATAGCGCCGGTAGTCCTCGACGATCTTCTGCGGATTCTCTCGCCACACGATACCGTGGCCGGGAGCAATGATATCAATATCGAGCGATTCCACCTTAGCGAGGGCCTTTTGCGTCGGTACGGAGAAGGCGGCAACGATGTCGGCAAAGTAACGCGACGCCTCACGCTCGAAGAAATCGATCTGACTCTGGTCGAGTTGGTCGTCGTAGGGAGCGTCGTCGGTCACACTACCGAACGAGCCGAATGCGTCGCACGGAAAGAGCGTTTTGGACGCGGTGTCGTAGGTGGCCATGGTCTCAGGCCAGTGCACGTTCGGGATTTCTTCGAAGGCGAGCACACGGCCGGCTCCGAGGTCGAGGGTATCGCCGGACTTGACGGGTCGAATATTCTCGGTAATGCCGTAAAAGCTCTCCAACAGCGGCACCGCCCGCTCCGTGCAGAGAATCTCGAAATTGTCGTCGCCACGGAGCTTGGAAAAGGGCTCGAGCCACCCCGAGTGGTCCGGCTCCATATGGTTGATGATGACGTAATCGATGTCTTCGAGTTTGACGTTCATCTGGTCGAGTTGTTCGAAGAGCTCCTCGGGAACACCTTCCCACGTGCACACGCCATCGATGATCGCGGCCTTCTCGCCCTTGACCACGTAGGAGTTCATGGCGATCCCGTTTGGAATGGGCCACATGCCCTCGAAGAGGATGTTATCCACGTTCGCTGAGAGACGGAATACTCCGTCGGTTACTTGAGTCGTCCGCATAACGAGCACCTCACCTGATTAAAATAGTCACCTTTGCTCTACCGTTAATTTAATAACGATACCCTACTGTTTCAAGCGTTTTGCCAGCTCACGGTCAAACGCATTAGCAAACTTCGCCACCTCTTTCGCCCCGTGCCGCCGACCGGGCTCAGAGAATGCCGCCGAGCTGCGAAACTCGAACATGAAATCGCGCTCGGATAACCGCTCGCGCACATTATCGTGGTCGTACACGTCTCCCCGTGTGTTGAGCACACCGACCTCCTGCTCGACGAGTCGCGCCGCAAGTGGAATGTCGCGGGTCACGACCAGATCGCCGGCCTCAGCTTCCGACACGATGATCTCGTCGGGATCACCATCGGTCACGATGCTCTCTACTTCACCGGCCGTGCTTACCCCCGCATCTTGCTTCGAGACGAAGCGCGCCCGCACTGCCCGCTTGTTGGCAGCCCGGATAACAATATCCCGTACCCGCTTGGGGCATGAGTCGGCGTCTACCCAGATCGTCATTTCCCGTTCGCCTCGGTCTCACTCGCCTCGGTCTCAATCGCCTCTGTATTCTCGGCGTGCGGTATCGAGGCGATGAACACCCGTCCTTTTCCCGCTACCTCGTAGCTACCGGTTTCGGCACCCACAAAGGCCGACGCCCCACCGGTGAGCTCAATGCTCTGTGTCGATTCCGACGGCGACGCCGAATCCGGTTCCGGCCCACCGGTCTGCGCTGCGTCGGCGACTGCGGTCACGTTTGCGTGGCCGGCGAGGAGCAGCACGACCTCGGGAGCACCGACCGCGCGCTCTCGCCGGAACCGGCCGTCGAGCGCAACTTCCTCGAGGACGAACTCCGAAACCGGAGCGGAAAAGCGATGCAGACTGTTACGCCCCATCGGGCCGGGTTGCTGAATGACCGGCTCATCGGGCTCGAAAACGAGGGTGCGCATGAGCTCCTCGGTATCGACATGCTTGTTGGTAAGGCCACCGCGCAGGACGTTGTCGGAGTTGGCCATGATTTCCACGCCGGTGCCGCCGAGATACGCGTGGAGGGTGCCCGCCGGAAGAAACATTGCCTGCCCCGGCTCGAGGCGAATGTAGTTGAGATACAAGGGAGCCGCGAGTCCGCGGTCCTCACCAAAGTGCTCATAGAGCGTCTCTACCCACCGGTAGCGCTCCCGCTCGGCATCCGGAACCTGCGAGAGACGAGCCTCGGCCCGCCGCCTCGCCGCGTTGCTTATCTCGTGCGGTGATGCCGACAGAAGTGCCGCAAACACGCGGCGCA
>JAWLED010000186.1:1471-2745 GCA_041686235.1 Spirochaetia bacterium | reverse complement strand
TATGGGCATCGACAAATCCAACGTCCGCTGGATCGTGCACGGAGATTTGCCGCGCAGCCTCGAGGCCTACTACCAGGAAACGGGCCGGGCGGGCCGAGACGGAGAGCCGGCGGAGACGGTTATGTTTTACGGGCCCGGCGATATTTCCACCATCCGCTATCACATCGACCGGATGGAAGTACCCAAGGAGCGTGAACGTGCGGATGCCCGGCTACGCGAGGTGCTTCGCTTCGCCGACTCCGGGATATGTCGGCGCAAGCTCCTCCTCGCCCATTTCGACGAGGAACATCCCGGCAATTGCGGCAACTGCGACGTGTGTACCGGCGGTGTCGAGACCGAAGACTTCACCGTCGCCGCACAGAAAATCCTGTCGGCCGCCCACCGCACCGGCGAGCGTTTCGGAGGACATCACCTTGCCGACGTCGTGTGCGGAAACGCAACCGACCGCGTAATGGACCTCGGCCACAACCGCCTGCCCACCTTCGGGGTCGGCTCGGATCAGGAAAAAGGGTGGTGGCTCGGGTTGCTGCGGGACCTCGAAAGCGGCGGGTACCTGGCCCGTGCGGACGGGCCGAAGTCGGGGTTCCGCATTACCGCCGAGGGCCGCGCCCTGCTTCGAGGGAACGCCGAGTTCACAACCGCTCGCCCCACTCCTTCGAAGGGACGAACGCAGGCGAGACGAGCCGGGGAGGCGACGCTTGGGGTCCACGCCGGCGGCCCGGGCTCCGGCGGCGGCGTTCCCGGCGGGAGGGGTGCGGCGGGCTCAGGCGGCGGCTCCGATCCAGGCGCCGGCGGCGGCGCGGTGGGCGAAGAGGAAACCGAGCGGCTCTTTCAGTGCCTCAGAAGCGTGCGCCTACGCCTGGCGAGAGAGCGAAACGTCCCGCCGTATGTCATCTTCAGCGACAAGACGCTGCGATCGCTTTCCCGAGAACGCCCCACCGACCGGGAGGCGTTGCTGCGCTGTCACGGAGTCGGCAAGACCAAGCAAGCCCGATATGGAGACATCTTTCTCGCCGCCGTTCGCCGCTTCCTCGCCGATTCCGAGTGCCCGTGAGCAGCAAGACGAGCGACAGCCGGAGCAGCAGCACAATGTTGCCCCGGGATCGGAGGGCGGTGTACACTGCACCGTGAATGATCGGCGCTGTTCAGTTGCGCCGCCTCCGGCGGAGGTTGCTTCATGACCGACGCAGAGCGAAAGTACGAGGCTCTTTTCGAGAACGTGCGTGACGCCGTTCTCGTTGCCGACACCGAGCGAACCATAACAGATTGCAACG
>JAWLED010000186.1:0-1371 GCA_041686235.1 Spirochaetia bacterium | reverse complement strand
GGCGTTCGTAGGCATCATCCGAGACGTCAGCGAGCAGCGCGGCGCCGAACAGCGCGCCCGCCACTTGACCGAGGTGCTGCGCGCAACGCGCGAGGTGAGTCAACTCGTCTCCCGTGCCACAGACCGCACCTCGCTTTTGACCGCCGCGTGCAGTTCCTTGATACGCTCACGCGGCTATTCCTACGCGTGGGTGCTCTTGGAGGACGAAGAAGGCGGGCCCCGGCTCGTTCACAGATCTCCCGGTGAGAGCGTTATGGACGAGCTTTCCCGTCAGGTGCATGACGGCTATCGCCCCACCTGCGCCACGGCACAAACCGTACGCGGCGGCGTTCAGGTCACTAGGGATCCTCTCGCCGAATGCACCGCATGCCCCCTTCGTGAGCCCGCCGACCGTGAGTCTCTTGCGGCATTTACCGGGACCCTCGAGCACGGCGGCCACACCTACGGACATCTTACCGTGTCTCTTCCCAAAGAGCTCGCCACCGACCGCGAGGAGATCGCCCTGTTCAGAGACCTCATAACCGATCTCTCCTTCGGGCTCTTCAACCTCGAAGCGGACGCACGTATCCGCGAGAGCGAAGAGCGCTTTCGCCTGCTCGCCGAGAATATGCCCGGCACGACATATCTGTGTCGAAACGATCCGCAATGGACCATGATTTACATAAACAATCGCGTAGAAGAGCTTACCGGCTGCGAGCCGGAGGACTTCTACCGCGGAACGGTTGAGCTCGGCGAGCTCATCCACCCCGAGGACCGAGACCACGCCTACAATGAGGTGCAGTCCGCCTTGGAGGCCGAGCGCCCGTTTCACATTATCTACCGAATCAATCCGCAAGACGGCTCCGAGCGCTGGATCGAAGAGTTCGGCGACGCCGTGCGCACCGGTGGAGAGGTTGCCTATCTCGAAGGGCTTCTCACCGACATAACCGAGCGAAGAGAACGCGAGCAACGCATCGAGGCGCTGCTCGACGAGAAAGAGCTCTTGGTGCGCGAGGTCTATCATCGGGTCAAGAACAACATGATGACCGTCACGAGTATCCTTTCTCTGCAAATCGACCATGTCGCTCCGGAATGCGCCGATGCCCTACAGGAGGCCCGCGACCGCGTATCGGGAATGGTCGAGCTCTACGAGCACCTCCACCACTCGAGCGGCACCACCCACGTAGAAATGGGGGCCTACCTTTCCCGCACTGCCGACGAGCTCGCGTCCACACATGCGAAGCCTCACGTCGAGTTGAAAAAAGAGTTCGAACCTATCGAGGTTGACGCAAAGACGGCGTTCCGCCTCGGTCTCGTATTCACCGAGCTCCTCACCAACGCCTTCAAGTACGCTTTCGGTCCGCAGGACACCGGCCACATCCAAATCCGCTT
>JAWLED010000085.1:0-11986 GCA_041686235.1 Spirochaetia bacterium | reverse complement strand
GCTGCTGAGCGGCGGCACCCCCACCGCCCGGCTGGGCCGGCAGCGCCCGGCGGCGCCGGCTGCGCCCGGCGGCGCCGGCCCGCAGCCGGCCGTTTTTGAATTTTATGCTCTGCTGGTATATATTTAGCCTAACGCTAGACTATCTCGTGGAGGCCTCGGATTGGCAGCCAAATACAGTGCGCGCTACTTGCTCGACACCATAAAGCGCATCAACAAGATTAGTGACCTACACCTGCTGCTCGAGAGCATCCTCCATGAAGCCCGAAACTTTGTCGGCGCCGACGCAGGTACGCTGTATCTGCGAAACGGAGATCGCCTCTATTTCAACTACATAGAAAACGACACCCTCTTTCCCGACGGCGAGGCCCCGGACCGCTACGTCTACTCGGAAAACAGTATCCCTCTCGACAAGAACTCCCTTGCCGGCTACGTGGCTACCACCGGCGAGCCACTCGTTATCGACGACGTGTATGATATTCATTCAAACGTCTCGTACGCCTTCAACCCTGCTTACGACAAGAAGACCTCTTACAAAACCACATCAATCCTCGTCGTACCACTCGAGCGAAGCGATCAAGAAGTCGTCGGGGTCCTCCAGCTGATAAACAAGAAAGACGAGAAGGGCAACGTCGTTCCCTTCTCCACCGACGACCGTGTGTTTATTTCCTACTTTGCTCAACATGCCGCCGAGGCTACCGAGAAGGCGGATCTTTCCCGCCAGATGATCATGCGCATGGTGGAGCTTGCCGAGGTGCGGGATCCACACGAGTCTATGCAGCACGCGCGGCGGGTGGGCGACTTTTCTCTCGAGCTCTACAACGAATGGGCCAAACGTCACGGAGTGCCGCTGAGCCAGCGCATGGTCAAAAAGGACATGTTTCGCACCGCGGCGGTGCTCCACGACCTGGGCAAGGCGGCGCTCACCGACGCCATCCTGCAGAAGAACGGCGAGTTCAACCACGAAGAAAAGGTGCAAATGTACGCGCACACGATCTACGGTGCGCGCCTATTTCAGAACAAGGATTCCGGCTGGGACCGTATCGCCTATGAGGTCACGCTCAACCATCATGAGCGCTGGGACGGCAGCGGCTACCCTGGGCGCATTGACGACATAAATGCCCCGGTCACCGGCTTTGGCCGAGGCAAGCGGGGAAAGGAAATACCCCTCTCGGCGCGCATCGTTGCCATCGCCGACGTCTACGACGCGTTGATATCAAAACGCGCCTACAAAGACGCCTGGGATCGGGAGGCCGCGCAAATCTATATTCGGCAGCGGGCCGGCTCATTGTTCGATCCGGAGCTCATCGATTGTTTCCTCGAGATCAGAGAAGTAATCGACACCATCATTGACAAGCACGCCGCCTAAAACACGCCCACGCTCCCGGATCCCTCTCAGTCGAGACGTTGCGCCTGCACCGAAAACATGGTAATTCCCTCATCGGGAAACAGCCGTTTCAGCTCGCCCACGAGATCGCGCAATTGGTTTGCCACCGATTGTTCACAGTAGATAATCATGAGGAAATTCTCTTCCGGCCACACGTGATCGCCCTGCCGGGGGCCCGAATCGCCGACCCCTTGAACCTCCGGAAGTTTCGTGTAAAACGGCGATAGCCCTCTGCGCTTGAGCTGGTCAAACAGATCCTCTTCCACCGACCGGTTAGCGATTATTTCCAGGCGCTGCATGGCCTACTCCTCCCCGTCCTGCTCGAGCTCACGCTGGATGCGTTGCTCCCTCTTGCGCTCGTGGCGCTCGGCCCGGCGCTCTCCGACTCGGTTGACGATGGCATAAATCACCGGGATGACGAACAGCGTAATCACCGTTCCCACGCTGAGCCCGCCAACCACGGTTTGCCCGATGGGCTGCACCAACGTGGAGCCCTCACCGCGGAAAAAGGCAACCGGCACGAGCCCGAGCACCGTCGTAAGGGTGGTCATCAGGATGGGACGCAGGCGGTTGCCCCCGGCCTCGATGACCGAATCCCGGATGCTGCGGCCCCGCTTTCTCAATAGATTCGTGTAGTCGACGAACACAATCCCGTTATTTACGACGATACCCACGAGCACGACTAAGCCGACTGCGGTAAATAGACTCAACGTCTGTCCCGTCAAGAAATACAGCCAGAGCACACCAACGATGAGAAACGGCACGGTGAAGATGATGATAAACGGATCCACGAACGACTCGAACTCGCTTGCCATCACGCCGAACACGAGGAACACCGAGATCAGCATGATGATCCCGAACGTCCGCCCGTAGCGCAGCAGGTCTGCATAGTCGCCGCCGAAGTCGATAAGCAAGTCCTGCTCGGCGGGAATGTTCTCCGAGATTGCCTGCCTCAGGCGCGGAGCCACCTGATCGAGTGACGCCCCGGGGGCGAGACCGCCGGTTATGTGGATGGTCCGGCGTTGGTTTTCGCGGGTAATGTCCACCGGTCCGGTATCGCGACGGGTCGAGGCAAAGCTCGAAAGCGGTATCTTGCGGCCTTGGTCATTGATGACGAAGATCTGGTCGAGGTCGAGAAGCTCGTCACGGCTCGGCTCATCGGAAATCACGAGTATGTCGTACTCCGAGCCGCCGGTTCGAAACCGGCTTGCGGTAATTCCGTCGATGCGCGCGCTCACCTCGTCACCGATCGTCGCGACGTTGAGCCCTAATGCGTAGGCGCGATCGCGGTCGATCACCAACTCGACCTGCGGCAACCCCTCGTCGATGTCCACCGAAGGCTCGGTAATCTCGGGGAAGTCGCTCTCGATAAGGGCTTCTATGCGCTGGGCGACGGTTCGTGCCCGATCGAGGTCTTGCGACTGCACCAGTACGTCGATGGGAGGCGCATTGAAGGGACCGCCCCCGGGACCTCCGCCGCCGCCGAAAGAGAAGTCTACGCCGGGGAAGTTATCGAAGTTGGCCCTCAGAACGTCCTCCACATCCGAGGCCGACTCCTCTCGCTCCTCGAAATCCGGGAGCGTGACGGTGAACGTACCCGTGTAGGACCGGCTCGCTCCGAGAAATCCGCCGAAGCTTCGCTCGCCGACACTCATGATGATGTCCTCGTACTCTGCGACCTCACTACGCACGATATCTCCGAGGCGCTCCATGACTTCCTCGGTTCGCTCGAGCCGCGTCCCCACCGGCAACTCCACCGACACCTGCACCGAGTCCTCCGGCTGCTCCGGGATCAGCTCGAAGCCGATGCGCGGAATCAGCGCCGCACTCCCGCCGAGGATGGCCACCGCTAACAGCAGCGTGAGAAGCTTGTGGTTCAGTGCAACGCCCAACGCGCGCTGATAGCCTCGGTCGAGACCACGGAAGGCCCGGTCCGAGCGGTCATCGAGCGCCTTGAGCACTCCCCGCAGCGGCCGCTGCTTGCGCGAGGAAATCGGCAGGTAGCGGCTGGCGAGCACAGGGATAAGGAAGATTGCAACCAACAGGGAGGAGGCAAGCGAGATGACCACGGCGAAGGCCAGTCCCGAAAACAGCTCGCCGATGAACTCGAGCTGACGGCGGAAGACCGCGATCGGCGCAAAGACGCTGATCGTGGTGAGCGTCGAGGCTACGATGGCGTTTATCATCTCCTGGCTGCCGAGCACCGCCGATGCCTTGAGCTTTGCCCCTTTCTCGCGGTAGCGGTAGATATTCTCTAAGATGACGATCGAGTTGTCGACGAGCATGCCCACCCCGAGCGCGAGCCCGGTCAATGTCATCAGGTTGAGGGTGAGCCCGGTGAAATACATGACCGACAGGGTTACGACCAGGGAAACCGGGATCGCGAGCCCGATGATGAGGGTGGTCCGGATGCTTCTGAGAAATACAAAGAGAATCACCACCGCGAGAATGGCGCCGGTCACCGCCGCCGTTGAAACCTGTGACAGCGAGGCACGGATTATGTCGGTCGTGTCGGTTATGATGCCCACCTGTGTGCCGACGGGCAGCGCCCGATTGATCTCCTCGAGCGCCGCGCGAACGTTGTCGGCTACCTCGACCGAGTTCGTACCGCTTTGCTTCTGCACCGTAACGAACACACCCGGTTCACCGTTGATGTAGACTGCGGTCTCCTGATCACGATAGCCGTCATACACCTCCGCGATATCTCTCAGCCGTATCGGGGTGGGTTCGCCGTCGCCGCCCACCGCGTCACCGCCGGACGCTGCGCCGGCGGCCGCCCCACCACCTGAGCTGCGGTAGGTGACCGCCACCTGCTTTATCTCATCGATGCTCTCGTACTCGCCTTCGGTGCTTATGAGGTAGTTGATGTCGCCTTGGGTGATATTGCCGGCGGCGACCTGCACGTTCTGGCTGCGCACGGCGTTGGCCACCTGCGACATCGTCAGATCATAGGCGTCGAGCCGGTTCTGGGGGATCTCCACACGCACCACCCGCTCGCGCCCGCCGTTTACCGCCGCAAGAGACACGCCGTCGATCTGTTCGAGCCGCGGTTGGACGGTGTCTTCGGCAAGCTCTCTCAGCGCCTCGGGAGACCGATTTCCCGAGAGCTCGAGCTGCAGAATGGGAATAAGAGAGGGGTCGAACTTGAAAATCTGGGGCGAGGTAGCCTCATCGGGAAGCTGTTCTTTGACGAACTCGAGGCTGTCACGCACGTCGTTCGCGGCCTCGGCCATATTCGTGCCCCAACTAAACTCCATCGTGATTTGGCTGCTTCCCGATGACGAAGTCGAGCTGATTTCTTGTATGTTTCCAACGTTCGACAACTGCCCTTCGAGCGGTCTGGTAACCGTCTTCTCGATCTCCTCGGGCCCCGCCCCCGAGTAATTGGTAAACACGACGAGCACCGGCGGGTCCACCTCGGGGAACAAGTCAATTGCCAGACCACTCGCGGCGTAGAGGCCGAATCCGATAACCAGTATAAAGATGATGAGCGTAGTCGTTGGGCGGTTAACGACGGTTCGAGAGACACTCATGAGCCGTCCTTGTCGGAAATGTCGTGATTAGCGGGCAGGGGCTCGATCTCGTCGATGACACGGACCGACGCCCCGTCTTCCAGTAGGGATTGCCCCTGAATAACGACGGTTTCTCCCGCATCCAGTCCGTCGGTAATTTCTACCTGCTCACCGATCTGTATCCCGAGGCTCACCTCCCGTTGCTCCACCGTATCTTCGTCGGAACGCACAAACACGTACGGGGTCTCGAATCTCTGCACGACCGCATCGCTTTGGACCTTTACGATGTCTCGTTTGTGCTGCGTTACGAGCCTGATTTCCACGAACATGCCCGCCTTCACCCGCGAGTGCCGCTCGACGAACTCGAGCATCACTCTCATGGTGCGGGTTGCCGGGTCCACCACGGGACTCAACTCACTGACGCGGGCATCGAAGCGGACACCGGGGTAGGCCGCGAGCACGATTGTCGCCGGCTGTCCTACTTCAATAAACGAGATAAAGCGCTCTGCCACCTGGGTGCGGACCTCGAGCTCGCCGGTTTCAGCGATTGTGGCGATGGGCGCGGAGGGGCTTACCGTTGCACCGACGTCTACATAGCGCTCGACGAGCGTGCCGGAGATCGGGGCCTCCACGGGGCTCGGCACGAACTGTTGCCCCGGTCGTGAGCGGTCGACTTCGGCTATTGTCTCGTCCTTTGAAACGTTCTCGCCCTCGCGCACGGCCATGGTCACGACCTCTCCCTCGGTGTCCGGGTAGACATCGACGCTCGAGGCCGCCTGCACGTCCCCGTTGAGCTGGATATAGTCCTTGATCTCCCCGCTAACCGACTGTGTCGTGTTGACCGCGAAGGCCGTCTGTTCGGAGGCGTCCACCGGGGCCTCAGTTGCCTCCTCGGACGACTCGCCGCCAAACGGCCCGCCGGGCCCACACCCGGCAAGCAAAAGGGACGCCGCAACCAAAGCTATGAACACGCGCGCGCCGCGCTTACGCGTGGACTCGGGCTCCCGTGTCGGGCCGCGCTCGGGCTCGGGCTTAGGCTCTAATAACGGGGGTCGCGTACTCGTGGTAGTTGAATCAATCATGTTCGGTACTTCTCTCTCTCAATTCCTCGATACTCGTGTTCAGCGCGTAGACGAGGTCAAGCAGTGCCACGACGTAGTTCTTCTGCTCTTCGAGCAGTTGCACCTGTGCCTCTTCCATCTCGTCTTCCGCCTCCCGAACTTCGAGGAGCTCGCGGTTTCCCGCGTCGTAGGCCTGTTCGGCAAGCTCGAAGGCTCGCCGCGCCCGCTCAACGTTGAGCCGCCGCACCTCGATTGCATTACGCGAGGTTTCGAGTTGGTCGACGAGCCGGCGGATTTCGATCTCCGCGCCGGTGCGTGCCTGCCGCAACTGCGTGCGGGCCTTGCGCACATCGTCCTTGCGGTTCTCTATTTCCACTTGGGTCCGGGAAAACGGCAGAAGCGGATCGAGCGGCTGAATGATGCTGACGGCAAACGCCCCCTGCTGCTGGCTCCAATCGTTTTCGATGTCGTCGAACCAGGGATCCTCAAAGGGGTCTCCGGCAAAGGAGGGATCGGCGCTCCACCTCAAGCTGAGCGTGGGATATCGCTCGGCCCGTTTTGCATCGAGGGCGAGCTCGGCGCCGGTAATGCCGTTGCGGGCAAGCTGAATGTCGTAGCGCCGCTCGGTGTAGTCACGCACGAGCTCGTCCGCCTCGAGGGAAATGAGGTCCGCCTCGATCTCCCCGTCGAGCTCGACCGGCTCGCCCGGTGCGAGGCCGAGCGTCTGTTTGAAGCCCATGAGCTGGGAACGGTATTGAAGCTCCTGCTGCTGTAGTTGCGGGCGCAGATTTTCGAGCTGCACCCGCGAGCTCAACAGCGTAAACTCGTCGACCAACCCGTTTTCGTAGTTTATCTCGGTTTGCTCGAAACGCTCCTGAGCGGTCTCGATGGAATCCTCGGTGATACGGATGTGCTCCTGCTGAGTCAGAAGCTCGTAGAATTGCTTGCGCACGTCTCGCCGCAGTTGCGCCTTCGCGTCGGAGAGATTCAGCGAGCCCACTTCGTACTGCTGCACCGTTTGTTGGATGCTTCGGATGATCTGGAGGTTCACCGACAGGCTCGCCGAGAGCTCCGTCCCGAGGTTCCACCGGTTGCCCTCTTCTTCGAACGGCGCCACGCGATCGTACACGCCGCCGGGGGGGACCACTTCAGAAGTAGGATCTACGGCCACTCCGGCGCGATCCTGCACCTCGTTGACGCGCGAGAGCCGGCCCGTCGCGCTGACCTCGGGGATGAACACCGTCCAGGCGTTGTCCACGAGGCGCTTCGCCTTGCGCACCTCGATATCTTCCACCTCGATGCCGAGATTGTTGGCCTCGGCCAGGCGCACCGCCGTTTGGGCATCGATGATGGTGACCTCTTCGGCGGTTACCTGCCGCTCTTCGGACCGGCCGGTGCCATCGGCGGGCTCCTCCGCCGTCTCCTGTGCCAAAAGGCCGCCGGCTGTAAACAAAACCGCAACGAGCGCTACGATCAGTCGCTTCATCACTCACCCTCCTTCCTTTATGAGGCCGCCGACCACCATCCGGTACAGCAGGCGAATATTGCGTAGCATTTGGGCCGGCCTCTCGCCCGCCCCAAGATCTTCCTCCAACACCGGGCGCATGACCAGGTGGTGCAGATACGCCGCCACCTCCATCTCGCTCAGCCCTGCGTGCAAGTAGCCCTCCTGCTCGAGGGGCTCGGCGAGAAATCCGTATACGGGGCTGTAGTCCGGCTCGTCTTCGAGGTAGATGCGGATACGGTGAAACCGCATCCAGTCGAGCGCAGTCAGGATCGACCGGCTGTGGGAGGCGTAGGAGGCGGTAACGACCATAAACGCGTAGAGCCGGTAGGAGAAATCGCTATAGGCGGACACCCGGTTCTCCACCAAGGCCAGCAGCCGGTCGCGCTCGGGAACGAGCATTGAGGCCACCATTTGTGTCCGATTGCGAAAGTGATAGTACAGGCTGCTCTTACTCATGCCCGCGCTCTCGGCAATCTTTTCTACCGTTGCCTGCTCGAAGCCCTCCTCGGTAACCACCTCGGCGATCGCGTTGAGAATACGGTTACGTTCGGGAAGCTCGTGCTCCTCCACCGTGCTCACCGCCTCCACGCCGGCAAAATCAATATCGGCAGGAGCATGCGGGAACAGCCCCCGAGAAATGATTCGGGCGGCAAGCGTTCTCCGTGTCTCTATTTGGAGGGGATACTCCCTTGCCTCACGGCGGTGGCCGTCCACCGTCCAAAAGCAGCCGGCCATCCACAGAAACCCCGACATGCTGAGAAAATGTACCGCCATTCTGTTCTCTCGGGAACCCGCGAATCCAAACCGGGACAATATCTCACCGAGCACGCTTCGATGGCGCACCGTTACCTCGCGAAACGGGGCGCCTTGGTTGCCGCGAAACTGTGCGAGGTGCAGGGTAAGGTACAGGTAGTAATAGGGGTGCTCCCGAAAGAAGCCGAACACGAGGTCCACATACAGCTCGACTACCTGTGACAAGCTCGACTCGCGCGCGGCAGCTTCGAATTCGTCGATGACGGCGTCGAGGTCTTTCGCGAACTGCCGCTCCATTTCTTGGAGTAACTGCGCCTTCCCGGAGATACGGCGGTAGAGCGCCTGTTTCGTTACGCCGAGCTGGTGGGAAACCCGCGAGAGACCGGTCTCGGTAAAGTG
Source organism: Spirochaetia bacterium (assembly GCA_041686235.1). Taxonomy (GTDB): domain Bacteria; phylum Spirochaetota; class Spirochaetia; order DSM-27196; family PWMO01; genus JAAAOH01. The sequence goes on along the minus strand of JAWLED010000085.1, from coordinate 3,370 downwards.
TGTGTCGCCCCAGGCCGTGAATGCGGCATCCACAATCTGCTCCATATCCATCGAAACGGCTCCCCTCTCCCCTCTCCCCTCTCGCCTCCGGCATCGCCTTGGGAGCCGGCCCCCCTCCGGCACCGCCGGCTCGACTTCGCCGGCTCCGCGCCGCTGTGTTACCGAACGTTCGGTAACACTAAACAGGGCAAAGGTAGTGGTTAGATTTCGAATTGTCAATCACGAAAGTCGGCGGAACGGGGGCGGCGCCGTGGGGCGACCGGCGGGCGGGGGCGGCGGTCGGGCGGCCCGGGGGCGGCGGTCGCCACGGAGATAATTTTGCTTGACACGGAGCGTTGGGGGCACCAAACTTAAGGAGGAATCGGCCGCGGGCCGATATCAACATCGGGAACGGGAGGACGGTATGGGTAGTGAAAAGTCCAACGGCAAGTCCGGCGTGCTCGGCTGGTACTTCAAAACCAGCTTGCTCGTGCGGATTCTCATCGGCTTGATCGGCGGAGCGGTGGTAGGCCTCATTGTGGGACCACCGATCGAGGTCATCGAGCCGCTCGGCAGGCTATTCGTTCGCTTACTACAGATGATCGTTGTTCCGGTGATTCTGTTCACCCTGATCGTCGGCGCGGCAAGCGTCAGTCCGGCGCGATTGGGACGAATCGGCGTGAAAACGGTCGTTCTATATCTTTTGACCTCCGCAATCGCTATCGGGCTCGGGCTCGTCATGGGCAACGTGTTCCGCCCCGGCGAGGGTATGGATATCGGCCAGGTGGAAGAGGGCGTTGCGCGGGAGGCGGAAGCTCCGGCGCTCGTAGATACCTTGCTCGAGATCGTGCCCACCAATCCCTTCCAGGCAATTGCCGGGGCCGAGGTGCTGCAGATCATTTTCTTTGCCATTCTCTTCGGCATCGGCTTGTCGTACCTCCAGATTAGCGAGACCGAGAGGGTCAAGAGCGCCGGCGACCTCATGTTTCGCTTCTTTGACGGGGGAGCGGAGATTATGTATCGGATCGTGGGCTGGGTACTGCAATACGCCCCGATCGGTGTGTTTGCGCTCATAGCCGTGGTGTTCGGCACCCAAGGTGCGGAGGCCTTCGGGCCGTTGGCCATCGTGACCCTTGCGGTGTACCTCGCAATCGTTCTGCACTTTCTCATCGTCTACGGCGGTCTTCTCAAGATGTCCGGCTATAGCCTGTTCAAGTTCGTTCGCCGCGGCCGCGAGGCAATGATCACCGCCTTCGTCAGCCGCTCCTCGGGCGGCACCCTGCCGGTTACCATCCGCAACGTGGAACACAACATGGGGGTCAAGCGACCGGTCTTTGCCTTTAGCCTTCCGTTGGGCGCCACGATCAACATGGACGGAACCGCGATCTACATGGGTGTAGCCGTGCTGTTCGTCGCGAACGCAATCGGTGTTCCGTTGACGCTTGTGCAGCAGCTGATGGTCGTGTTAACCGCGGTCCTCGCCTCGATCGGCACCGCCGGTGTACCGGGCGCCGGTGCGATCATGCTTCTTCTGGTAATGAACACTGTGGGACTCCCGGTGGAAGAAGGCTCGCCCCAAGCCTTGGCGTACGGCATGATTTTGGGCATCGATGCGCTCCTCGACATGGGCCGCACCGGCCTAAACGTCTCCGGCGACATGGCCGTGACGTGTCTCGTTGCAAAATCCGAAAAGGAAGTCGACCTGACGAAGTGGGAAAGCTGAGGCTACGCGTTTGCCGCTACGTCTTCGAGGCTATGTGTTTGAGGCCCCGGGGAGACCCATCCCCGGGGCAAATTGCGCCATGCTCTTCTTCAGCACATTATCCAGCCGATAGGTGGCATCCGCGGTTTCAAAGCTAAGCGAGCCGAAAACAAGCCCTTTACTTCCCCGCACCGCAACCAGATCTTCGCGCGGCACCGCGAACAATTGCGGCTCCCCCATGGTGGGTTTCGAAACGAAAAGCAGCCGTCGTTCGGTAAGTACCACCAACCGGCGCATCCCGTTGAGCACACCCGAGGTGACGGCCAGAAGCTGCTCGTCAGCCTCGAGCACGTTCGGGAGCAGTCTCGTTTCCCGACGATACCCGTAGTCGTTTTGGAGGCCCAGTTCTTTCAGCCGGGCCTGGATTTGGTGTAGTGTTGCCATGAGACGATATCGACGGTCTACTGTTTATGTGTGGCTGTCAAGGAGCAAACCATGTTTGAGCTTGTGTGTGATTCCTGCTCGCGGAGCTACTCCGGCGAAACTACCGAATGGCGGTGTGCGTGTGGCGGCCGCTTTTCCCTCACGAACGAGCCGCGCTTCTCGAAGGAACTCATTGCCTCGGACGAGCACTCACTATGGCGCTACGGACACGTCCTGCCCGTCTCTCCACAGTTCCGTCTCAGCCTCGGCGAAGGGTGGACGCCGCTCCTTCGGCGGTCGTTCGGCGGGCGTGAGGTCCGTCTCAAGCTCGACCACCTGTTCCCGAGCGGCTCCTACAAAGACCGGGGCGCCGCAATCCTCATGTCGAAGGTGAAAGAGCTCGGCATCGAGCACGTCGTGGAGGACTCCTCGGGAAATGCCGGGGCCGCCGTGGCCGCCTATGCCGCCGGCGCCGGCGTTACCGCAGACATCTACGTCCCCGCAAAAAACAGTCCCGAGAAACTCGCACAGGTTCGCGCCTATGGGGCCCGCCTCGTGGCGGTGGACGGCGACCGAAGTGCCACCGCCGCAGCGGCGTGGGAGGCCGCCGAGCACACCTACTACGCAAGCCATGTCTACAATCCGTATTTCATCGAAGGGACCAAGACCTTTGCCTTCGAAGTGTGGGAACAGCTCGGCTTCCAGGCTCCCGACACCGTCGTGCTTCCCGCCGGTCACGGAACGCTGCTTCTCGGCTCGATAAAGGGCTTCGGCGAGCTCGAGCGAGCCGGCCTCATCGAGCAGGTTCCACGCCATGTTGCGGTGCAAAGCGCGGCCTGTGCTCCCCTCGCCGCCGCGTTTGCCGCACTCAACCGCAGCCCGGCGGCCGGCTCGACCGGCGGCCAGGCGGCTCGAGCCGGAATCGAGACCGGGACCACCGTCGCCGAAGGGATCGCCATAACGGAGCCCGCGATGCTGTCTCAGATGGTCGACGGAATCGCCGGCACCGGAGGCCGGGTCATCACCGTCGAGGAAGCGGACATTGCCCGCGCCCTGCGAGAGGCGGTGCGAACGGGCCTTTTCATCGAGCCGACCTCGGCAGCCGCGCTTGCCGGGCTCGAAGAATACCTCTCCTCGGCGCCCGAGGAGGAGACGGTGGTAAGCGTCGTCACCGGCCACGGCCTCAAGGCCGCGGCAAAAACCGCGGAGCTCGTGGAGAGCTCATAGGTCCACAGCTCCTCGAGCGGCCCGCCCTCTCCGAATACG
>JAWLED010000185.1:1448-2764 GCA_041686235.1 Spirochaetia bacterium | reverse complement strand
GGGGGCACCAGATTGTACTGCCGCGCCACCGAGTAGGCCTCCATGAGCTGCTGTGCCGACCACTCGGAGGTGCCCCAGTAAAGGACCTTTCCTTGCGCGATGAGATCGCTCATTGCTCGGACAGTCTCCTCGATGGGCGTTTCCTCGTCCGGCCGGTGGCAGAAGTAGAGATCGAGGTAGTCGACCTTCAGCCGGTCCATCGCCTGATGGCAGGCCTCGAACACGTGCTTTCGGCTGAGGCCCGTCTGGTTTGGCTTCGGATCCGCTACGCTTCCAAACATCACCTTGCTCGAGACTACGAACGAGTCGCGGCGCCAGCCGGAGTCCTTGATCACCTCACCCATGATCTCCTCGGACCTGCCCTTGGCGTAGGCCTCCGCGTTATCGAAGAAGTTCACGCCTTCGTCGTAGGCGGCGTACATGCACTTCTTGGCGTTATCTACTTGCAGTTGATTAGAGAAGGTCACCCACGAGCCGAAAGAGAGCGCGCTCACCTTCAGCCCCGCGCGACCGAGTCTGCGATATTCCATAGTCATTCCTTTCCTGTATCGAATGTGCACACGTATTGTGCGGCATATGTGTAACCGTAACCTTGCTGTGCGGCGGACGTGCGCACATGTGTGGCGCCTCCGTCCGCGGCCCGTTGCTCATTGCACTCGTCACGCAACGTCGAGTGCGACCTCGATCATCTCGCGGAAGGAGGTCTCGCGTTCTTTCGCCGAGAGCTCGTCACCGGTGATGAGGCTGTCGCTGATCGTGAGCATCGTCAGCGCCTGGCAGCCGAACTTCGCTGCGGTGGTGTACAGCCCGGCTGTCTCCATCTCGAGGGCCTGGACGCCGTACTCCGACCAAATGTGCCAGTAGTTTGGGTCGTCGTGGTAGAACTCGTCGGTGGAAAGCACGTTTCCCGCCTGGAACTTGAGCCCCTTTGCCCGCGCTGAGTCCACCGCGGCCTGGAAGAGCTCGAAGTCGGCGGTCGGCGCATAATCCGCCCCGCCGAACCGTCGGTCGTTTACGCCGGAGTCGGTGGATGCGGACATCGCAAACACGAGGTCCCGGACCTTGAGTGACTTTTGTATGGAGCCCGCCGAGCCGATGCGAATGAGCTTCTTGGCCCCATAAGAGTTTATGAGCTCGTGGATGTAGATAAGCGCCGAGGGCACGCCCATGCCCGTTCCTTGTATCGATACCCGTTTGCCGGCGTAGGTGCCGGTGTATCCATACATACCGCGGACCTCGGTGTAGCAAGTTGCCCCCTCGAGAAAGTTCTCTGCGGCAAACTTTGCCCGAAGCGGATCGCCCGGCAGCAGTACCGT
>JAWLED010000185.1:0-1348 GCA_041686235.1 Spirochaetia bacterium | reverse complement strand
AGATTCGGCATATCGCCTTTCATCTTTTCGAAAAAGCCGGCGAACTCGTCCTTCTCATATCTGAGCCCCCCCATGTGCTCCTCGAGGTAATCCACCATCTCCGGGTGTAGCGTATCGGAGAAGATCTGCACCTCGCTCACATGGCCGCGAGAGGTGTTGAGGTGGACATCCATCTCGCCCCAGTCAAAGCGCTCATTCATATGATGGGAGAAGTCCGGCGAGCGCCCGAAGCGCCAGTTCCAGTCTTTAAGCTCTTGGAAATGCTCGTTAAGCGATGGGATCTCCGAGAGCGCATCGCGGGTGAGATGCTCCACCTCCGCCTGTTCTCCGTAATGCTCGAGGAAGGTTCGAATGAGCGTCTCGGTGAGCGCGTCATGGTGGAGCTCTTCGTTGAACTCGGTCATGTTCGCAACACGCGATTTCACCGAGTCGATGCCCTTGGAGACCAGCTTCTTCTTTGCCGGGTTGAGGTAGTCCACGAGCCTCCCGAGGTCGGCGTTGATGAGCAGCGTCCCGTGGTGGAAGGCGCGGTCCTTCGCACGTTTGAACGCGCTCCCCGATACCTTGCGCCCATCGACGAGGATATCGTTTCGTCCCGATCGCTCGGCGGTAATACCAAACTCGGCAAGCGCGTCGATAATGATGCGGAAGTTCTCTTCCTGATCGTACTGATCGAGACTCGTCATGAAGGTGAAGTTGGTGTTCCCGAGGTCCTGATAGACCGCGCCTCCGCCGCTTTGCCGGCGGGCAAGGTACACCCCGTCTTTCTCCATTTTGTCGATATCGCACTCTTTCCAGGGATTCTGGTGGCGCCCGATGACCACCGTATCGGCGTTTCGCCAAAGAAAGAGAATGCGATATGACGGGTCCATATCTCGAAAGATCCAATCTTCGGTTGCAAGATTGAACCAAGGATTATTGCTTTCCGACGTGAAAATCCTCACACTCATGGGATTATCCCCCTGTGAACCGTTTCCCCCGTAGTATAGCTAAATCGCCGAGGGAGGGCAAAGACCATGATAGAGTTGAGTGTGTTTCTCGGGAACCCCGGAAAGCGCTACGAGAATACCCGCCACAATGTGGCAATGCGCCTCGGGGCGGCTGCGGTGGAGAGGGCAAACGAACAGTTTCAATCGAAGTTTCAGGGGCTGATTGCCACACTGCGCGCAGGCGCCGGCGGCCCGGGCTCCGGCGTCGGGAGCGGCGCCGGAGGCAGCAGTGGGGTCGGCACCCAAAGCTCCGGTGCCCGGGCCGGAGGCTCGGGCGGAAAAATGCTCGTGTTGCTTCCGCAAACCTACATGAACCGAAGCGGCGAGAGCGCCGGCGCTTGCGCGCGCTACCACGGGAT
>JAWLED010000084.1:0-12129 GCA_041686235.1 Spirochaetia bacterium | reverse complement strand
CCGTGCCTTCTCTATTTTCGCAAACACATCGAAGAGAACATCACGAAGATGCTCAGCATAGCGGGCAATGCTACACGTCTGCGGCCCCACATCAAAACCTTCAAAACGATGGGCGTGGTCGATCTCCTGCGAGCGCACGGCATTACGAAGTTCAAATGCGCGACTATTGCCGAGGCGGAGATGTTGTGCCGTGGGGGAGTGAGCGACGTGTTCCTTGCCTATCCGGTGGTGGGCCCGAACATTGACCGCGTCGTGGCACTACTTCGGGCGTTCCCCGATTTGCAACTAAAAGTACTAACGGATAACGTCGATTCACTTGCGGAGCTCTCACGGGCGCTGAGCCGCTCTTTCGCCGAGGGAAACGCCGCGGACGGCGGAGCGGGCGTTGAGGTCTTGGTAGACATCGACCCCGGTTTTCAACGCACGGGGGTGCAACCCGAGAAAGCTCCCGAAATAGCCCATTACGCAGAAACGGCGCCCGGGCTCAGCTTCGGTGGCCTTCACTACTACGACGGGCAAAATCGGCAGTCCAATTTTGACGAGCGCATGGCGGCAGCCGAGACAGGCTATCGGGCGGTCTCGGCGCTCAAAGCGCGCCTGGAGTCCGAGGGTCTCGAGGTTCCTCGCCTCGTAATGGGAGGCACCCCGACATTTCCCTGCTACGCGCGCTTTCCCGATACCGAGCTTTCTCCGGGTACCGCCGTCGTCTACGATTGGGGTTACCAGCGCACCCTCCCGGACTTGCCCTTTGTCCCCGCCGGCCTTGTTTTCGGCAGAGTAGTCAGCCGTCCCGCCGACGATCGGTTTACCCTCGACATAGGCGCCAAAGCCATCTCCACTGACCGCAGCGGCCAACGCGGTCTCGTACTCGACCACGAAGATGCGTCCCCTATACTCCAGAGCGAAGAACATTGGGTCTGGCAGACTCAGCCGGACTCGGCGTCAGAAGTTCCTGAAGTCGGAACCGAAGTGCTTGTCGTTCCTTCGCACATCTGTCCCACAACCGCCCTCCACGAAGAGGTGCTCGTTGTCGGACCCGACGGCGATATCGAGGCCTCTTGGCCCATAACCGCGAGAAAACGAAAGCTCTCACTCTAACCGCGTCATTGAGGCACCGGGCCGACGTTTTCGCGCGGGCGTGACTCATGCGTGCGAAACGCCGCTACAAATTGCGCTCGAAGTTGAACAGCGTCGTTCGCACGTATGCAACCGGCAGCCGCTCTATGTCGAAGGGCTGCGCCGCAGCCACCGACACGTCGAGGTGCACCCGTCCGATCGAGACGACAGTGCCGATTCCCAAACCCGCACTACCGTGAAATGACGCCTTCGACTCGAGGTTCAGCTCTTTTTGCGTAACCGCCACGTCATTGAGCACAAACACCCGATGCTGGTGGACCTGCACGCGCCGCCGTTCGCGCACGGTGAAGGATCGATCCCAGCTGCGAAGGACGCGACGGGAGACCTCCGAAGAAAGCATTCCTGCCCGCACCGCCTTGATCTCATTCGGCGCGTAGCCCCGAACACTGTCGAAGCCGCCGAGTTGATACATTCTCGCCAGGTCGTCGCGCCACACATCGATAAGCGTGTCGAAACTGAGGTGTTCCTCGATGCCCCACTCGTCGCCTATGAGCGCCTGGAATAGCACGCGGCTCTGAAGCTCGAGCGATACCGGGTTGGTAAAACTGTTTCGAAAACGCTCGGAGAGCGACAGGCGCCCGGCCGTTCCAGTGAGCTCGAGGGCGCGATTCGGCTGGACAGCTTTCATGTTGTCATAGATGAAAAACACCTCGGGCCTGAGGTCTAAACCTTCATCGACGAGCTCTTCTTCGGAAAGGCTCCACTCGAAAGTGTCGGTGGCCTTAAGGGCCGTGCCGACCCGGCTATCGGGTGTGACAAAAGCCGATATGCGCGGCTCGAGCCCTCGTTTGCGTACGACGAACTCTTCATCGGAGAACACGTCCACCCCGCCGAGACCAAAGCGCGGGTCGACGTAGTCCTCGAAATCCACCATTTGGAAAAAGCGCTGCTCGAAGAGGAAGCGGCCGAGCCGGTAGGAGAACACCATGTCCCCGTCGAGCTGGTTACCGTTCACCGCGTATCCGAGCGTGGTATCAATACCAAACCGACCGAAGCGAAGAGGAATATGCTGCTTTATCGCACCGGTGGGAAGTACTACTTCGAAGTCGGGACGAACCTCGGCGCGAAAGGTACTGAGCTCGACGTTCGGCCGCGTGGACTCTCGGGTCGGGGCCGGGGTCGCACCCTCACCACCGCTTGATTCTTTCTCGCTCTCCTCGCCCGGTGCCTGGGCCCACCCCGGACACGACACGAGCATCAAAAGAACGACGGCGAGCAAAACGCGCCGCCCCCTCAGCCGACCCGAGTGACGATTCAACGTGAGATCACTGCCTAACATAGAAGCGTACCGGTGAGACTACCACGCACACCCGCACCGGTTGAACCGATCAGGATCGGCCGGCCGCGTGTGCGTCGGCTGTGTCTCCGATCGGTACCTCACCCTCCGCGCTGCCACGGTGTTTTCCCTGCAAGCCGCCGCGGTGTTGGAGAAGCAGGCCGTACTCGATGCCGTCCGAGAGCGCCTGCCAAGAAGCCTCGATGATATTGGTCGAGGCGCCTACGGTGCTCCACCGTTCTCCGTCGTAGGTCATATCCACGAGCACCCGCGTTGTTGCCGCAGTGCCGCTGACACCGTCGAGAATACGCACCTTATAGTCGGCGAGCTTGACCTCGTCGAACCCTTCAACAACCGGCGACAGGGCCTTGCTCAACGCAAGATAGAGCGCATCGACAGGTCCGTCGCCGTCGGAAACCGTGTGATAGATCTCCTCTCCCACCTGCACTTTGATCGACGCTTCGGTTACCATGCCGCGCCCGTGGCGGTGCTCGACAATCGAGGTGTAGTCGATAAGCTCAAACGGAGCGGTATAGCCATCCTCTCGCCGATGAAGCATCATTGCCACCGAAGCTTCCGCCGCCTCGAACGAAAACCCTCTTGATTCCAACTCTTTGATTCGCTCGAGGACATCGCTGACGTCGCGGGTACCTTCCATACCGAGCTCTTCAGCCTTACTCATCAAGTTGCCGCGTCCGGACAACTCGCTGACGACAATACGCATCTCGTTGCCGACCAGTTCCGGGTCGATGTGTTGATACGAAAGCGGATTGCGCCGCATTGCCGCCACATGGATGCCACCTTTGTGGGCAAATGCACTTCGCCCCACAAACGGCGCATGATCATCCGGCGAAAGGTTCGCTACCTCGGCGACGAAGTGGGCGCTGTCGAAGAGCTCCGGTAGACGCCCCTGCGGCAAACAGGAGGCGTTCATCTTGAGCTCGACGTCGGGAATGATCGAGCACAGGTCCGCATTGCCGCAGCGCTCTCCGTATCCGTTGATCGTCCCTTGCACATGTACTGCGCCCTGTCGCACGGCCGCCAGCGAATTTGCCACACCACAACCGCCGTCGTTGTGTGCGTGCATACCCAGCGGTACATCGCCGAGCTCCGCGCGGACCGAGCGAAACGCATCCTCGATGTGCCACGGAAGATTGCCGCCGTTGGTGTCACAAAGCACCAGCACCTCCGCTCCCCCACGCACGGCGGCGGTGAGCGTCTCGATGGAATAGCGAGGGTCGGCCTCGAACCCGTCGAAGAAATGCTCGGCATCATAGACGACTCGCCGGCCCTGTGATATCAGATAGGCGATACTCTCTTCGATGAGCCGCAGGTTCTCTTTGAGATCCGTGCGGAGAACGTCGGTGACGTGCAGAGTCCACGTCTTACCGACGACGGTACATACCGGGGTATTTGCCTGGAGCAGTGCAGCGACATTTGCATCCTCCTCCGGTCTCTTTCCGACTCGGCACGTCGATCCAAAGGCCGCCACCGACGCGTTCTCCCATTGCATGTGCTGCGCCTGATCGAAGAACCCCGCGTCTTTGGGGTTGGACCCCGGCCAGCCCCCCTCGATGAAGGCGACGCCGAGCTCGTCGAGACGGCGAGCGATACGAAGCTTGTCCTCGAGCGAGAGCGAAAGCCCCTCTCGTTGGGTACCATCGCGCAGCGTGGTATCGTATACATCTACGTGCTGTGGTAGTCCTGTCGGTACTCCTGCCATTGTGTTCCTCCCTTTTTCGTTTCCAGCAGCGCGTTGCCGGGTACTATGGCACGGCAACCGCTGAACCCCGATTCTGCCGGCCCGGTCGTTGGAACCGGAACTACGGCACAAAAAAACCGGGTCTGAGAGTTTGACCACTCTCCGAACCCGGCCCTGGGATGCTCGCCCTCAACAGAGGGAGCATCCCTACCTAATAATGATAATTTCGCTTTGTACGGTGTGTACGAACGTGGTCGTAGAGCTCAAACCGATTCCTCCTCGGGGACTCTGGCACTAACGAACTCCGGGCTGACCTGGGGAGCGTGCGGGCCTCGAGCCATGGCAACGACGCCGGTCCGCACCATTTCGATAATGCCATACGGCCGTAGTGCCTCGATGAAGCTGTCCAGCTTGCCCTCGTCACCGGTAATTTCCACGATAATCGACTCAGGATTAAAATCCACGACTTGAGCCCGGTATATCTCCACCACTTGGAGGAGCTCCGAGCGTGACTCCGGACTCGTCGACACCTTAACGAGGGCGAGATCGCGCGCCACGGACGGATGCGGCGTTACGTCCTCTACACGCACCACGTTTACCAGCTTGTAGAGGTTTGCCTCAATTCGCGTTGCGGTAAGATGATCCGCCTCTAAGCAGATGGTCATCCGGGAAACGCCCTGCTGGTGCGTATGCCCAACCGTAAGCGAGTCGATATTGAAGCCTCGGCGGCGAAACAGCGATGCTACGCGGTTTAGCACGCCGGGCTTATCCTCTACGTATACTGCAAACATTCTCATTACACTATCTGACATCTGTTGCCTCCTCGGGCCGGATCGATCAAAGCCCCCGCGCAAACTAGTCGCTCGCGGTTTCCACCAACGGGTTTTCCGCTTGGGGACGTCGAATCATTTGATGCAAATCGTTGCCGGTGGGGACCATCGGATACACGGTATCCTCTTGCTCGACGTGGAAATCCACCACCACCGTCCCCGGGGTGCTTTCCGCTTGGGTGATCACCGACTCTACATCTTCGCGCTTTTCGCAGATCAACCCCGTGAGACCATGCGCTTCGGCAAGTTTTATGAAATCAGGGTTTTTCATGGGCGTTGCCGAGTAGCGTTTGTCGTAGAAGAACTCTTGCCACTGCCGCACCATGCCGAGGAAATTATTGTTGATGATGGCGATATTTAGATCCAACCCCTCTTGTGCACACGTCGAGAGCTCGGCGGCTGTCATCTGAAAGCCACCGTCTCCGGCGATTACCCATACCTGTTTATTCGGTTGGCCGAACTTAGCCCCGATCCCGGCCGGCAATGCAAAGCCCATCGTTCCGAGCCCCCCGGAGGTGATGTGGTGCATGGGTATGTTATGCGCATAGTACTGCGCCGCCCACATTTGATGTTGCCCGACGTCGGTTGCGATGATCGCCTGACCACCGGTGAAATGGGACAGGTCGTTTATGACGTGAGCTGCGTACAGGTGCCCGTTGTCCGGCAACCGTTGAATGTCGCGCACCGACGCCTCTCCGCGAAGGTCTGCGAGGCGAGCGAGCCAATCCGATCGGGGCTGCGAGCGCACCATGGGCGTCAATCGCCAAAGGGTCTCGTTGAGATCTCCTACGATGCCGACATCGACACGAACGTTCTTGTTGATCTCGGTCGGGTCGATATCGATATGTATCTTTTTTGCATTTTGGGCGTAATTCTTGAGATTTCCGGTTACTCGGTCGTCGAAACGCATACCAAGGGCAATCAGGAGATCCGCCTCTTGGATGGCTTGATTGACCCACGATTCACCGTGCATACCCATCATACCCTGGTTGAGCTCATGGTCTATGGGGAAACCACCAAGGCCGAGAAGCGTCATCCCGACGGGAATGTTTGCCTTTTCAGCAAATTTCCGAAACGCATCCATCCCCCCGGACATCGTGATTCCGTGTCCACCGAGGATGACGGGGCGCTCGGCCTGGTCGATCATCTCCGCTGCGCGCTCGAGCTCGGTTGCCGGCGCGGTCAAATCGGGGCGATAGCCCGGCATGCGCACCGGCTCGAGGCTCGGCGACCATTCGATCTCTTTCTGCTGTGCGTCTTTCGAAATGTCGACGAGCACCGGTCCGGGTCGGCCGGAGCGTGCTATATAGAATGCTTCTCGCAAAGCACTTTCGATGTCCGCCGGATCGGTAACAAGGTAGTTGTGCTTGGTGATAGGAAGCGTAACACCGGTAACGTCGGTTTCCTGAAAGGCGTCCGTCCCGATAGCGGCACCCGGCACTTGCCCGGTAATGCACACCATAGGAGACGAGTCCATCATTGCCGTAGCGATTCCGGTTACCAGATTCGTTGCCCCCGGCCCGGACGTTGCCATTGCCACTCCGACGTTACCCGTCGCGCGTGCATATCCGTCCGCCATGTGCGCCGCACCCTGCTCGTGCCGCACGAGCACGTGTCGTATCGGATACTCCAACATGGCGTCGTAAGCGGGAAGAATGGCGCCGCCTGGATAACCGAATACGACTTCTACACCTTCCCGTACCAGCGTTTCCCAGATAATTTGTGCGCCCTTACTCCGCATACGCTCCTCCTCTCGTCGTCTATACAGTCCTCCCTTGGTGGGAGAACAACGAGTGCTTTCGGAGAAGCTAGAGACCATGAATCATTTAGTCAAGAAGCAAATGCAAAAAAATTGGAAAAAACCGTAAAGTCATACGCCCGCCCGTCTCCACCCCAGCCATCTCAGCCGCCGCAGCACGCCCCACCGTCTCACCGGGCCGGCGGGGCTGTCGGCCCGACGGGGCTGTCGGCCCGACGGGGTTGTCGCCCCGACGGGGACCTTTATTCTTTGTCACCCCCGGAAACCGGAAATATGATGGAGACCGTGGTCGTGCCGTTCCCGGCAAGCTCCGCGTGACCGCGTAACTGGCGCGCAACGATCTCTACGATGCGCAGTCCCAGTGAGCGGCCGGGCACCTCCCGCAACGAGCGGGCTACACCACCTATACCCCTGCCGTTGTCCCGCACCGAGAGCTCATAGTGGTCCTCCCGACGGCGCAGCGTGACCCATATGTGTGGCGCCTGTTGGGTACCGGACTCGTGCGCTGCGCGCGGAGGCTCGGGGGACGCTCCGCCAAAGGCGTGTTTCAGCGCGTTGGAAACAAGCTCGGTCACCGCAAGCCCGATCGGGAGCGCCCGCTCCATCCGCATGAATACCCCCGGGGCATCGACATCCACCGACAGCCCTGTGAGCGAGTACGCCTCGCGCAGCTCGAGCACAATCGTTTGGAGGTAGCGACCGATGTCCACCTGTCTCAGACGGTCCTCACGATGGAGCACCTCATGCACGCGAGACAGTGCTCGGATACGGTTCTGCGCCTTCGTGAGAGCCTCGACGACCTGTACCGGCGGACCGCGCCGTTTCTGTAAATCAAACAAACTCCAAAGGATTTGCAAGTTGTTCTTTATCCGATGATGCACCTCCCGCAAGAGCTCGTCCCGCTCCTCCACCTGCCGCTCGATCTCAGTTTGACGCTCAACGTGCGGCGTTACGTCACGTAACGTGATGAGCACGAACAGCTCGCCTTCCCACCGCAAGGAACGAGACTCAACGTCGACGTACCGCACCCGACCGTCGCCGTCGGGCGGAAACTCCGCACCGAGGGCAACGGTTTCGCCGTCGGCAGGAGGCGTTTCGCTGAGCAGCGAGGCCGCTACCTCACGGGGGAGGACCTCGGAGACCGGAGTGTCCACGACATCCCCCGCGGAACCGCGGGCCAGGCGAACGGCGACCGAGTTTGCGCTGATGATGCGACTCTCGGCCGCGTCGAGGACGAGGATACCGTCGAGAACGTCGGAGACCACTTTTCTGTTGAAGGACTCGCTGCGCTTGGTGGCGGAATCCTTTCCCGCCTTATAGAGAGCGACCTCGATGTTGCTCCACAGCTCCTCGGTGCTAACGGGTTTCACGATATAGCCGTACGGGAGCGTCTCTCGCGCGCGCATGACGGTTGCGTGGTCGGTGTAGGATGTCAGGTACAACACGGCGCAGTCCACGTATTGGCCGAACCTCGCAGCCGCGTCGACACCGTCCATCTCGCCCTCGAGGCGAATATCCATGAGCACCACATCGGGGCTCGTCGCTACGGCAAGGCGGACGGCCTCCGCCCCCGTCGACGCCGTCCCGGTCACGACGTAGCCCAACCCTTCGACCCGCTCACGCACGTTCTCCGCGACGAGCTCCTCGTCTTCTACGATGAGAATACGGACGTCTCGCCCGTCGGCGGCTCCGTCCCCCTGTGCCGGCTCGGAGGAGTCGACATCGGAAGTGTCTGCGTCGGAAGTGTGCATATAAGAAGTGTAAAGCTGTCGGCGGAAATTGCCTACTGTTTACGGCGGGAGCGCACAAAGCGGGCAAAATCATTGATGTTCTTCACGACGATATGATCGTCGTGGATCTCGACTCGGCGCTGTGAGGCAAAGTGGTTGAGCACCTCGCGGCTCTTCTCGGGCGAGATCCCCGCCCAGTGGGCCACATCGTCGGGGGTCGTGTAGAAGCGCCGCTCGTCCGTCATCTCGTCGTCTTCCTGCGGTTCCGCCTCCGTTTGCAACTCGTTGAGCATCAGAAACACGTCGGCCACTTTCGCCTGCTCGTCCTCGAGCGTGAGAATCATAAAGCGGCGCCGTTGATCATAGATGCGCTTTGTCAGCAGTTTCAGCAATTTGAGCGCAATCTGAGGATTGCCGCGCAGCAGTATCTCAAAGTTCTCGCGATTAAACTCTAACGCCCGCACCGGATCCAACGCCGTCGCGTTTGCCGAGCGCGGGGCTTCCTCGAGAATAGCCATCTCGCCGAAAATCTCTCCCGGCTGCAGAATGTCGATGGTTTTCTCGATGTCGCCGAGGATTTTCGAAATCTGCACGCGCCCCTGCTGGATGAGGTAGAACGAGTCACCCGGCTCGTACTCACAGAAAATGAGGTCGCCTTTTTCAAAATTGACGGCAAATCGTTCGAAGGCCTGCGAGTTCAGCTCCATCGTTAGGCTTCCTCCAACGCACGAAGTGCCTTATTGACCTTTCGCTTCAACCCTTCATCGATTTCGGGAAGGGAGAGGATCTTCTTGTAGAAGGAGTCGGCGCGCTCGGCGTTACCGTTTTCCTGATAACTCTGTCCGATGTAGTAGAGCGCGTCCGGTAACTCTGTGGCTTTCGGGTATTTTTGGAGGAACTGGGTGAAATGCTTTATCGCCGCATCATAGTGCTTCATGTAGAAGAGGCTGCGCCCGATTTCAAACAACGACTTGACAATGTATTCCTGGTCCTCTCCGCTCTGGACGATCTCTTTGAACACTTCGAGCGCGTTCTGATACTCTTGCCTGCCAAGCATACTCACCGCCTCGTAGTAGCGGCGTGCCGACTCCGAGAGGCTCTTGCCTGTTTGCGGTTTGGAAACCTCGGTCTTGCCCACACCCTCCGGCGCCGGCCCCTTCCCCTGTCCGAAGCGCTGAGCATACTGTTCTGCGGTTCGTGCAAGACGATTCGCCTCTTCGTGAAACCGCCCCGAGGGATAGTAGGTCAAGTATTTGTTGAACGCGTATAGGGCCTGTCGGTACTGCTTCTTTTTCATGAAGTACTGACCGTTTTGAAACAGGCCTTCTTCCGGATTTGCCTGCTCATTCTCTGAAAGCAGGTTCGACACTTTGGCATGTATCCGACGAAGTTGATTGGAAAACACCTTCAGCATCTTCATGATGATGCGGGTGTTCTGACTGACGAGTTGCTCGAACTCAGCCACCGAGAAGATAAGGACGTCGGTATCGGAGAGCACCACCGCGTTTTCCTCTCGAGGGTACTTGCCGAGCGCCGATTTCACTCCGAAGAACTCGCCGGTCTGAATGTAGTCGTGGATCTCTTGTCCGGTTTCGATATCGTTGGAGTCAAGACTAACCCTGCCGGCCTTCAGAATAAATATCCGGTCCGGGGTATCACCCTTGAAGTATATGACCGAATTGGCCTTGTAGTGCATCGCCTTGGGCACAGCCAGTCCTCCTTCGAAGAACTCTAAACAACAAGAACGGGAAAATCAAGGTTATTGCGCGAGGGGAGCTTGACTACGGCGTCTATTCGGATGATGCTTTCCATCGATGGTCGACCTGCACACGCACACAACCGAATCCGACGGTCTCTCTACCCCCACCGAGCTCGTAGCCCTCGCGGCTTCTCTCGGCATTCACGCGGTGGCCGTCACCGATCACGATACGATCGCCGGCGTGGGGGAAGCTCGAGGTGCGGGCGCGCGGCACGGGGTGCACGTTATTGCGGGGGTGGAGCTCGAAGCCGCTTTCGATTTGGGGGCGCTACACGTTCTCGGACTCGGGCTGACTCACCTCGACGGAGCCTTTGCCGAGGGTTTGGAAACCCTGCGGGAAGACCGCGCACGACGCAATCGCCGCATGCTCTCGCGGCTATCGCAGCTGGGAATCGATGCCGACTACGGCGAGCTCGCCGCATACGCCGAGGGCGGTGTAGTGGCGCGACCCCATTTTGCACAACTGCTGATCGACAGACGATTCGTCGATAGTTATCAGGAGGCCTTCGATCGCTACTTGGCCGACGGTGCGGCGGCGCACGAGCCGCGGGAAGCACCCAGCCTCTCGCGCTGCATCGAGCTGATCCACAGCGGCGGGGGAAAGGCGATCGTGGCTCATCCACGCACCCTGTGGCTTTCTTCGTGGCGAAAAATCGAAAACGCATTCGACGAGTGGAAAGGAAAGGGACTCGACGGCGTGGAGGCCTATCACACGGGAGCTTCGCCGCAGACCTGCAGGCACTACGCCGAAATAGCACGAAACCTCGGCCTCCTGGTTAGCGCCGGATCCGATTACCATGGCAAGTGGGGACGCCTCGGGCGAACCTGCGAAGACATGGACATAGACGATCATTTCGCCACGCCGTTTCTCGGGCACGCCGTGCAGATATAGGAGGAGCATACCGGGATGAAAAGTGCGGCCGGCTTTGTCGAGCGTATCGGCCGCCGGGTCATCGAACGACTCGGGGAGCTCGCGTATGCCCTTGGATTTTTCTACGAAGTCCTCAAAGAAACCTTGCTGTTCGTGCGAAGGCGCAGCGTGGGCAGCCGCGTACTCACCATGCAGATACTCTTCACGGGTGTAGAGGCACTATCGGTCATCGCGGTACTGTCGGTAGCCCTCGGCGCAGTCATCATCGTGCAGGGGCTGAGTCTCTTGCCGCAATTCGGCCAAGGCCGCCTCATATATCAGATCTTGATTACGGTGATCACCCGGGAGCTCGGCCCGATCCTAACCGCCTTCATCATTATGGCAAGATCCGGGACTGCCATTACGACCGAGCTCGGGACCATGGTTATCAACCATGAAATCGAGGCCTACACCGCTACGGGGATCGATCCGATCTCGTTTCTCGTGGTTCCGCGATTCCTCGGCGTGACGGCGTCCATCATCATTCTGAACGTGTATTTTAACGTCTTCGGGCTTCTCGGTTCCTACATGGTCACACAGTTCGTCAGGCCCATCTCGTTCATCGATTACTTCACGAACCTCTTGGCAACGCTGGGACTCGTCGACGTCAGCGCATCGTTCATCAAGAGCATTGTCTTTGGTGCGATCATTTCGGTGGTCGCTACCTATCACGGGTTCAAGGTTCAACGCTCCTCCACCGAAGTACCGCAAATGGCCATCAAGTCGGTGGGACGGGGCTTTGTACTGCTCATTCTGGCAAATGCGGTCATTACGGCCGTTTACTACGTATAGGTAGGAATAGATGGTACACGTGTGTGTATATGAGTAATGCAAACGAGTTGAACGCCGGCTCACCTCAGGCGGTATCGCTGCACGAGGTATCGCTTTCCTCCGGCGGCGGCAGCGGCAGTGGTGGCGGCGGCGGCAGTGGCGGCGGCGGCGGCAGTGGCGGCGGCGGCGGGGCCGAGATATTCTCGAAGATCTCGGTTTCCATACCGTTGCGACATACCACCCTGGTCATGGGAC